>NZ_KV793500.1:0-102663 GCF_001808475.1 Klebsiella sp. HMSC09D12 | reverse complement strand
AGAGTTCCATCATGGTGAACTCTGGGTTATGACGTACGGAAATACCTTCGTTACGGAAGTTACGGTTGATCTCGAATACCCGTTCAAAGCCGCCGACCACCAGCCGTTTCAGATACAGCTCCGGCGCGATGCGCAGATACATATCCAGATCGAGCGCATTATGATGGGTGATAAACGGACGCGCGGAAGCGCCGCCGGGGATCACCTGCATCATCGGGGTTTCCACTTCCATAAAGCCGCGCGCAACCATGAACTGACGCATGGCGGCGAGGATCTGCGAACGCACCTTGAAGGTGTGGCGCGACTCTTCGTTGGAAATCAGATCCAGATAGCGCTGACGATAGCGCGCTTCCTGATCCTGCAGGCCGTGAAACTTGTCCGGCAGCGGGCGTAATGCCTTGGTCAGCAGGCGCAGCTCGGTACAGTGAATGGAGAGTTCGCCGGTTTGGGTTTTAAACAGCTTACCGCGGGCGGCGATGATGTCGCCGAGATCCCATTTCTTAAACTGTTCGTTGTAGACGCCTTCCGCCAGATCGTCGCGCGCGACGTACAGCTGAATGCGGCCGCCGACGTCCTGTAAAGTAACGAAAGAGGCTTTACCCATAATGCGGCGAGTCATCATGCGGCCAGCCACGGAGACCTCGACATTCAGAGAGGTGAGCTCGTCGTTTTCCTTACCATCGAACTCCGCATGAAGCTGGTCAGAAGTGTGGTCACGGCGAAAATCGTTCGGGAACGCCACGCCCTGCTCGCGCAGCGCGGCCAGTTTTTCACGACGGGTTTTCAGTTCATTATTAAGGTCAATTGCCTCATCGGCACCTTGTGCTTGTTGTTCAGACATGTTGGTTCCTCATAACCCTGCTTGCAAACTTGCTTCGATAATTGAACCAGGTGCTATCCAGCGCGGCCTGTCCCGGTGACGACACCAAAGAATAATCTTCAGGAGCCTGGCTTCAATTCCGGCTGATTTCACTCAGCCATCGCTTCAGTAACACTTTTTTATCTTCGGCTTCCGCGCTCGCCAGAATATCCTCCTCCTGTTCAGTAAAGGGTGCAAGGAGCGGCTTGTCGCTCCGCTGTTGAGGTTGCCGATCCCCGGCTCGCGGCGTAAACGCCTTAGCCGGGCTACCAGGCAGCACAATTTTGTCGCCCCGGTAAGCGCAGCGCGACCGGGGGGAGATTTCCCGCAAAGCCGCATCTGTCGCCAGCCGAAGGCTAGGCGCCGCCTCCGGGAAGCTCACCGGCGGCCGCGCGGCGTTTGCCAACGCTGAACGCGGCGGCGAAGGCGACGACGACAATGATCGCCACGCAGCCCAGCGTCCATTCGCCCATCTGCGCAAAGAAGTGCTGATACGCGGCAATTGCCGTATCGCTGATTTGCGACTCGGTGGTCTGCTGGGCGACGACGCCCGCCAGCCAGTTAGCGACCGCGCCGGTCGCCAGCATATAAATGCCGGTCAGCATGCCGGTAACGCCGGGCATATTGAGGCGGGTGATCTGCGCCATCGCCACCGGGTCAATAAACAGTTCGGCAAAGCCCATCAGCGCCAGTCCTGCCACCATCATGCCCATCGATGCCTGCCCTTGCGCCGCGCCGTGGCGTGCGTTAAGCGCCAGCAGCATAAAGCCGCAGCCCATCAGCACCAGACCAAAGGCGAACTTCAGCCATACGCGCAGCGCCGAGCGCACGGAACCTTCCGGACGCATCAACCACGCCAGTACGACGCCCGCCGCCATCACCGCCACGGCGTTAACCGACTGGAAGAGCGCGGTCGGCACTTCAATATTCAACAAGCGGCGGTTCACAAAGTGGTCGATGAACAGGCTAATCGAGCTCCCGCCCTGCTGCGCCAGAACCCAGAACAGGGTACCGGCCAGCATCAGCAGAACGATCTGCCACAGCGCGCGGCGATGTTCCGGGGATTTGACCATAATGCGGGCTACCATCTGGGCGGCGAACACGCAAACTATCGCCAGCAGATAGCCGGACCAGTTATTTTCCAGCAGCAGCGTAAAGAACACCGGCGCAACGCAGAGCATCACCACCAGCCAGCCCCAGGTCGGCAGCACAAACTTCACCGTCCGCAGCGCCTGTTTATCGACACCGCGGGTATCACGGAAGTAGCGGCTACCGCTGAGGAAGATCATCAGGCCGACAAACATGCCGATCCCCGCCAGCGCAAAACCGATATGCCAGCCGTACCACTGCGCCGCCAGCCCGCAGGCGATGGGCGCGGCGATGGAGCCGACGTTACCGGCGGCGTACAGCAGCGAGAAACCGCCATCGCGGCGCCGATCGTCAACGGCATAGAGTTCGCCCAGCAGGCAGCTAATGTTGGATTTGAACAAGCCGTAGCCGCAGATAATGATCGCCAGCGCGAGATACAGGCTCCAGGTGGAAGTGGATTCGACGCCCAGCACTACGTGGCCAAGCGTCATTAACAGCGCGCCGGCAATCACCGCCGTGCGGTTGCCGAGCAGGCGGTCGGCAAGCCAGCCGCCGAGAATAGGAGTGACGTACACCAGAGAGGCGTAAGCGCTGAACAGGCTGATGGCATGGCTGTCATCAAAGCCGAGCTGATGGGTGAGATAGAGGATAAGCAAGGCACGCATGCCGTAAAAGCTGAAATATTCCCAGATTTGGATCGCAACGATGTAATAAATCGCGCGCGGCTGTGAGGGTGTTTTCATATGTTCTCCTTGCAGCGTGAAAAAAGGGAAGTGGCAAGCCACTTCCCTGTTGTGCATCGATTATTTGTTGTTTTCTTCTTTCAGCACTTTAACGGTGTAACGACCATCCGCCTGACGATAGGCGCCGTGGATATCGGTTTCAAAGCCCGGGTAGTGGGCGCCGATTTCGCACAGCATCTGCAGGAACTCCAGCACCGGACGGCTCTCTTCGGTGATCATTTCACCCGGCATGACCAGCGGCACTCCCGGAGGATACGGCAGGATCATGTTGGCGTTAACGCGACCCACCATCTCTTCGAGATACACCTCTTCGGTCTGACCGTGCAGCTCTTTCTGGAACGCGGCGTACGGCGTGATCACCATGGTCGGCAGCACTTCGAACGCGCGGAACATCAGGTCCGGCAGGTTGTGATGCTCAATCAATTTGTGAATGTTCTGCGCCAGTTCCTGAACGCGCATGTTTTCGTAGAATTCAGGATCTTCACGATACAGCGACGGCAGCATGTTTTTCACCCGCAGGTTCAGATCGAACGCGCGTTTGAAATCGGTCAGCGCGCGCAGCAGGCTCAGCGCTTTGGTTTTATCGATACCGATACTGAACAGGAACAGCAGGTTGTACGGGCCGGTTTTTTCGACCACGATACCGTGCTCGTCGAGATACTTCGCCACGATGCTGGCCGGAATACCGAACTCATCCATGGTGCCGTCTTTCTTCATCCCCGGGGTCAGCAAGGTGACTTTAATCGGGTCGAGATACATGTGCTCGTTGTCGATGTTTTTGAAACCGTGCCATGCGCTGTCGGAACGCAGCGGCCAGCATTCAGGACCATCGATATGTTCTGGCTGCCAGACGTCGAAGAACCAGCCGTCGGACTCGCCTTTCAGACGTTTGATCTCTTTACGGAACTTGATAGAACGTTCGATAGAGCCGTCGATCAGGCGCTTACCGGCGTTGCCTTTCATCATCGCCGCCGCGGTTTCCGTAGAAGCCACCACGCCGTAGTGCGGAGACGTTGTGGTGTGCATCATGTAGGCTTCGTTAAAGGTTTCTTCGTTAACGTCGCCTTTGACGTGGATCATCGAAGCCTGAGAGAACGCCGCCAGCAATTTGTGCGTGGACTGGGTTTCATAAATCACTTTGCCTTCAACGCGGCCGCCGCTCATCCCGCATTTGCCTTCATAAATCGGCGAGAAGTTGGTGTAAGGCACCCACGCGGAGTCAAAGTGGATGGATTTCACATCCAGGGTTTTCTTGATGTAGTCCGTGTTGTACAGCAGACCATCATAGGTGGAGTTGGTGATCACCGCGTGCACCGGCCAGGTCGCGTTCGGGGTTTCTTTTACGCGCTTCGCGATGGTCGCATGCTGGAATTCGCTCTGCGGAATACCGCCGAGGATACCGTAGGCGTTACGCGTCGGGCGGAAGTAGATTGGCGTAATGTCGCTCATCATCATCAGATGGGTCAGCGATTTATGGCAGTTACGGTCAATCAGTACGGTGCTACCTGCTGGCGCAGAGTACATCCCGACGATTTTGTTAGCGGTAGAGGTCCCGTTCGTCACCATGTAGCTGCGTTCCGCGTTGAAGACGCGAGCGATGTACTCTTCCGCTTCTTTGTGCGGGCCGCTGTGGTCCAGCAGAGAACCAAGTTCAGATACCGAAATGGAGATATCGGATTTCATGGTATTGGAACCAAAGAAATCGTAGAAGATGCTGCCGACCGGGCTTTTCTGGAACGCGGTACCGCCCATATGGCCTGGCGTACAGAAGGTATATTTGCCTTCACGTACGTATTTAAACAGCGCTTTGGTCAGCGGCGGCAGAATGGTGTCGATATACTCGTCAGTATTCTGTTTGATTTTATTCGCAATATCTTCCGCGGCGCCCAGCGCATATTCGAAGAAGCGAACCTGCATCCGCAGATCGTTGAGACTGACGTCCAGCGTTGAGTAAGTATTTGCAAAGGCATACAGCGGCATATATTCGTTCATTTTGCTGATGTCTTCGCACAGTTCGAGATTGTATTTATCCCAGTCGAAGATAACGCCGCACAGACGCGCATTGTTTTCGATAAGTTTTAATAAGTCTTCACGGTCGTTCGGGTAGACAATACGGAAGTCCAGGCGTTCGAGGGCGCGATGCAGTTCACGGATGGGTTCTTCTTTGAAGTAGACACCCATGTGATTCATGATTGCGATAACGTTCATAGTCAAATCTCCAGATAAAGAAAGCCCCTCCCGCCACGTCGTGACAGGTGATGGAAGGAGCCTCAGGAATAGGGTTGCTGATTAATGCGCGCTGGCGGTGTTGCTATCTGCTGAGTTGTCGTTGTTCTGGCGCTGGTGCATTTTGCGACCGTAGAACATCAGGATAATCAGGCTGACGATAAAGGTACCGGCCAGTTCGAAGGAGCTTGCCCCCATCAGGGCGATGAAGCAGAACGCGCAGCCGAGTACGGAGCAAATCAGGCTGACGAAGTTGCGTACATTGATGCCTTCGAAGCGAATCAGGTCAACGCAGGAGTAGAAGTAAGGCAGCATAGTCAGCAGTACCGCGATACCGGTCAACTCGCCGAACAGGTCAGAAGCTTTGCCGCCAGTAGAGTTCATCAGGGTAATCAGTACCATCAGCGCGGTCATTTTCACCGCGGCCAGCAGCAGGCCTTTTTTCGGGATCCCGTTGCTGTCGACTTCGCCATACACTTTCGGGAAGTTACCGTCATTGGCGGCACGTACGCCGGCCTGACCCACCAGCATCATCCACGAACCGAGCGAAGTCAGGCACGCAAAGGCGGTGAAGGCGGAAACCATCGGCGCAGCCCAGCCGCCGAGAATAGTGGAGGCGCTCACTGCAAACGGCGCACCGGATGCGGCCATCTGAGAAGCAGGATACATACCCGCAATAACCTGAGTCGCTGCGATGTAGACGATACCGGCCATCGCAGTGCCCAGCATGGTAGCCAGCGGCACGGTGCGTTTCGGGTTTTTCACCATTCCGGTACTGACGGCGGCGGATTCCACCCCGACAAAGGCCCACAGGCAGAGCAGAATACTTTTGATTACCGCATGACTGTCAGTAGTGCTGGAGGTGTTCCAGTTTGCCTGATAGGTTGCGGCATCAAACCAGTGCCAGCCGACCACGGCGGTCATAACTACCGGAATAAGTACCAGCACCAGGCCAATGGTTGTCAAGCGGCTAACCCAGGTCCCGCCGAGCATATTCACGAAGGTGAATATCCATACGATGGCAATACAGGCAATACCTGCCGGCACCGGGTTATTTAAAATTGGGAAGAACGTTGATAAATAAGAGACGGCGGTAATACCGATTGCCAGATTACCGATCCAGTTGGCGTGATAATAAAGCACACCGGTCTGGAAACCGAACGCCGGAGATATTTCACCGGCGTAGGCAATAGGGCCGCCCTGCTGCGGGTTCTTGGTCGCCAGTCGGGCATAAACATAAGCCAGAGACATCGCGCCAATAATAGAAATCACCCAACCCCAGATGGCAATACCACCGATGCTAGCGAGGTTTGCAGGTAATAATGCGATACCGCTCCCCATCATATTACCGGCGACGACGCCGGTACAGGCAAATAGCCCGATCTTCTTGGCAGAACTCATGTTTGCTTTTCTCCTAAGTTTATTTGGGAGGTACAGATCATGATGATGAACCTTTTATTGACCCGACCAACTGCCAACAAGATTACGGATTAGTACGAGATAAGTCCTAAAGATAAAGTGAAATAACTGCAAACGTCAGACAAATGATATTTTGACCTTTTTCGTGCAACATATCAGGATGACATGTTGATATCAGGAAAAGATAAATGAAGTTATTTTTCAATAAGTTGTGAACTCTAAATCGTGTTGAAAAGGTGTTACATGCGGGACCGGACTGGTTATAAGATATAACAATCTGGCGGCTCATGAGAAACATAATTTTAACCTCATCACGGCCAAAACCATGGCCGTGATGAGGGTTTACTTATTCTGAAGCGAGGAAATTATCGAGATACGGTACCACTCGGGTTACAGAGGTCTGGAATACCGCGTTTTCAATCCAGTAAAACGTATTCTCTCCCGGCCGTAAATTAAACGCCGTCAGATAGGCATCGGCAGCTTCCCGGTTCTGTCCTTTCATTTCGTACACTTTGCCCAGCAGCACATAGTTCATCCACGACATTTCCAGATCAATCCCGGAATTAATCGCGCTGTAGGCTTCATCGACTTTGCCTTTACCCAGCATGTCTACCGTTTTAATTTGATAAAATATTGCCATATCTTTAATCCCCGGCATATTACCCACCCGGGTTATTTCGCTGTAAAGATCGGCCAGTTGTTTATCATCTAACGGCTGTTGGGAATGGCGTAATACGTCCACCAGCGCCTTTTCCGCCCAGGCGTAGGTAAAGTCCGGCGACTGCTTATTCACATCCGCAAGCAGGCTACTGGCTTTGCCCAGCGAATCGACGTCTCCGTTCATTAATAACTGATGCGCCTGATAGAAATGCGTGAGCGCGATACTTTGCGACGGCTGATACTGCTTAAGCATCTCCTGCATTCGCGCCGGCCATGGCTGCTTAAGCGCGTCCGACAGGCTACTCAGCAGGTCGTTTTGAATCGACAGCTGGTTGTCGCTGGTCACGAAGTAGCGCTTGTCCATCATCGTCGATCCGTCGGCGTTATCCACCACTTTGACCGACATAAAGCACTGCTGCGCGCGATAGTGCCGCTGGTTGACGAACTCAATGGTCAGGGTTTTTCCGGAACTGCTCGGCTCATTGATGTTGTAGTTGGTTTTATCATGCACCATAAAGGTGGAGAACGTGTTCAGCGAGGTGGTAATCAGGCTCCCCAGGCCGATGGCATAGGAGTGCTGCGATGACCAGTTGTTACAGGTATTGCCGCTGAGCAGGTGGATATCAACATCCCGCGGGTTGAGCAGTATGCGGGTTTTTGTGACCGGCGGGCGCGACTCCAGGGTGGATAATGCCACCAGCGCCACGCAGCTTGCCAGCGCCAGCAAAAACAGGCCCCAGACGATAAAGGTACTCAGCCGCTTACGTTTTTCCGGCTTCGCCACCGGCGCCATCTCTGGCGCAGCCGCCTCAGGCTGCGGGGAAACCGATGGCGCGTCCACGGCGACCGTCGGCGTTTCTGCAGGAATAACCGGCGTCAGTTCCTCCCCCTCTTCCGTACACCAAATCACCGGCACCGTTAGCTTATAGCCGCGTTTAGGAACGGTAGCGATATATTCCATGCTGCTATCGTCGCCATCTTTCAGCGACTTACGTAGCTCAGAAACGCTTTGCGTGACGACGTGACTGGTCACAACGTTGCGGGTCCAGACGTTGTCGATAAGCTCATCCCGACTCAGTACTTCATCAGGATGGCGGGCAAAGAAAACCAGAAGATCGATTAAGCGCGGTTCGAGAGTTAGCTGACGCCCCTTGCGGCTAATTTGGTTAACAGAGGGAGTAACCAGCCATTCTCCAACGCGAACAACAGGTTGTTGCATAAAAAAGAGCCCCAGGACGAAAAGGGAAAGGCGGGATGATAACACATTTCCCCTACCTATTAATGATAGGGGTCATGACCATGAACGCAATATATTCTTCTCCGTTTTCGAAGCGTGACAAACTTTCATTTGCTAAAGACTTTTCTTTGATTCACCGCGATGTTCCTTGAGGAGACGAAAGTCTGCCCTTTTTGACCTTATTTTCGCCGAATGTGTGACCTGAGCAAAGCTTAGGCACGACAATCGTCGCCCAACCGTGGGGATATGCTATTTTTAGGTCGCCCGGCACAGATCGGACCGCCGAACAGATGGCCGAAAAACAGCGCCTCACCCGCAGCGTAAAGGAATGTCGACGATGAACTACAAATTAGATAAGCAAATTGTGCACAATGACGTTTTAAGAAATAGCTTCATTGATCTTGCGATTAAAACCTTCGATCTCTCCTTTAAAGAGTGGTACCGCAAAGGATACTGGACCGACGCCTATATTCCCTACGCCCTCGTCAGCAACAATAAAGTGATTGCTAACGCCTCCGCCAATATTATCGATCTGGTCTGGCAGGATGAACCCCGCCGCTATATTCAAATCGGTACCGTGATGACCGATGTCGATCATCGTAATAAGGGCCTCGCCGGTCAGCTCGTGAATGCCATTCTGGCGGACTGGCAGGATAAAGCCGATGCTTTCTTTCTGTTCGCTAACCCAAACACCGTTGATTTTTATCCAAAATTCGGCTTCGAGCGCACCGAGGAGCATCAGGCTATCCTGCCAGTAATGCCGGCGGCGGGCGACTTCCGCAAGCTCGATATGGATCGGCCGGAGGATGTCGCGCTATTACAGCGGTATTATGAAAAATCGAATCCCTTTTCGCAGCTGCGCGTACAGAATAACTTCGGTTTATTGATGTTTTACTGTTCCGCGTTTATGAAGCACTTCGTCTTTTATTCCGAGAAAAATCAGGCTATCGCCATCGCGATGCAAAACGGACCGGCGCTGATCTGTTTTGATATTTTTTGCGACAGCGGCCGTTCTTTGTCGGCCATTATTAATGAGCTCGCCGATGAAAATACCTATCAGGCCGTGCTGGGCTTTACTCCCAAAGAGAACCGGGTTGGTGAGTATGAAAAAATTGAAGGCGAAGATCTTCTGTTTATCTACGGACAAAAAGAAAATATCTTCAAAGCGCATAAGCTGATGTTCCCGCTTTTATCCCACGCCTGACCGAGACCAGGGCCCGCGTTCGGGCCTTATTGCGCCAGTAGCCACTGTTCAAACGCCTGTAGCGCCGATTCATTGATCCCGGGCTCCAGCGGTTTAACCAGACAAAAGCGCTTGCTCAGGCTGCGAGCCAAAGGCCAGGGCGCAACCAGCGTCCCGTTTTCAAGCTCTTTTTCAACGTACACGTGCGGTACCAGCGCAACGCCCTGCCCGGCCAGCGCGGCGGCTATCGCCATCTCATGCAGATCGTAGCGCACGCCCCGCGCCGGATGATCCAGCGCGATCCCACACTCTTCAGCATAGCGCGGCCAGGCGTCGGGGTTTTGCCGTCGGTGAATGCGCGGTAACAGGTTCAACTGACTCAAGGCTTCGCCTCCCGTGAACAACGCAGAATGGCATACCGGCACCAGCCGCTCCTCAAACAGAAATTGCCGGCGCATTCCGGCCCATGCGGGATGCTCAAAGTGCACCGCCGCATCAAAACCACTGCCGGTAAGAATAAACGGCTCGGTTCTGACCGCGATGTTCAGCATGATGTCCGGGTAGCGGCGATGAAAATCCCCCAGACGGGGAATCAACCAACGGCTGGCAAAGGTCGGGGGGGAGGCGATTTCCAGGCTTCGGCTGCCGTCCGCGACGCCCATCAGATACTGAGCGTCGCGTTCCAGCCGCTCCAGCGTCTCGCGCACATGGTGCGCATAGCGCGCGCCGTTAGGATTCAGCCGCACCCGGCTTCCCGTCCGTTCAAACAGTTTGCAATTCAGCAGCGATTCCAGGCGGGCGATTTGCCGACTTATCGCCCCTTCGGTAAGCGACAGTTCTTCCGCCGCGCGGGCAAAATTACCGTGCCTGGCGGCGGCCTCAAAGGCCTGCAGAGAGGCGCTGCTGGGGAGTTTTTTTCGCATACGGGTATCCGGTTTACGCGGTGCATTGATGACAAAAGATCATTGAAGGATGAAATAATATCGTTTCAGGCGGCTCAGTGCAGCACGTAGGATGATTAAACGTCAATATCACCCTTCAATCATGCAGAGGCTTGCCCATGCTATATATCGTTGAGTGCAGTTACGCCGATCCGGAAAGCGAAGCCAGCTGGAATACGTTTTACAGCCAGCACAAGCTGCCGGCGCTGGTTTCCGTCGGCGGTTTCCGCGCCTCGCAGCGCTTTCGCGCCCTTTCCTCCCGCAGCCCGCTCTATCTGGCGATTCATACCATTACCGATGCAGCCGTTATCGCCAGCGAAGAGTATCGGCTTAAAGGCGGCGGCAACTTTTCGCGCTGGCAGGCGCATATTTGCGACTGGCGCCGCAACCTGTATCGGTACGACGATGTATTTCCGCAGGTCTCCCAGGATGAGGTTCTGTTACTCAGCCCGGCGCCGCTGGACTTCATTGACGCAGAACTGGGGTATCCGCCGACCATACTGCACGCTGCCGGGCTGGATAACAATCCGCCGCAGCGCGTGGCCTACATTCTGCCGCGCCGGGAGGCCAGGCTGCTTGCGGGACAGGAAAAATACCGCATCTACGAGACCATGGGCGCTCAGCTGCTCAGCTCTCTTGATATTCAACCTGATGCACGCTAAGAGGCCATAATGCGCAATCCCGCTTTTATCTCCCGCCAGATTGGCGACTTTCAGGTGATGGCCCTTAGCGACGGCAGTATGGCCGCCAGCCTGACGCTGCTTTCCGGTATCAATAGCGATGATGCTCTGGAAATCCAGCGCCATGCCGGCATCATTGCGCCGGATGATATCGACATTAATGCCTATCTTATTCGCGGCCAGGGAAGGACGATTCTGGTCGATGCAGGTACAGGAGGCGGCACGCTTGCCGCGAGTTTGCAAGCGGCGGGGGTTGGAGCAGAAGAGATCGATACCGTACTACTGACCCACGGCCACCCGGATCACATTGGCGGCCTGTTGGATGCTCACGGCGCGCCATGCTTTCCCAACGCCCGTCTTCATCTGCATCCTCTGGAAGCGGAGTACTGGCAGGATGACGGTATGTTGAATCGGGCAAATGAGCGGGGACAGCGCAACTTCGCCCTCGCCCGCCGAACCCTGGGCGCGTGGGCCCGCCGCCTCAGCTTTCTCGATGAGAGAGAGGTCGTCCCGGGTATCCGCCCGCTTTGGCTACCCGGACACACGCCGGGCCATTGCGGGTTTCGCATCGACTCCGCTCCGCAAAGCCTGCTGATTTGGGGGGATATTGTCCATTTTCCGCATGTTCAGACCGCCCGGCCCGCCTCTGCCATCGCTTTTGATAGCGACCCCGCGCAGGCCAGAGCGACGCGGGAATCGCTCCTCGCCCGGGCCACAAGCGAAAACCTGCTCGTCGCCGGTATGCATCTTGGCGGCTCGGGATTTGCACATGTGCTACCGACCTCCTGCGGCTATCGTCTCGATTATGCCGCGCAGTAACAGGAAATCTGGCCAGTGAGGTTTACTTCTGGCCGCGTTTCTCTTATCCAACCCACATTTATTTAGCATCTGCTGAAAGATTGAGCTGACTCGCGTTTATTTTCCAAAGCAAATATAAAATAGCATTTCACTATAAATGAATTATTGTTTTGTTTTTCCATGAGATATGACATTAAGGAAAATATATGCGCAATACCTTCCGACCTTCACGCCCTATGCTGGCGCTGACTATCGCCCTGGCCGGACTCGCAGGCGGCTGTAATGACAGCGGCGTAAACCGCGATAACCCGGCGGAAGCGCCCGCCTCCGCGCCGCAGAACGTCATGGTTCCCGTCCTGTCTGCTGATGAAAATAGCCTGGTGCTGGTTTGGGAAAAGCCGGAATCAGAGACGCAGCAGGTGGTGGACTACGCGATTTACCGCCAGGGCGAGCGGCTGGGTCTGGCGCGCGAAAATCAAAACCATTTTTCACCGGCCAAACCCTATATTGATAACTTCTATCAGCGGATTGCCAGCGACGGCTGGCAGCAGCCAATCGATTTGCGTACCTTTACGGTCACTCACCTGCAGCCGGATACGGAATATGCCTTTACGGTGCGCGCGGTCTACGCCGATGGCCAGGAATCTCCGGACAGCGCGGTGGTTAAAGCGCAAACCCGCAAAACGCCGCACGTCATCGAAGCCAGAACCTTTGGTGCAAAGGGTGATGGCACCACGCTGAATACCCAGGCGCTGCAGCAGGCGATCGATAACTGTACGGTCTCGCACTATCCTCAGGGCTGCAAAGTGCTGATTTCCGGCGGCATATTCAAGAGCGGCGCGCTGTTCCTGCACAGCGATATGACCCTGGAGATTGCGGCTGACGCCACCCTGCTGGGTTCAGACGATCCGGCCCAGTATCCGCTGGAAAAAGGCTATTACCTCTATCCCTACAGCGATCATCCGCAGCCCCGTCGCCCGCCATCATTAATTAACGTGCTGGAAGCGGACGATAAGGGCGAGTCTCCGGCCGGGACGTTTCGCAATATTCGCATCGTCGGTCAAGGTACGATTGACGGCAACGGCTGGACCCGGGGCGTCAAAAGCGGCGGCGAGGCCACAATTATCGATGAAATGGGCAATGAACTGCCGCAGTACCGGGCCAGTAATGCCAATAAAGTTGGCGCAGACGGTATTCTGGCAAAGCATCAGACCGAAGCGGCTATTGCGGAAGGCATCGAAAGCAATAGCGCCTATAAAAATCGCCGCTCCAGCCTGATGACTCTGCGCGGCGTGCACAACCTCTATCTTGCCGGGCTGACAATCCGCAACCCCGCGTTCCACGGGGTAATGGCGCTGGAGTCAAAAAATATCACGCTCAATGGCCTGGTTCACCAGACCTTTGACGGCAATAACGCCGACGGCGTGGAGTTCGGCAATAGCCAGAATGCGCTGGTTTTCAACAACTTCTTTGATACCGGGGATGATTGCGTCAATTTCGCCGCCGGGTTTGGTAAAGGCGCGGAAACTTTTCATCAACAGCCGCAAAGCGGGGCGTGGATCTTTAATAACTATTTCCGTAAAGGCCACGGCGCCGTGGTGACCGGTAGCCATACCGGAGCATGGATCGAAAAAGTTCGCGCCGAGGATAACGTCATGTATATGACCGATGTCGGCCTGCGCATGAAAAGCCGCCCTTACTACGGCGGTGGCGTAAGGGATGTGCTGTTCCGCCATAATGCGATGAAAGATATCGCCAAAGAGCCGTTCGTTTTTACTATCAAATACAGCGCCGACGTGAATGATACGACCCCTGCCGACGAGCCCGCTCAGTTCCGCGACGTTCAGGTGCAGGACGTCACCGTCGATGGTACTTCGGCTAAGCACAGCATCCTGATTGACGGCATGACGGTAGCCGAAATGGCAGAATCATTTGGGCTGACCTATTCTCGCGATGCCTATCACCAGAATCTGCGTTTTTCCAACGTCAGTTTCCGTAACACCAAAGCGACCAGTATCTCCTTCCTGCATGACAGCCAGTTTGATGAGGTAACGTTCGCCAATACGCCGCAGGCCTGGGCGTTTTTCGCCGTCAATGACGTGACGCTCGCTGATAGCCTGCATCAGCAGAGCATCACCCGGGGAGAAAAGGACAAACTTATCCTTGAGGGGGCGATAAAGTAATGGCGTTCCCGGCGGCGTCAGTCGCCGGGTTTTATCAGCGCTTCTGCCTAGACAGAGATCTGTCGCTCAGTGATCCAAAGTAAAGACGCAGGTCATAACCGGTGTATTTAGCGTTCCCCAGACTATATAATCCCGATTTTTAGCAAAGATAAAAATGGGGGATTTCCCGGATAAGCCCATGATATCATAAAGTGGCATTACAAGATCATCAGGAACATCTCCATATTTATTAGTATCTTGTTTACCTGGCAATAATTTATACCGGCCCTCACCCACCGCCATGTAGTCAAAGTTGATGTCCTGTGACAGATAGTAAGTCTCATCGCCATCGACTATTTTTCCGGACAAGGAAACATAACCAGTGTTATTATTCATATCAAATAAAACATGACCATCAAATGTATATGAATCATTTAAGGATGATATATTATAGTATACATTGGCCTCACATGTTTTCATTTTGCTTTTCTTACTGAATAAGCACAACAAATAAATAATCAGAACAATGATAGCGCAGCCTAATAAACCGCAGGAACGGTAGAGCACGTTGTTAGTCATGCTGCCTCCATTGACTTACATAAACGTTATTACAATAAATTATTTTCTTATTTACACTATCCATTGGGCAAAAAGATGAAAATATCCCCCCAGACTTACCCTGCAAAACGTTTCTTTGTGCATATATTATCAACCGGGCTGGACTGCTTTGGCAATGTTCAAGTAACCCAGGATGGTGCCTAACCAAAATATTAAGTAATTTTTCCTGCATACTTTCAGGGATCTGAACATAAGATCTTATTTGACACTTACCGATTTCTTCCAGGTTATTTGAGCTCTTAGCCAGAATCGATGTTGCGGCCACTTCATACCTGGCAAAAAAAACAATAATCAAACTGGCTATCAAAGCTACCACGCCTCCGTGTTTTAGGTAACGAAATCGTTGCTGACGTAATTTTCCTGAAGGTGGTCCTTCCTGGCTTGAGTCATCATACCGTTTGACCTTGATATCTTTCGAGAGATAAAAACCAACGCCGGGGCTTGTTAATATAATATTATCTTTTCTTATCAGGAATGATAATTTCTTTCTGAGGATACTAATATATTGGTTTAAAGATGAATTTGATGCCTCGTGTCCACGGGATTCCCAGACTTGCTCTAAGAAACTTTGTCGAGAAACGACCTTCCCATGTGACGCCATCAGTATAGCCAGAATATGGTTAGCCGTTTTGGTTAACTGGTGTTTCTCCGTTACACCGATATCAATATAAATAAGCTCACCAGACTCAGCGTTATAAAACAATTTGCTTTCAATTAAGTACTTCATATGTTATCTGCATCCTGTGAATAGCAGGGTATGCTGATAAAAGGCAAGAAGCTATTGGGCCCTACAGCATCCCGGAGAAAGTGAAGTATTGTCAACACGTTGTGCCAGCTTTTTAGAGGCTTATAGCTTATCAGTGGAGCCCTGATGTTCGCTCTTCGACATCCGCTCATCCCTGCTAACGGCGCATACATCACAAAACTACTCTTTAGCAGTAAACCAATAGTAACAACAAAAACATAATAAATGTTATCACCATTTTTTATTTAATTGGATTCTGTGTGCCGTTTCAAATTCTTTGCGCCAAATGAAACAACAACCAATACTTTTGAATGAATTGGAAATAATCTATAACAAAAAATTACATCATGCATTAATTAACCATGCCCGATACCTATTAAATTTATTTAAAAAAACTTTAAATCTCGCACAAAAATCGCTTTTAAAGTTAAAACAATAGTTATAAGAAAATGATAATTAATTTCTTACGCCTGATATGTTTATAATTATTGATTAGTAAATCTTCCATTGCAGTAATCCTTGCCTCCTTATATATTTTAAAAAGTAGTTTCCTGGCACTCAAAGCGAATAATATGTAGATTTTAATTTAATGATTAAACAATAAGTAATAAGAGGCATATCATGTACAGCTATCGTTGGGCCAAATTCCTGGTTGCTGGCGCAAAATATAATGACAGTCATTTCCTGCTGGTAGAGTTTTATATTCATCACGAACTCGATGGCGTCATTAAACCAGGCATTTGCAGAAACAGACAATGGGTATTAAGCCAATTAGTTAATGGTTCTACTTTATTTACTTTAAATCAAAACAATAATAAATGGGAAAAGAAGGATAGAATAATTCTCAACCAAGTTGCTGGTAGATATTATATTAGGACGAATCCCTCTCCTCATCCCGGCGATGATATAGGCTATCATTTTACTCAAGGCTGTATGATATAAATGAAAAACTTGTTTTATCAACTACAGGTATAATGACAATGTGGAAAATATGTTCGATTCTGGATATTATTCGCAGTAGCAATGAGAAACCATTGATAATAATTGTTAACGACAGTATGCATCTCCGACTTATCAGACCCTCTCTCTCATGTGAGCAAATCAGGAAGATAAGCATCGAACAACTTGAGGAGATCATCATCAGAGAATTGTAACGTACTGGGCTGACGCTAAATTAGCGCATTAATCATTTTAATTCCTCATTTTCACTATCATTACGCTTACCAATACACCCGATATCGGGTGTATTGGTACCGCCAACGTGAAAGAGAACCAGCGGCCACATAATTTACATTTTTATACTAATCAATGTTCAAGGGCAAGCGCGCAGACATGCTCAACATGAGACAGATCGTGGTATAAGTCAGGTAAGGTCATTTTCTGGCGAATAACCATTTTCAAATTAACCTCAATCTTTCCCTTTTTAAGGTCTCTAATCGTAATATTCTCGATAATATTTTTTTGCTGATGGATACGGCTTATCAGCTTTTCAAGGGCCCCTCGTTCATCAAGAACCACCCGTACTTTCACTTTTCCGGGGAACTGATTTTTAGTTTGCAGGAATATAATGAACGGGCTTAATTTTATCGCCAATAAGAACAAACCCGTGGCGAAAAAAGCATGAAAATAAAAACCGGCGCCGCAGGTAATTCCAACCCCGGCTGATGCCCAGACAATGGCCGCCGTCGTCAGGCCTGAAATAGCATCGTCGTGTCGATGCAGAATCACTCCCGCCCCCAGAAAACCGACGCCGCTGATAATCTGGGCCGCCAGGCGCATCGGATCGCTACGAATGTTCATCGAAATTTCAGCATAGTATTCCGCCGACTGTATTGAAACGATGGTTAACACACAGCTGGCGACAGACAAAATGACGCAGGTTTTGAATCCGACAGGTTTCCCTTTCGATTCTCTTTCCAGGCCAATGATGCCTCCCAGAATAAACGCAATGCTGATTTTGACGATGGTCAATAACGGAAACCATCCGTGATCGACGATCGTGGCGGCCAGATTATTCATATCATTACCTTAATGAAAGATCCGTTATCAATCAGGAGTTCGCTTTCTTCAATGCGAGATCCGTTTTGCGTTTTGACAGATCGTCGCGGAAGAAAATCAGGAAGAAGACGCTCACTACCGCGGCGACACCGGCTGAAACTAACCAGAATGTTTCCCATTGCGGTAACGCTTCCGGCCCTTGCTCTGTCACGGTACTGTTAAAAATCTGCCCGCAAACGGTAGAAGCAAACAGCAGCCCGACGCCGTTGGAGACGATAAACCTCAAGCTTTGCGCCTGCGCTTTGATCTCTGGCGCGGCTTTGCGGTCAACATAAATATCGCCGACGGTAAAGAAAAAGTCCCAGCAGAATCCCTGTAACATCAGGCCAATCAGCACAAACATCATGTTGGCATCCAGCGAGGCATGAGCAAACAACAGCGTGCGGATGATCCAGCAAACGGCCCCCAGCATCAGCGTGATTTTAAAGCCGGCTTTTAGTAAGAAGAACGAAAGCAGGAACATGAAAATCACTTCGCAGGCAATCCCGATCTGCATCATTGATGCGGCATTTTCGAACCCCAGCGCTTTCAAAAAGACCGGAATATAGGCGGAATATGCGGTTTTGGGGATCATTAAGACAAAGATACTCAGCATCAGCACGCTGAAGCTACGATCTTTGAAGAGTGCCAGAGCATCGAGACATAACAGATCGCGCAGCACAAAAGCGTTTCCTTTTGCTTTTGGCGGCGTATTCGGCAATGTGAAGCAATATAAGCCCAGGACGACGCCGGAAGCTGCCGCAATATACCAGGTAACGGTGTTGCCGGAATAGCCCATTTCACCAATGATAAAGCCGATTGCCATAAAGCCGAAGGTGCCAAAAACGCGGATGAATGGGAAATATTTAACCCCATTGATATGGCTGAAACTGATACTGTTAGCCAGCGCCGTTGTCGGATAAAACAGCAGACCGACCAGGAAAATCATGGTCAGCGTCATGCCGGTATTTTGCGCTTCAATAAATTGCGGAACAAACAGCAGAACGCCAGCATTGACTAAGTGCAGGATCGCCATGACCTTTTGTGACGCAAAGAAGCGATCGGCCACCATACCAATAAATAACGGTGAAATAATTGTCGCTAATCCGAGCAAGGCATAGGATGAGCCGATTATGGTCGCCATTCCATAGGTACTTAATACCAGCCCCATGGTCATATTCCAGGCGCCCTGCATAAAGTACTGTATGAACATCATAATTAACAGGCGTGGTGTTTTATTAAGGTCCATATTGCATATCCTTTATTGGTTAATGCTCAGGTTAAGCCCGTCCCAGGCGACAAGAATGTTCTCTTTATCGCATGCTGCTACTAGCTCATCGTGCAGGAGACCGCCGCTGTGTGAAATATGCGAGACGATAAGTTGACTTGTTTTCTTCAGGCAGCCCAGTTCCGCCAGTCTGTCTCTGGCAGCGAACACCGTTTCCAGACTCATATGGTTATTGGTACGATTTTCTCCATTAAAGCCGTAAGTACACTCCAGAACGGCCAGATCGATTTTTTTGCCTTCCAGCCACTGCCAGGTGAGCTCAGGAAACCAGCCAGAGTCATGACCGTAAAATATTGACTGGCCCTCTTTTTCGATAAACCAGGTATAACAAAGCTCCCATTTAGCATGGTTAGCCAGCAGCGGAGTTATCCGATAACCACGGGTTTCTACGGTGACGAAGGGCACCAGGCAATGAAAGGCAAAGCGCTCTGCGCTAAAGCCCGGCAAAACCTCTGCCGCACCGTTAATCGCACGATCGTTACCAAAGATATTCAGCGGATGGGTAATCTCAAATCCGTAACCCTCCATTCGGCTGAAAAGATCGCCGACGTTGAAATGATCGGGATGAGTATGGGTAAACAGAAGCGACCTGATTTCAGTTGCGTCCATGTCGTCGCGCAGCAGCTGCTGGCTAAATTCCGGCGCGACGTCAATCAACAGTTGATCATCAATAATCGCGGAAGAGTGTGTACGAATGTCTTTTCCCTTACGTATACGGGCTTGCTGACAGTGCTCGCAGCGGCAAAACGGGTTAGGTATCCCTTCAGACGCTGCCGTTCCCAGAAAATGGATCTTCATGATTTCCTCTTATCACTAACAGGTTGCTGTTTTTATCATCAGAAATGTAATCAAACGTAATTGGAACGTGTCAATTATGATTCTGCCGTTTAACAGGAACAACGATCTTTTTCCCCAGAAGTGATCCCCTTCAAAAACTTATTGTGTTTATCTTAAATTTCAACAAATTGTCATTTTTACTACATGGTTACTCGTCTCAAGCCGGAAAAGATTAATATTTTTAATGTCTATAAATCACACAAAATTATTTTGTAACGTTCAAATAACACCGGCAACGATAGTTTTCAGCGGTATGCCGTGCTAGCATCAACGCATGAGGGTAAGGATTAAAATATGCCAACAATCAAAGACATAGCAAAGATAGCCGGTGTGTCACACGGCACTGTCTCGAACGTACTTAATGGCAGAGGAAATGTCAGCGTTGAGAAGATTGAAGCGGTTCAACGAGCGGCTAAGGAAGTGGGCTATCAGTTAAATGCGCAGGCGCAATCGTTAAGAGCCAGTAAAAGCCAGGGGGTGGCGCTGCTGCTGCCAGACATTAATGCGGAGCAGTATTACCAGCTTTACCGGGGCTTACATCAGGTGTGTCAGCCATCATTAAGCGAACCGCTGGATCTTTACCTGACCAACGATCTGCCCAACCTGGAACTGGAGATTCTGCAAACGCTGGCGGCAAAATCTTACCAGACCATTGTTACCGTCAGCTGCCTGAGCAATAGCCAACCTTATTATGAAATGCTCAAGCTGCCCGCGGAACAGATCCTTTTTGCGTACCGACAACCTGCCGGAGCTGACAACTATTTCAGCCTCGATTACGTCACTGCGGGTGAACACCTTGCGAGAAGAGCGCTCGCACAGCGGCCGGGCCATATCGGTATCTTTTGCGAACCGCTTGAATATGCTCATAGCGCATGTTTTATTCAGGCGATACAGGAGACCTGCCGGACAGTCAGCCCGCAGACTAAGCTCACCGTTTTATCCTCGCAGGCGGGCGAGTCTAACACCGTAGCGTTTGATTTTTTCCGCGGCGTTCCCCCCGATATTTTCATCACTCAGGATAGTGATAAAACGCGAGCCGTGACGCAGGCAGCCTGGTTTGGTAGCGCGCAGTCCTGTCCGCCGATACTGCAGTTAAGTGATAATCTTCCGGCAGCCTTCGACGGCGTCACAAACTACCAGATGGACTATGGTCGCCTGGGTACCGCCATCGCTTCCCATATTCGCCAGCCTAAAAAACAGGTAACGCATCGAATTCTGACAAATAGCGGATTTTCATTAGATGGCCAATCCGTCCAGCCGCCTGAGACCGAGGCGACGCTGAATATGTTAATTTTGCCCAGCCCCTCAACCGATGCGCTGAAAAAACTGTTACCTCACTTTTATCGTCAGACCGGTATCAAGGTAAATCTTGCGGTTTATCCTTATGATGAAGTGTTTGAAATTCTTTCCCATCTTCATCTGCATCCCTATTACGATCTCCTGCGCATCGATATGGCCTGTTTTCCCTGGTTTGCAGAAAAAGCGTTATTGCCGCTGGAGTCGATTTCCCCTGCGCTGCCGCAGCTGCTGACTCATTTTTCTGACCAGATTCGACAGCACTTCAGCATGGTGAATGGCACCGCGTGGGCCATCCCCTTTGATGCCAGTATGCAGCTCCTGTTTTACCGACGCGATCTCTTTGAAGATGCGACGATAAAACGGATGTTCTACGAAACGACGGGCAAAGAGTTAACGCTACCCGAAAACTTTGCGCAATTTGATGAGTTAGCGGCTTTCTTCAGCCGCCAGCATCAGCCGGATAACAGACTGCGCCCGATGGGCACGGCGGTGACCTTAGGCAGCTCAGGGCTTATCGCCACGGAATATCTGCTGCGTTACTACGCGCTCGGCGGACGTCTGGTTCGCGAAGGCGAACCGGTTCAACTGGAGACTTCGCTTGCCGCTACGGCGCTTGAACAGTACCTGCAACAGCTCTCCGTCGCCGTGAATCTCTCAGGAGAATGGTGGAGTGACGCCGTTAAGCAGTTTGAGCGCGGCAACCTCGCCATGTTGATCATGTATCTCAATTTGTTCAATGACGTCGCGCATAGCCCTATCGCCCCCACTATCGGCTATGCTTCAGTCCCGGGACAGCTTCCACAGTTGGGAGGGGGATCCATTGGGATGTCCCGCTACAGCAAAAAGGAAAAACAGGTTGAGCAGTTCTTCCACTGGCTTTATTCCGATGAAATTGCGCGTCATCTGGTTCTGCTCGGAGGAAACTGCGCCTGGTCAGGGGTTTGTCACGATCAGAACGTCCTTAACCTCTATCCATGGTTTAATTTATTGAATGAAAAGGGCATGGTCGGGATAAGAGAGTCGCAGGGTACGCAGGGTAAGCCTTTCAACCTGCGCCAGGCAGAAATTATTATCGGCCAGGGCGTGACGAACGCGATAAATGGGATTATGGATGTCTCTCAGGCCGTGGAATACATTAACAGGCGAATAAAAAATGAAACCGGCGCCTGAGGCCAGGAAAGCGAGCGTGCCATTCACCGTTTTTCTTCAGGCGTGCCCCGGTGTCCTGGCAAAATGCTGTTTTAGCTGCGGCTGCGCCCGAGACGAAGCGCAACCGCATGGATAGCGTGTCAATCCACTTCCAGGATGCTCTCTCTGCAGCGCAGGCGCGACATCCAGTTATTGATATTTTTTAACACGGCGATTGAGTAGAATGCGCCATTAACGTCATGTCATCAGCCTCTACTAATATCATTCAAAAGCAGGGATTCGCTTCTTTACAGATAGCAAAATATGCAGCTTAAACCACTCACCAAAGGTCGTTTTCATAGCATTTGGCAACAGGATGATGCATTTATCGAGAGAACGTTTCGCGAGCTACTCTCAGATAAGCAGCTTATTGCCGAAAATGAGCATCTTTATCATCAGGGCCAGGTTGTTGACCGCTTAATCATGGTCGAATCGGGCAGAATATCTCTGCGTTACAGCGCGGAAAACGGCCGTCGCTTCCAGCTGGGTGCAATGGAATGCGATGAGCAACTCTTTGGTGAAATGGAGTTTTTCACAGGCTATCGCTGTCAGCTGGATATCGTAGCAGAGGAACCACTTACCGTTGCGGTATGCAGCTGCGAGCGGCTCGAAGAAGCATTGAATCAACATCCTAAACTGGCGATATTTTTTGCCAGCGCCATGGCGGTAGACTACCAGGATATGCTGGAAATCTTCTTGCATCGCATGCTCTACCCCATCGTTCATAATGTTGCCTATGACCTCTACCGGCAGCACCTGAACAAACAGCCAATGGATGGATTCAGTAAGAATTATCAGGAAGCGGAAAGATTCGGCACCACCGACCGCGTTTATCGCCGCGCGGTTAAAGCGCTGATTGATGCCGGACTGGTAGTACGAACTAAACAAGGCATTGCAATTCAGGATCTTGATGGGTTGCGGAAGTTTCTCGGCAACGATATTGCTGAATGACGCGCCGGAGACGGCGCGCCATTCATATCCAATTAAAACTTCCAGGTGAGACTAAAGTAGTGCCCAAGCCCGGTTGTACGGCCTGCGCCGCCGTGGTTTTGCATCAACGCCATATTGCGGAAATATTTCAAGCCGTAACCTACGGCATAATTTTCCGTATGCCAGTAGATACCGTTATACCATTCAATCGCATTGTTACTGTAAAGCGACCGATCGCTATTTTTATTCGCCGCAAACTGATAATCGAAATACCCCTGGTAATTTAAATAGCTACCATTGGCAAACTGGTAAAAGGGGGTTGACCAGTTCGTGGAGAACATATATCCGTCCCACTTGCCTTCGTTTTCGGCGCCATAGTTTTCCCGTACATAGTGAGCATAGACGTTCATCCCTACCATCCCGAACCACGGGACTTTCACATCCGTACCAAGCCCTATATAGTGCTCAAATAATTCGCGATCGCCAATGTTATTGACCGTTGCGATATAAAACTCGTTGAATGGGCCGACGGATAAATCTTTGTTAAAAATGGCATCCAGTGAAAAACGCGGCGATATCTTAGCAAAAAAGTTATCTCCGCCATGGCGATCGTCATGTTTACTGTCAAAGATGTCAAAAATATCAACATAGCCGTAAAGATCGACAATACCCGAGCGCGCGCCAAACTCAAGTTCAAGATAGGTATCGTTGCGAATTCCGTATGGGACTTTAGCATCCACGCTCTGCATAAGATTCATTTGCATCCAGCTAAAGTCATTCTTTCTGATATTGCCGTCACGATAGTCAGCTGCTATTGCCTGAGAACAGCCAACGCTAATTATCATTGCTAATAATGTTTTTTTGGCATTAAACATATTCCATTCCTTTGATAAAACCTGAGCCTTATTACTCCTGCAATGGAGCAATTCCGCAAAGTTAAACTGAAAAGAGAGATGGTTTTATTGTACTACTTTACGTTTTAATTTAAGGGTAGCCACCAGCATGACAAAAATAATGAAATATAAAACAGGTATCGCATACATGATTTTCTGCAGTCCCATCGTTTTTTCCATTAACGCGCTGATCGCCGGGCTAAACATGGCGCCCGCGCTTCCGCTAATTAATATATAAGATACATTTTGACTGCTGGCGCGTTTAACAAAGGATACGCCATAGGCAATAAACGAGTTGTAAAGCGCTGCACATACAAAGCCATAGCTGTAAGCCAGGTAATCTAAGCCAGAAAGCGTTTCTTTAGTGACGATAATCGTCGTAATGACGCAGGCCAGTAAAATAATGCTCAACAAAAAATAGTGTATCTTCACCCGGGCGACAATACCGGTTGAAACTAATGCCCCCACCAGCGCAGCTCCCCAATATTGAGTAATGATGTTTCCAGCCTCTTCAAAGGGAATGCCAAATTTGTTTTTCACAAACAGCGGCGCCCATGTCAGGAAGGTATAAAGCGCCAGCATGCCAAGAAACAGGCCAATCCCGCCGCTGATAATTCCAGGGTTCCATTCGGATTTTACCGCGTCTGAGGGGCCCGAAGAGGGCGCTGCTTCACAGGCATTGAAGCGGGTCAGGGCCACAATCCCCAGCGTGACAAGCGCCACCATACCGACGCTCAGGTAACTGTAGCTCCATGACATGTTGTGCGTCAGGGCAAAGGTGGTGATCAGCGGGAAGATCACGCCCGCAACGTTGAAGGTGGCATCCTGGACCACCAGCATCGTGCTCTGGATACGGTCCTGCCAAACGGAAACCACGATGGTACCCGCTACGCACAGGCCAATGCCGCCGCAGAGCCCCACCAGGGTCATCGCCACCATAACAGACCACAGTTCACTGCTTACATGCATCGCCAGCGCGCAAAGGAAAACCACGGAGTAGATCATCAGCGTCATGCGTTTTACGCCGATTTTTTCAATAAGGAAAAATGCCGCTATCGTCCCTGCCAGGGCTCCTCCGTTGAGTAAAGAGAAAATAGACGCAACCGCGTTGATATCCGCATTATAATGCTCTGCAATGGGCTCAATCAGCATGCCAAACTGGCTGGCAAACCCCGCCATAATAAAGTTCGCCAGAAAGCTAATTAGGGTAAGTGAGAGTTTATTTTTCATATAAAACACCCCTACTGGTGTCAATTGAACAAGAGCTAAGCTGTAATCGCCGTATTCAGAGCCAGCTCGATCATATTATTGAAAGTTAACTGCCGCTCTTCAGCTGTGGTCTCTTCTCCGGTGAGGCAATGATCGGAGACCGTTAAAATGGCAAGAGCTTCAATTGCAAACTGATGAGCTAAGGCATAAAGACCGGCAACTTCCATATCAATCCCCAGCACTCCAAACTTCTCCAGCGCAGGGATCAGATTTTCATCCGGGTCGTAATAGAGATCGCCGCTAAAGACGTTGCCAACTTTTATATCAATGCCACTTTTTTGCGCAATCAACCATGCCTGATGCAACAGTTTAAAATCAGCGGATGTCGCCATTGAATAACCTGAACTGCGTTTCAGGTTGGTGATAGAATCTGTTCCGGCGGCAACAGCCAATATAATGTCACGCATTTTAACATGCTGCTGAGTCGCCCCCAGGCTGCCTACGCGAATGATTCTCTTAACGCCAAAGTCATTAACCAGTTCATGGGCATAAAGCGTCATTGATGGTATTCCCATTCCATGTCCCATCACCGATACAGGCTGCCCGAAATAATAACCTGTGTATCCCAGCATATTGCGAACGTTCGTCACTTCCCGATAGTCCAGCAGATAATTTTCAGCGATAAATTTAGCGCGCAAGGGATCGCCAGGCATAATAACAGTTGAAGCAAAATCGCCGGATTTGGCATTAATATGTGCAGTCATAACAGCTCCAGAATTTTATTAGTGAAGATATGCTGAAAGTGTATCCTGCGGTAAGTCAGGTACGGAGGACAAAAGTCCTGCTCAAACGATCGGCTTCTCATTTTTGAGAGTTATTCTTTTAAGCGGCACGAATATCCCGGCTTTACAAATAATAAAAAGACGCATCCGCATATTCGGAAAAGACAGCTCCTTTTGCTACATAGATCCGGGGACGTTCTGAAACGATTGTTATTCTCGATACGAAGCCCTCCTTCTACTCCCTTGAGATTTACGCCAGGGAATAATGAAGCGTGGCCCACAGCGCTATAATAACGTCCGGATTCAGAATAATAATAAGATGAAAGCCCCGGCTTTTCTGCCAGGGCTTTGTCAGCACTCTGCGTCCTTAAGGAAAAAAACCGGACTCAGTAATAGTACACGTAGGGCCTGGAGCGATGAGGAAATAAGATCCCGTCAGGATCGCCTCCTTTCATGATTCGCCGGAGCGCTACGAACTCCTTCGCCCGACGGGGTCTGGTCATAAACATACGCGTCCAGGTCGACGGGCAATGACAAGTGTTAAAGTCGGGCCAAAGCCAGGAAGCGCGATGACGATGGTGCATCATCTTTCCTTCGAACCCTGGATAGCCAACATGGCAATGTGGTTTGGGTTTACCGTTACGATCGCGGTCTCTTCGTGAATTAAAAACAGACATTAAAGGTTCCTGCTATGGATAGTTACCTCATATGTCCTCCTTATATTTTGCCTGCGCGCGCTGCTCCTGTATGCCTGGTCCGTACCAGTCACGCTTGTGCCCACACATCCAACAGGAACAACAACATGGAGTGGTATAGTGGCGCCCCTGATCTTTTGGACTGCCGTTACGCACAGCGTTGTCGTTTCGCCGTTTATGCCTCATGCGACGCATGTGATGGCGTCGTTCCGCACGGGTTCTTGCCATGGTTCTTCCTCATATTGAGCGCGGTCATCAACCGCGTGGATATGAAGAAAGTCATTTTGGCGTTCAATGGGGCCATATTGACTCGCTCAGGATGCCTCGTTAAGCGGTTTGCAGTAGATATTGTCAATGTAGTGGACAAGGGCAGGCACGTCAGAAAACCAGTTTTGTTCTCCGCGAGCGAGAAAATCAGCAATAGCGCTTTCAATTACACTCCGACTGAGCACTTCAGCGTCAACCACCATTTTCAAGCCGATTCCTGCTGCGTAGCCCGGCAATATGCGGTAACCGCAATAAACTGGCGGTGGATTAGTACGCGCAATTTCTCGCGCACGTTTATCGGCAAAATCACTTATGGATAATCCCTCAAGCTGCGAGTCATTCAGTTGAGGCTTTCGTCCCCATGTATAGCTAATCGTTTTTCCATCGCGATTAATATCTGGTATGAAATCGAGATGCATTGCCTGACGCTGGCTGGCAGCGTCAAGCCGCAATAGCGCCTCATTGAAAGCAGCCTCTTCTATCTCATCGCTAAAAGCCACATTCGCCGTGATGATCTCCGCATTCCAGAAAACGGCTGGGTCACGACCGAGAAAAACTATATCGCTCCAGGTCCAGCCCCCGCTGGCAACTGCCGCATCATGTTCGCATTCGTCATAGAAGACGCCGCCCCAGACAGCACGCTCTTTGTAGATAAGATTTTTGATTTTGAGAGTCGCGCTCCGACGTTTACGGCGCGAAAGTGAGGTGAAGAGAACATGATTGCGGGCCATGGGTATCTCTGCGAATTGTCGCTGGGAGAAATCCAGCTGCACAGAATACAGGGGAGAGATTTAAAGTAAAAGATTTTTGTGCTGGTCAAAACAACGTAGTGTTCCGCCAGCAGATAGGGCTGAATAATGGCTAAGCAGGCAGAATAATAAACGACCTTATCGCACAGAAATCAGCCAACCTACTGAATTTAGGGCATAAAAAAAGACGTAGAATAACGTCTGTTTACTGCAAAATGGTACGCCCTACAGGGTTCGAACCTGTGACCTACGGCTTAGAAGGCCGTTGCTCTATCCAGCTGAGCTAAGGGCGCATTGAGAAGCGGGAGCTTCGTGATGTGCAATCGCCGGAATTATACGGTCCACGCCTGATGAGTCAATGTATTTTGCCGCGAAACTGCGGTTGTCTGTGCAACCTGCCTGGTTTAGCTGCGAAAGGAGTATAAAGTTTATTCAACCTTATGTTTATGCACGGTAACTTTGCTTTCGACTCCATGCGCTTTTTGGCTTCGCTCGCGGCAGGATTATGCAGGGATTGCAGCGGTCGCCTTACCAAAGCAAGATAAAATCTTAAACGAAGACTGACAGCGAGGCTGGCTTCTGACAAAATATCGCCATCCCCCTTTCGTAAAGATACAGATGGAATCCTCTCTCTGATGGCAGCAAAAATTATTGACGGTAAAACGATTGCGCAGCAGGTACGCTCTGAGGTTGCGGAAAAAGTGAAGGCTCGCGTGGCGGCCGGATTTCGAGCACCAGGCCTGGCCGTCGTGCTGGTCGGCAGCAACCCGGCATCGCAGATTTATGTCGGCAGCAAGCGCAAAGCGTGTGAAGAGGTAGGCTTCGTCTCCCGCTCGTACGATCTCCCGGAAACCACCAGCGAAGCAGAGCTGCTGGAACTTATCGACACCCTGAATGCGGATAGCGCTATCGACGGCATCCTGGTTCAGCTGCCGCTGCCCGCCGGCATTGATAATGTCAAAGTGCTGGAGCGCATTTCGCCGGACAAAGACGTTGACGGTTTCCACCCGTATAACGTTGGCCGCCTGTGCCAGCGCGCCCCGCGCCTGCGTCCATGCACGCCGCGCGGGATCGTCACGCTGCTCGAGCGTTACAACATTGATACCTACGGCCTGAACGCGGTGGTCATTGGCGCCTCCAACATCGTCGGACGCCCGATGAGCATGGAGCTGCTGCTGGCAGGCTGTACTACCACCGTAACCCACCGTTTTACCAAAAACCTGCGTCATCACGTTGAAAACGCCGATCTGCTGATTGTGGCTGTAGGTAAACCGGGCTTTATTCCGGGCGAGTGGATTAAAGAAGGCGCGATCGTGATCGATGTCGGGATTAACCGCCTGGAAAGCGGCAAAGTGGTTGGCGATGTCGTTTATGAAGATGCCGCCGCGCGCGCGTCGTACATTACGCCGGTTCCCGGCGGCGTCGGCCCGATGACCGTAGCCACGCTCATTCAGAACACGCTGCAGGCGTGTGAAGAGTATCACGATATTCAGGAGGCCTGAGATGGCGAATTTTTCTTTAGGCAAACACCCGCACGTTGAACTGTGCGATCTGCTGAAGCTGGAAGGCTGGAGCGAAAGCGGCGCGCAGGCTAAAATCGCTATCGCCGACGGTCTGGTCAAAGTCGACGGTGCGGTGGAAACCCGTAAACGCTGTAAAATCGTCGCCGGTCAGACGGTCAGCTTTGAAGGTCAGAGCGTTACCGTTACCGAGTAAAACGTTCAGGCGCCGCAACCGGCGCCTGTCCCCCCATCCCGACAGATGGTCTCTCGTTTTCCTGCACTTCAGTCAGCGCCGCCATCTTCCGATACCACGTCCTTTGTAGCACAGCCGGTCCCCTGGCGGCCTCCGGCAACCTGCACTTCCGCCTGACACCACTTCTCCCCGACGAACGCTTCAGCCGCTGGTTGGGAGCGTGCGAAGGCGAAATCAGGACCGCGCTTCGTTTCTTAGCCTGAGTCAGGGCAAAAAAATGCCGGGGATGGCCCCGGCTAAAAAGAGAGAATGAGACTACTTACGGCGCCAGGTGGTACCCTGCGGGCCATCTTCCAGCACGATGCCCATCTCATTGAGACGGTCACGCGCGGCATCCGCCGCCGCCCAATCTTTCGCTTTACGCGCGTCCAGACGTTGCTGAATCAAAGACTCGATTTCCGCCACTTCCCCGTCGTCCGCCTGCGCGCCGCTCTGCAGGAAGGCATCCGGCTCCTGTTCGAGCAGACCGAGCACCGCAGAGAGCTTACGCATATGCGCCGCCATCGCGTTGGCCGCGGCGGCATCTTCGGTTTTCAGGCGGTTAACCTCACGCGCCATATCAAACAGCACGGAATAAGCCTCCGGAGTATTAAAATCGTCGTCCATCGCTTCAATGAAGCGCGCTTCAAACGCTTCGCCGCCGGCCGGCGCTGCGGTTTTATCGGTTCCGCGCAGCGCGGTATACAGACGCTCCAGCGCGGAACGCGCCTGTTTTAAGTTCTCTTCGCTGTAGTTCAGCTGACTGCGATAGTGGCCGGACATCAGGAAGTAGCGAATGGTTTCCGCGTCATAGAACTTCAGGACGTCGCGCACGGTAAAGAAGTTGCCCAGCGATTTTGACATCTTCTCGCGGTCAACCATCACCATCCCGGAGTGCATCCAGTAGTTCACGTACTCGCCGTCGCGGGCGCAGGTGGACTGGGCGATTTCGTTTTCATGGTGCGGAAACATCAGATCCGAACCACCGCCGTGAATATCAAAATGGTTGCCCAGCTGTTTGCAGTTCATCGCTGAACACTCAATGTGCCAGCCTGGACGGCCCGCGCCCCACGGCGACGGCCAGCTTGGCTCGCCCTCTTTCGACATTTTCCACAGCACAAAGTCCATTGGATTATGCTTGACGTCAACGACATCAACGCGCGCGCCGGCCTGCAGCTGGTCGAGATCCTGACGCGACAGCTGGCCATAGTTCGGATCGGTTGGGACATCGAACATAACGTCGCCGTTGTCGGCAACATACGCGTGGCCTTTAGCGATCAGCTGCTCGGTAATCTCAATAATTTCCGCAATGTGATGAGTCGCTCGCGGCTCCATATCCGGGCGCAGGATATTCAGCGCGTCGAAGTCTTTGTGCATCTCGGCAATCATGCGGTCCACCAGCGCAACAAAGCTCTCGCCGTTTTCATTGGCACGCTTGATGATTTTGTCGTCAATGTCGGTGATGTTGCGCACATACTTTAGCTTGTAGCCTAAAAAACGCAGATAACGCGCAACCACGTCGAAGGAGACGAAGGTACGGCCATGGCCGATGTGACAGAGGTCGTAAACGGTAATACCACACACGTACATGCCAACTTCCCCGGCATGGATAGGTTTAAATTCTTCTTTTTGGCGCGTCAGTGTATTAAAAATTTTTAACATCGAAGATTCCGTGTAGACGTGTGTGGATATAAGTCGCGTATTCTAACCTTAATTCAACCCCGAAGCAGCACACATTGCAAGGTGATCCAACCTCGCGGTTATGCTATAACAGCCCCCTATATCTCACCCGACACCGGGTGCAGGCACCACAATCATCGGAACAGGATGCAAAAATGGTTACTTTCCACACCAATCATGGCGATATCGTAATCAAGACGTTTGACGACAAAGCGCCGGAAACAGTTAAAAACTTCCTGGACTACTGTCGTGAAGGTTTCTACGACAACACCATTTTCCACCGTGTCATCAACGGTTTTATGATTCAGGGCGGCGGTTTTGAGCCGGGCATGAATCAGAAAACCACCAAATCTCCTATTCAGAACGAAGCTAACAACGGTCTGAAAAACACCCGCGGCACCCTGGCGATGGCCCGTACTCAGGCGCCTCACTCCGCCACCGCGCAGTTCTTCATCAACGTCGCCGATAACGACTTCCTGAACTTCTCCGGCGAAAGCCTGCAGGGTTGGGGCTACTGCGTATTCGCAGAAGTCGTTGAGGGTATGGACGTGGTCGACAAAATCAAAGCGGTCGCCACCGGCCGCAGCGGCATGCATCAGGATGTGCCGAAAGAAGATGTTGTGATCAAAAGCGTCACCGTCAGCGAATAATTCGTGGCGACACTTTTTATTGCGGATTTACATCTGCAAACGGAAGAACCGGCGATTACCGCCGGTTTTCTGCGCTTTTTACAGGGGGAAGCCCGCAAGGCGGACGCCCTGTATATCCTCGGCGACCTGTTTGAAGCCTGGATCGGCGATGACGATCCCAACCCGCTGCATCGGCAAATTGCTTCAGCGCTGAAAGCGCTGGCCGATTCCGGCGTCCCCTGCTACTTCCTTCACGGCAACCGCGATTTTCTCGTCGGTCAGCGCTTTGCCCGCGAAAGCGCCATGACCCTGCTGCCGGAAGAGAAGCTTCTCGACCTCTACGGGCGCAAAGTGCTGATTATGCACGGCGACACCCTCTGCACCGACGATGCCGGCTATCTGGCGTTTCGCGCGAAAGTGCACAATCCCTGGATCCAACGCCTGTTTCTGGCCCTACCGCTGTTTATCCGCCGCCGTATCGCTGCCAGAATGCGCGCCGACAGCAAAGCGGCCAACAGCAGCAAGTCGATGGAAATTATGGATGTGAATCCACAGGCGGTCGTTGACGTTATGGAAAAACATCACGTTCAATGGCTAATTCACGGGCATACGCACCGTCCTGCCGTCCATCCGCTAGAAGCCAACGGTCAATCCGCATATCGCGTGGTTCTGGGCGCATGGCATCACGAAGGCTCCATGGTCAAAGTGACGGCCGAAAAGGTCGAACTGATTCAGTTCCCCTTCTGAGTTCCAGCAAGCACTATTCCGAAAAAGCACTTCAGGCAGCAGAATGGCTGTCCTGACGTTTAACCCCAGGTTAATTTTCCAGCAAACCACACTCAAGGAACGAGCATGCAAAAATGGAGTCAGCCCCTAATCTGGGGCATGGTTATCGCCGTCATCGGCCCGATTACCGCCAGCTATTTTGGCCTGGTGTTTATCTACTTCGGTTCGCTGACCGTGCTGGGAATCGCAGCGCTACTTTGGATCCTCTATTTTTACGCGATTTATCTGCTTTGTACGCGGCCGCACGATGAGCGCTTTGTGCAAATCTACATGCTGGTCATGAGCATTCTTATGCTGCCCTGGGGAGTGGTGCTGGTTTTTACCTTTTTTGCCAGCGCGACCACCGCCCATAACCGGCGCGTTGCCCCCAGTCACGACGAGACAAAAGAGGGCTAGCCATGCGCACGCAACCGTTTTCCTTGCCGGGAGTTCATGCTATTCTCTGTGGCCTCTAAAGCAGTGTGCAACACACCCACAGGAGTTTTAAGACGCATGTCTTCCCGCAATAATTCGGCGCGTATCGCCATCGTGATGGGGTCCAAAAGCGACTGGGCTACCATGCAGTTTACCGCAGAAATCCTTGATGCCCTGAACGTTCCGTACCATGTCGAAGTGGTTTCCGCCCACCGCACCCCCGATAAACTGTTCAGCTTCGCCGAAGGCGCGCAAGACAATGGTTTTCAGGTGATTATTGCCGGTGCGGGCGGCGCGGCGCATCTGCCGGGCATGATTGCGGCGAAAACGCTGGTGCCGGTGTTGGGCGTGCCGGTGCAGAGCGCAGCGCTGAGCGGCGTAGACAGCCTCTACTCCATCGTTCAGATGCCGCGCGGTATCCCGGTTGGTACGCTGGCTATCGGTAAAGCTGGTGCCGCCAACGCCGCCCTGCTGGCTGCGCAGATCCTCGCCCAGCACGATGCGGAACTGCACCAGCGCCTCAGCGCCTGGCGCCAGGCGCAAACCGATGAAGTACTGGATAACCCGGATCCGCGGGGTGCGGCATGAAACAAGTTTGCGTTCTCGGTAACGGCCAGCTAGGCCGAATGCTGCGCCAGGCTGGCGAACCGCTGGGTATTGCGGTCTGGCCGGTCGGTCTCGAAGCCGACCCGGAAGCAGTGCCGGTACAGCAAAGCGTGATTACCGCAGAGATTGAACGCTGGCCGGAAACGGCGCTGACCCGCGAGCTGGCGCGTCATTCCGCCTTCGTCAACCGCGACGTTTTTCCGGTTATCGCCGACCGTCTGACGCAAAAGCAGCTGTTCGATAAGCTGGCGCTCGCTACCGCGCCGTGGCAGCTTCTGGCGGAGAAAAGCGAATGGCCGACGGTATTCGCCCGTCTCGGCGAGCTGGCTATCGTTAAGCGCCGCGTCGGCGGCTATGATGGCCGCGGTCAGTGGCGTTTGCGGGAAAATGAAACCGCGCAGCTGCCGGATGATAACTACGGCGAGTGTATCGTTGAGCAGGGGATTAACTTCTCCGCCGAAGTGTCGCTGGTCGGCGCACGCGCCCGGGACGGCAGCACGGTCTTCTATCCGCTGACCCGCAACCTGCATCAGGACGGTATTTTACGCGCCAGCGTCGCCTTTCCGCAGGCCAACGCCCGCCAGCAGGCGCAGGCCGAACAGATGCTGACGGCGATCATGAATGAGCTGGGCTACGTTGGCGTGATGGCGATGGAGTGTTTTGTCACCGCTGATGGTCTGCTGATTAACGAACTGGCGCCACGCGTGCACAATAGCGGCCACTGGACGCAGAACGGCGCGTCCATCAGCCAGTTTGAGCTTCATCTGCGGGCGATTACCGATCTGCCGCTGCCGCCGCCGGTGGTCAACAGCCCGTCGGTGATGATCAACCTGATCGGTACCGATCTCAACTATGACTGGCTGAAGCTACCGCTGGTGCATCTGCACTGGTACGACAAAGAGGTGCGTCCGGGACGTAAAGTCGGTCACCTGAACCTGACCGACAGCGATACCGATCGCCTGAGCGCGACGCTGGAAGCGCTGAAGCCGCTGCTGCCGCCGGAATACGCCAGCGGTGTATTCTGGGCGCAGGCGCAGCTGGCGTAATCCAGCTCTCCATAGTCCCGGAGGCGGTGCTGCGCACCTGCCCGGGCTACCTCTCTGCCATAATCCTTCGTCAGAATCCCGGCTTGCGGCGCGCTGCGCCTTAGCCGGGCTACCAGACCAACCATCATTTGCCCCGTAGCCATTCAACAAAATCCGCAAACCGCACGAACATGTAGCCCGGGCAAGGCGCGTCGAGCGCCGCCCCCGGGGAAAGAGCGCAGGATATTTCAGCGTCTGCTTCGGCGCGTGATTTTACCTGTGCATCAGGGCTTAATGCAGGTTCCCGCCAGCCCGGCAAGGGTGTCATCGATACGCGACAGCGCCCCAATCCACGCCCGCTTGCCCCGACGGCGCACGTAGCCGCTTACCGCCGCGATTTTCGGCCCCATCGCGCCGTCGTCGCGGACAAAAGGCGCCAGCTCTTCCGGCGTCGCTTCGCGGATCGGTCGCTGCATGGGGGTGCCCCAATGTTCATATACCGCATCCGCGTCGGTCAGGATCGCCAGGCCATCGGCATCAATCTGCTCCGCCAGCAGCGCGGCAGCGAGGTCTTTATCAATCACCGCCTCTGCGCCCTGCCCGCTCTCAAGCACCGGAATTCCGCCGCCGCCGCAGCATATCACCACGTGCCCCTCACCCAGCAGACGCTCAATCGACTCGCTCTCCTCAATCCTCACCGGCGTCGGCGAAGGAACCACCCGACGCACATATTTACCGTCGCGCTTCATCCTCCAGCCGTACTCATCTTCCAGCCGTTTTTGCAGCTCCGGATCGTAAACCGGACCAATAAACTTCTCCGGCGCCGAAAAGGCCGGATCGTTTGACGAGACTGTAATGCGGGTCATCACCGTCGATACCGGCGGCATGAGTGATTCCTGCGCCAGGCGCTGGGCCAGCATATAGCCAATCATGCCCTGGCTCTCCGCGACCAGCACGTCCAGCGGATAGGGCTCAACGTCGCCGTAGGCCAGATTTTGCAGCGCCAGCAGACCCACCTGCGGCCCGTTGCCGTGCACAATGGCCAGCCGATACGTCTGCGCCAGACGCGCCAGCGCGGGAACCGCGCTATCGATATTGCGATACTGATTTTCTACGGTCAGCGCTTCCCCGCGCTGTAATAAAGCGTTGCCGCCAAGGGCAACAACCAGCGTTTTCATAAAAAGTCCTTAGATAAGATGTTGCGCCAGCCAGAATCCCAGAAGCGTGTCGGCGCCGGAGGTATGCCCCATCGCCAGCAGCGCTTCGACGGCGGGCTCGAGACGTCGTCCACGTTGCAGGGCGCAGGCAAAATGCATCAGCGGCGAAGCGAAGCGCCCCTCGCTGGCGTAGCGTAAATAGTTGACGCTCACCTGAGTGGTGGCCGCGCGCAGATCGCCGGAGGCGCGAAAAAATGCCTTTCCGCCGCAGGGTGACATGCGCCCCGAGCGCCACGCCGCCAGCATCATGCCGATCAGCATGTCGTCCAGGCTGGGCGTCAGGCCCGGCCCCTTGCCCAGCCACAGCCGCCAGTCGACGGCGTTGCCGGCCAGCGCGGAGGCAAAACAGTGGCGAAGCTGGCGCAGCTCGGGATGCTGCCGCAGTTCGATAGCCTGCGACAGCGGCCCGAACAGCCCGGTCTCCTCCGGTCGACTCATCAGCGCTGGCGAGAGATAAGCGCTTACGGATTGACAGCGGAGCCGCAGGGAGCAGCGCCTGCGCGGCGGCATCAGCAAAAGATCGCCGACCTGAATACCGTCATTCCGCGCTATCGGCGACGCCCCCGTCCGCAGCGCCGCGTGCAGCCGGATAAAATCGCGATGACGAACAACCCATCCGCCGGGGCTCACGCCCTGCCCCCGATGATGCAGCGTCAGCAGCGCGCCGCCTACAACATAGATGTTAATGGTGCGCCGCCAGAGGCCGCCGGTTCGCCACGGTTGGCGATGATCCGGCGCATCGACGCTGCCTATCAGCGGACGAATCCTCTCCATCGCGCTACCTCAGCTCACGCCCAGTTCGTCCGCCAGCGCTTCCAGCGCCTGCTCGAAACAGGCCAGCGGCGCTCTGACGGTTCCGGCGCCAATCTGGCCGATCCCCGCTTCTTTATGGGCGATCCCGGTGTTAATGAGCGGCGTAATGCCGGTTTCAACCACCCGGCGAATATCCAGTCCAAGACAGGCGCCCTGGAAATCCCAGCCAGGAATCTGCAGCTGCATATTGCGCTCAAGGAAGATTTCCGCCATCTCCTCCGAAACGGATTTTGCCGCCTCCATTCCGCCAGCGCCGACAAAGCGGGTCACCCCCGGCGCCGCAATCATCGCCGCGCCGCCGATGCCGAAGGTTTCGGTAATGGCGCTGTCGCCCATATCCGGGTTGGCCTGTTCCTGAGAGAAACCGGTAAAGAACAGCCCCTGCGGCGTATTCACCGGTGCGGTAAACCAGCGGTCGCCCAGTCCGCTAACGCGAATACCGAACATATCGCCGTTGCGGGTCATCGCGGTGACAATACTGCCGGCGCGGATCTGCGCCCCGGCATCCATCGCTGATTTGCAGTAGGCCATCGCCAGGTTGAGGAAGAACTGATCGGTGATGGCGAGAAAATCCATCACTTCGGCGATCTGTTGTTTGTCGTGGTCGAGTCGCGCCAGATGCGGTGCCAGCGTGCGCATCAGCAGCGCGGAGGTGGCGATATTGCGCTGGTGGAACTCATCGCCCATGGTGATGCCCTGCGCCATCATCGCGGTGAGATCAATGCCGCGCGTCATCTGTTTCAGCGCCGCACTGAGAACGGGCATCAGCACATCGCGCATCCAGCGCAGGCGCTGCTGCACATCTTCGCCGTAGGCGCCGAAACGCATCACCTTCCCAATGCCTTCGTTCAGGTTGCAATACGCGCGGTTACCTTCGGCGATGTTCTCCACGACCAGCATCGGCATATTCGGCGAAGTAATACCGCCCATCGGCCCTACGGCATTAACGTGGTGGCAGGGAATAAAGGTAATCTCGCCGTTTTCCAGCATCGCGTGGGCCGTTTTCTCATCCTGCGCCCAGCCTTCGAACAGGCAGGCACCAATGCAGGCCCCTTTCATCGGACCGGTCATCTCCTGCCAGCGCATCGGCGGCCCGGCGTGGAGCAGCGTTTTGTTTTGATTCAGCGCCCCGATTAAAGAACCCGCCGGCTTCACATCCAGCCAGTGCGGACGTGCATTACGAATTCGTTCTATTACTGCGTCATTGGCCTGCGCCACTGATGTAAACATAGAGACCTCTTATTGCAAACGTTCTAATAAACGAGCCAGTTTCTTATTCCCACCGGCAATCGGCGCCCACTGATAGTGAACAACCGGCGTTCCGGCGGTCTGTAAATCGAGCGCAAAGCTGCGCAGGCCAGCATTAATCACCGACACGCCGTCCAGCAGGCCGGCGCGCGGGGCAGGAGCGGCTTTCCGCGGCGGGCTAATCAGCGCGGCGGCAAGCAAGGTGGCTTCAGGCAGGCTATCGACCACGGCGATCCCCGCATCTTCAAGGACTGAAATCTGACGGGAGCGGCACTGCGGATCGCTTTCGGTTCCGGTCACCGTCGCGATAACGTGCAGCGGACTATCGTCGGCTCTGGTCGCCCACGCCCGCTGGCATGCTTCGACCAGCGAGCCGGCCGGATCGGCGGTGGCGCCGTAGCCAATCACCACGTCCAGCAGTAGTACGCCAACCTGAGTTTCCGCGCCAAGTTCGGCAATCAGCTGGTTGCGCAGGGAGGGGTCGATCATCGGATGCGGACGGCCGACAGTGTAAAAATCGTCACCAAGATCGACGACCCGGTGCCCCTGCGCGTCGAGCATCATGCCCTGCGGGTGATGCGCATCAGGGGTAATGTTCAGCCGTTCTGCCAGCAATCCTGCGGATTCAGCAGCCAGCGTACCGCCGGTGTATAAGCCGCGAATCTGCTTGCCCGCCACCGCGGGAAGGCTTGCCTGACGCCGCCCCACTCGCGCCAGCAGGCAGGCCAGACGCCCGGCCTCGTCAAGCGTGCGGGCGAACCAGACGTTTTCATCGCGGGCGATCGGCGGCGTATAGCCGAGAAATAGCGCCACCACCGGTTTCGCGCTGCGCTTCATGGCGGCGATGATCTTCAGACGCACCGCTTCGGCGGGAGGTTTAGAAACAAAGGCCAGCACCTGGCTCTGCGCATCCTGGGTCAGCATTTCCAGCGCCGTTTGCGCGCTGATGCCGCCCACTTCGGCGCTCAGATCGCGGCCGCCGAGACCGATCGCATGGCTGATCCCTTCGCCGCCGAGGACAATCTGCGAGACCAGCTCCTGAATACCGGTGCCGGACGCGCCAATAACGCCGATGTTGCCTTCCGGCGTAACGTTGGCGAAAGCCAGCGGCGTGCCGGCAATCATGGCGGTGCCGCAGTCCGGCCCCATGACCAGCAGCCCTTTGTCACGGGCGCGGGTTTTGAGCGCGATTTCATCTTCCAGCGTGACGTTGTCGGAGAAGATCATGACGTTTTTCTCGCTGCTGAGCGCCTGATGGGCAAGCTCCGCGGCGTACTCCCCGGCAACGGAAATTAAGGTCATATTGGCCTGCGGTAGCTTCTGCGTTGCGCTTTGCCAGCGGCGAACCACGCTCAGGCTCTGACTTTGCCCGCTCCCCTGCGCCAGGGCGGTAAGGGCCTCATCAAGACGGGCAGCGATCATTTGCGTAACCGACGCATCCGCGCAATCGGTGCGGATCGCCACGCAAATGTCATTTGGCGTCGCGCTGGCAAAATCGTCGTGCCAGAACCCGGTCGTTTCCAACAGCGATTTATTTGCCGGTGTGCCCATCATGACTGAAACATCATCGACATTTTCCGACTCGCTCAGCTTGCGTGAAATAATCATTAAGCTGACCGAATCCTGGAAACAGCCCTTTTTAATAAAGGCATGGATCATAATAACTCCCCAATAATTGCACCCATTGCAATTGAATGAGCATGGTTAATCTGCCATCAGGCTAACGGGATAAAATTATCGACGGCGTGACCGGAATCACATGAGAATTATTACAAGACGCTTTCAAATAAAGCCGAAGGCATTAGCCCGAGTTTTTTAATGAATAGATTAACCGGGTCCCCTCTGACAAACCCACGGTGATTATTAAATAAAATCTAACTAACTATTTTTACCAATACAGATCACAATTTAAGTTTATTTTCCCCGTATTTTATTTGGCAGTCAGGCTCTACACCGTCGTTAAAAGGAAGACAGATGAAAGTCAGTCGGGAAACACTTCATCAGCTTATTGCCAATAAGCTGAATACAGCAGGGCTTACTCGCAATCACGCGGATATCATTGCCGATGTACTGGTTTATGCCGATGCCAGGGGTATTCATTCGCACGGCGCGGTTCGCGTTGAATATTATGCGGAACGTATTTCAAAAGGCGGAACCAATCGTCATCCCACCTTCACCTTTGAAAAGAACGGCCCCTGCAGCGGTATTTTGCATGCCGATAATGCCGCCGGTCAGGTGGCCGCCAAAATGGGCATGGAGCACGCGATAGAATTGGCCAGGGAAAACGGCGTGGCCGTGGTCGGCATCCGGCGTATGGGCCACAGCGGAGCGATCTCTTACTTCACCCGGCAGGCCGCCCGCGCCGGGCTAATCGGGATTTCGCTGTGCCAGTCAGACCCGATGGTCGTGCCTTTTGGCGGGGCGGAAATCTATTACGGAACCAACCCGCTGGCCTTTGCCGCGCCCGGCGAGGGCGATGATATCATCACCTTCGACATGGCCACCACGGTGCAGGCATGGGGGAAAATTCTCGACGCCCGCTCGCGCCATGAAACCATTCCCGATAGCTGGGCGGTGGATAAAAACGGCGCGCCGACCCGCGATCCTTTTGCCGTTCACGCCCTGCTTCCGGCAGCCGGCCCGAAAGGCTACGGCCTGATGATGATGATCGACATCCTCTCCGGCATTTTGCTCAACCTCCCCTTCGGCCGCCAGGTCAGCTCTATGTACGACAATCTGAGCCAGGGACGCGAGCTGGGCCAGCTGCATATCGTCATCAACCCGGCATTTTTCTCCTCCAGCGCGCTATTCCGCCAGCATATCAGCGACACCATGCGTGAATTAAACGCCATTACGCCAGCGCCCGGATTTAACCAGGTGTATTACCCCGGGCAGAACCTGGATATCAATGAGAAAAACAGCGCCGTCAACGGTATCGAGATCGTTGATGAGATTTATGACTATCTGGTTTCGGACGCTTTATATAACCGCTCTTATGAAACCAATTCCCCGTTTGCTCAATAAATTAAAATACAGGAGTTGCGTATGGCTCATTATTTTCGACAGGCAATAGAAGAGACATTGCCCTGGCTTTCCTCTTTCGGCGCCGACCCGACCGGGGGCATAACCCGCCTGCTCTATTCGCCAGAATGGCTGCAGGCGCAGCAGGCATTCAAACAAAGAATGAGCGAAAGCGGACTGGAAACGCGCTTTGATGAAGTGGGCAATCTCTATGGTCGCCTGCCCGGCACGCGCTTTCCCGATGAGGTTATCCTCAGCGGTTCGCATATTGATAGCGTCGTTAACGGCGGCAATCTTGACGGCCAGTTCGGCGCACTGGCGGCCTGGCTGGCGGTTCGCTGGCTAAAAGAGACCTACGGGGCGCCGCTGCGCACCGTGGAAGTGCTGGCGTTAGCGGAAGAAGAAGGTAGCCGCTTCCCTTACGTCTTCTGGGGCAGCAAAAATATCGTCGGCATCGCTAATCCAGCGGACGTACGCGAAATTAAAGACGCTAAAGGCGTGGCGTTTATCGATGCCATGAAGCAGTGCGGTTTCAGCCTACCCGCCGCTCCGCTGGCACCGCGCCGGGATATTAAAGCCTTCGTAGAGCTGCATATTGAGCAGGGTCGCGTGCTGGAAACCAACAAGCAGTCTATCGGCGTGGTCAACGCCATAGTCGGACAGCGTCGCTACACCATCACCCTCACCGGCGAGTCTAACCATGCCGGCACGACGCCAATGGGCTACCGTCGCGATACCGTCCACGCCTTTAGCCGTATCTGCTGCGAATCTATCGCCAAAGCAAAAGCCCACGGTGACCCGCTGGTGCTCACCTTCGGTAAAGTCGACCCGCAGCCGAATACCGTCAACGTGGTACCGGGCAAAACCGTCTTCACTATGGACTGCCGCCATACCGATGCTCTGGAGTTAACGGCATTTACTGAGGTCATTGAGGCCGATATGCGGCGGATCTGCCAGGAGATGGATATCGGCATTGAGATCGACCTGTGGATGGATGAGGCTCCGGTTCCCATGGATAAGAAGCTGGTGGCCCAGCTCACCGCGCTTTGTGAAAAAGAGAAGGTGAATTTCCGCGTGATGCACAGCGGCGCGGGACACGACGCGCAGATATTCGCTCCCTGCTTCCCGACCTGCATGATCTTTATGCCGAGCATCAAAGGCATCAGCCATAACCCGGCGGAAAGCACGCATATCGAGGATCTGGCGGAAGGCGTAAAAACGCTCGCCTTAATGTTGCATCAACTGGCCTGGACTGAATAAGGAAACGATCATGGGTTATTTAAATAATGTGCTTGGCTATCGCGATGATTTACTGGCCAGCCGTTCCATCGTGCGCCACGGCAATTACGCGCTGCTGACGCCAGACGGTCTGGTCAAGAACGTTATTCCGGGTTTTGAACATTGCGATGTGACTATTTTGTCAACGCCGAAATTAGGCGCCACCTTTGTTGATTATCTGGTCACGCTGCATGAAAACGGCGGTCATCAAAGCGGTTTTGGCGGCGAAGGCATCGAAACCTTCCTGTATGTGATTAAGGGAGAAATCATCGCCGGGGCTCAGGGTAAATCCTTCGCGCTGACCGAAGGCGGTTATCTTTACTGCCCGCCGGGTGAGCGGATGACTTTCAGTAATAACCATTCAGCCGATAGCCAGCTCTTCCTCTATAAGCGCCGCTATATTCCGACAGAGGGCCATGCGCCTTATCTGGTCACCGGCAACGTCAGCCAGCTGGAGCGTATTCATTATGAAGGAATGGAAGACGTTATTCTGATCGATTTCCTGCCAAAAGAGCTGGGCTTCGATATGAATATGCATATTCTCTCTTTCGCACCGGGGGCCAGCCACGGCTACATTGAAACCCACGTCCAGGAGCATGGCGCCTATATTCTCTCCGGCCAGGGAGTGTATAACCTCGACAACAGCTGGGTTCCGGTCAAGCAAGGCGATTATATCTTTATGGGCGCTTACTCCCTGCAGGCGGGATACGGCGTCGGACGGGAAACGTTCAGCTACATCTATTCAAAAGACTGCAACCGCGACGTTGAGATCTGATGGCTGACAAGCTGCAAACGTTACTATTGCCCGCTGACGCGGGCCTACGGATTCAGTACAACTTTTTGCTATCGTCAATTTCGTAGGCCGGGTAAGGCGCCAGCCGCTAAAAAGCGGGCGCAGTGTTCAAAACAGGTTGGTTATCAAACGCCCAGAATTCACTTTTTTGTTTAGCTATGTTGGATTTTGCCACGGTGTGAACCGTGGCATTTTTTATTCAGGCAGGCAGCGTCTGGCCAAGCTTGATGGCGCAGGCGATATTGCGCGCGCAGGCGTAAAGATTCTGCTCGCCGCGATCCAGCACCTCGGCCAGCGGCGCCAGCGCGGGAAGAATGCTAAAGACCGCATCAATACCATGCTGATGCACCGCTTCGACGCCGTCACCCAGCACGCCGGCGATGCCGATAACCGGAATGCCGTGCTTTTTGGCGATCCGCGCCACGCCAACCGGCGCTTTGCCGCTGACGGTTTGCGAATCCATACGCCCTTCGCCGGTGATCACCAGGTCCGCATCGCGCAGCGCCTCCTCCAGATGAACCGCCTCCAGCACAATATCGATGCCCGATTTCAGCGTGGCGTTAAGGAATACGCGAGCCGCCGCGCCCATCCCGCCGGCCGCGCCGCCGCCGACCATCGCCGTCACATCCTGACCGGTTGCCGCCAGCAGCACCTGAGCGTAATTTTCTAAACCGCGCTCCAGAACGGCGACCATGCCTGCGCAGGCCCCTTTTTGCGGGCCAAAGACCGCCGCCGCGCCGCGTTCGCCGAGCAGCGGATTATCCACATCGCAGGCTACGTCAATCCGGCACTCGCGAAGCCGCGGGTCGAGATCGCGTAAATCAACGTTGACCAGCCGCTCTAACGCTCCGCCGCCGAGGCCGACGCTCTCGCCGCGTTCATCAACAAAGCGTGCTCCCAGCGCCTGAGCCATCCCCATTCCGCCGTCCACCGTGGCGCTGCCGCCAATACCGAGAATTATGTGACGGACGCCGGCGTCCAGCGCATGGCGAATCAGCTCACCGGTGCCGTAGCTGGTGGCCTGCAGGGGGTTGCGTTCGTCGGGGGGAACCAGCATGAGTCCGCTGGCCGCCGCCATCTCAATAAACGCGGTGTGTCCGTCGCCGCTCAGGCCATAGAAAGCGCCGACAAAATCGCCCATCGGCCCCATGACCGGCAGCATCACCATTTTACCCTCGGTGGCCTCAACCATTGCCTCCACCGTCCCCTCGCCGCCGTCGGCGATCGGCAGACAGATGCACTCTGCCTGCGGGAAAATAGAGGTAAAGCCCGCCTTAATCGCCTGGGCGCAGCGGCTGGCGCTTACGCTTTCTTTGAAAGAGTCCGGTGCAATAATTATTTTCATGGTTCATCCTTTTTAATGTCATTACTTAATACGATCCCAGGGAATGAGATTTTCCATCACCACCGCCAGCAGCACGCCGATTAATAAGCCGTTGCCTAATAGCGGTCGAATTGTCAGGGGCAGCGTCTGGAGATAGACCGGCGGCAGGCCCATTAAAAAGATGCCGATAAATAACGGCAGCGCCAGCCGGTAGATATTTCGTGCGGTGAAGGTGATTTGTTTACTGAAAGATAAGCTGGAATATAACAACGGAAGATAGGAGACCAGCATGACCGCGCTGCTAATCGGCAAAGGCAGCGTGGTAAAAAAGTGGGTCAGCGGCGTAAATAGTCCCACCAGCAGGCAGCACAGGCAGCCGATAATAAACGGCTGGCGAGAAGTCTCTCCAGTTTGGGTTAATAAACCTATCGATGAAACAAAAGGCGAAAACGGCACCACGCTGAGCGGAACCGTTATTAAGGTCATCAGGCCGGAGATAATAAAGCTTCGTCGGTAGCGGGTATTGCTGGCGCCCTGCTGGGGATAAAAAACGTCGCTACCGCGAATTGCGCCGTAGGTATTCGTAATATTCACCAGCCCCGCCAGCAGCGCCGTCAAAATAATGCCGGGGCGTAGCTCCCCGCCGTAGCCAAGTGGAAACCACTGCCAGTGAATCGGCCCGGATGCCATCGTGGCGGGCGGAGTGCGAAACAGCAGGTACCAGCCAGCCCAGCCTACGAGGGTGCCAAACAGCAGGGCATAGCGAGCAATGCCATCCGGAAGAAAAATGATCATCCCCAGCACCAACAGCATCACCGCCAGCGCCAGGCTAAACGGCGCCAGCTGAACGCCCACGTTAGCCTGGGTCGAACTGAAAGGCAGCCCGAGCATGCCTTTAAAAAAGATCGTGGTGAGCTGCGCGCCGAGCAGCAGCATAAAAAAGACCATGACCGTCGGGCTGAAGAGCTTCGCCAGGCGGTGACCGATGCCGCTCACGCCGATGATGATGGTGAATATCGCCGACAGAGAGATGCCAACCGCCAGGCTTGACGCAATGCTGGCAAATGGAGTGCCGCGCGCGGCTTCACCGACGGTGACGGTCAGGATAGTGCTCCACCATAGTCCCGTAGGCCCTTCCATAATCGCCCGACGATGGCCCAGCAGCGCCTGCGCCAGGCAGGCCAGCCCGGTGGTGATAAAACCGTACTGAGTCAGCGTAATCAGCGCGCTGGCGGGCAGCTGAAAAGCAGACTGTAATGTCGGCGGTACCACGACGGTGTTGCAGAAAATAAAGAAGAACCATTGAAATCCCGCCAGGGTGTTTCGTTTATTGAGCGGAAATACCACCATGATTGAATCCTGAAAAAGCGCCTGCCGTTAAACAGGCGCTGAGCATGGAATGGGGCAAGTGATTCCCCGGGTCGCGGCTTGCGCCTTATCCGGGCGACAAATCGGCTCGTAGCCCGGAGAAGGCGTTTACGCCGCAAGCCGGGAATTCACCGGATCCCCGTTACTGCTGATGCTTAAGGATAAATTTCCCCTTCGGCGCGTGCGGGAAGCCCTGCTCGCTGTCATAGATCACATCGCCGCGCAGGAGGGTTCTGGCGATCCGCGCGCCAATCGTACGGCCTACGTAAGGGCTGACTTTATGGCGATATTCAAGGTCTTCCGCCTGCAGAACGTAGCTGCTGTTCGGCTGAATAAACACCAGGTCGGCGTCTTTGCCCGGCGCGATGCGGCCCTTATGCTTCAGGCCGAAAATATCCGCGGCGTTGGTCGCCATCAGGCGAGCAAACTGCGGCAAAGGCATACCGCGCTTCTGGACCGCTTCATCGAACATGACGTCCATACAGTTTTGCAAACCGGCAATCCCGCCCCAGGCCTGCATGATATTGCCCGCCTTCATTTCCGGCGGGCACGGAGAGTGGTCGGACACCAGGCAGTCGATCTCACCGTTGAATAGCTTTTCCCACAGCCCTTTCTGATTTTCCGCGTCGCGGATCGGCGGAGAGCATTTCGCCAGGGTGCCAATCTTTTCAAACTGTTCGGTATCCAGTACAAAGTAGTGCGGGCAGGATTCGCAGGTGACATCCTGACCTTCCTGACGGGCGCGCGTCACTTCGGCGACCCCTTCCGGGCTGCTGACGTGGCACACGTGCAGGCGGCAACCGGCGACCTTCGCCAGATACAGAACGCGGCGGATCGCCTCAACTTCGGTGAATACCGGACGGGAGGCGACGTAATCATGGGCGGTCACGCGCCCTTCTCTTTTCGCCTCTTCGCCCAGCTCATCGCAGATCAGCGCGTTTTCGCAGTGCACCAGTACCGTCTGCTTCATCTCGGCCAGCTTTTGTACGCCTTTGAAGAACTGCCAGTCGTTAACGTCGCGGAAGTCATTGTCAATCCCGCGATCGCCGCAGGTCGCGACGAAGCATTTGAACCCCACCACGCCCACTTCATCCAGCTCGTGCAGCCGGTCAAGGTTATAGGAGACCAGGCCGCCAAGCTGCGCGGCATCGATGGTCAACTTGCCTTTCGCGGCGTCGAATTTCAGCTCAATGGTCTCTCGATCGACGGTGGCCGGCAGCTGGTTCAGCGGCATTTCGATCATCGTAGTGATGCCCCCTTTTGCCGCCGCGCGGGTACCCGTTTCGTATCCTTCCCAGTGGGTACGACCCGGCTCAGAGATGTGCGTATGCGCATCGACCATCCCCGGCGAAACGATCAGCCCCGTGGCATCCATGATCTGCTTCGCGTCCCCCAGGTTTTCACCGATAGCGGCAATTTTGCCGTCAGCAACCGCGATATCGACCACCCGGGATTCGTTTTCCAGAATGACGGTGCCGTTTTTAATGATTAAATCAAAAGACATATAAAACTCCTTGTATGTGTACAGACGATTAAGCCGCCATACTTCTGTTTGCAGCCACGTACACCGCAATACCAATGGCTTTGGCTCTTGAAGCTTCATCCATGAAATAAACTTTCCTGGTTGTAATAAAATCAATTCACAGCATTGGGGCGCGCCAGGTTATTCGGCTGGGCCCGTTTTTTCAGCAAGGCGTAGGCGGCAAAAGCGACAATAACACCAACAAACCACGACACGCGGGAGAACGGTTCGAGCAGCGGGATAAATTTTCCGCCGAGCGATAAAATAACCGCCACAATCGTTACCAGGAATGCGGTAACGTTAAATCCATTATCGAAATATTTATAATCTCCAGGTGCGGTGTAAAGTTCATCAAGATTAATTTGCCCACGCATGACGATAAAATAGTGCGCCATCATTACGCCAATAACCGGACCCAGCATGCCGCCGATAATATCGAGAAAAAGATAAATACTGTCCTGATTTTCCATTAATTTCCAGGGGCAGATCAGCAGGCTAATAATACTGGCAATCAGCACGCCGTTTTTATAGGTCAGTTTCGTGGGAGCAATCGCCGCAATTTGATAGCCCGCAGGAATAATATTACCGGTGGCGTTGGTGGAGATCGTGGTCATTAATATCACCAGCACCGCAAAGAACGAGGCAAACAGGCTGTCCCATTTCTGCACAATATCCAGTACGTTCCAGGTATCCATACCGTAATGGATACTGGCACCGGCGATAATGCACACTCCGGCCACCGCGAACAGAATATAGGCCACCACTAAGCCAAGGGTTTGCCCAACGGCCTGCTCGCGAAACGAACGCGCGTTCTGGGTAAAGTCCGAGGCGCTCACCGCCGGCGCGGCCCAGACGGCAACGACCGCATTGATAACGACCAGGAACAGGAAGCCGGTATGCTCCGCTTTCGCCACCCCGGTCGGCAGATAGTCAAGGATCGGACCGATCCCGACCAGCGAGATAGCCCAGATAGCCATGCCGCCGAAGACAATATAGATGCAGGGATTGAGGATTGCGGTAAATTTATTGAGAACTTTTCCGCCGCCGAAACCAATCGCCACATTAATCAGCCAGAAAACCAGAAAGGCGATCATCCCCGGCAACGACAGTCCCAGCAGCTTAAAATCACCGCCGAGCGTCAGAAACTCGGGCCACAGTTTGCCTAATAAGATCAGGAATGCCAGCGAGCCGGCATAGCATTGCAAACCAAACCACATAATTGCCGCAATGCCGCCTCTGAGCAGGCCGGGTAATAATGCCCCACGCACACCATAAGAAGCTCTTAATATCATTGCGAAGGGGACGCCGTATTTACTTCCGGCAGCACCATTAAACACCATAACCAGGGCAATAATAAAAGCACTCAATATTATCGCCATCATTATACTAAACGTTGATAGCCCGAGAATAAAAAAACCACCAACCATTACATAATTAGGCACGTTGTGTACGGAGCCCATCCATAAGGTAAAATAGTTAAATGTTTTCCAGTTACGCTGCGAGGCTACTTTGGGCAGTAGATCGTCGCTGTAACCCCTGGCTTTGTACAGGTCTTGAGTTTGTTCCATAATTCCCTCTTAATACGCATCGGATTACGTTTGTAGGTTTAGCTATGTGGAACAACAAATTTTAATTATTTATTTTTTATTATACTGGGATTGTCTTTGACTGTATTTTGTTCTTACGCAAGGTAATTAGCGCAAACAGTATCGTTCCGGTAATAACCAACCCGGCAGACATCACAAAACTAATTTCTTTTGAACCGGTCAGGTCGGAAATAAAACCGGTGAGCGTCGGTGCGACCACCGCCGAACTCATGCCAAAGAAATTAAACAAGCTAAAGGCGCGGCCTAATGTTTTCGCTGACGCCTGTTCGGAAACGAACGAGATAAGAATCGGGTCAACGGCCATTTTGCCCAGTAGTCCGTACAGCACCAGGCTAATCATCAGCATGGTGGTATTCGGCGAGAGAACGGTAAACATCAGCATGGCCGCAGCGACAATCTCCAGCCCGAGAATCACTTTGACTTTACTGTCGCGGAACTTATCCGAGAGATGGCTGAAGAACAGCGCGCCCGGCACCCCGACCACCGCCACCAGCGCGGAAGCAAAACCAATGGCGCCGCCGTCAAAGCCGCGTTCGGTCTGAAGATAAGAAGGCAGCCAGGTGACGATCAGGTAGTAGCCGTAGCAGGTGCAGAAATAGAGAAAGTAGACGCTGCACAGCAGCGGCGAAAACAGCGGCGCCGATTTCTCTTCAGCGACCGGAGCGGCAGTCGCTGCGCCAGGCTTATTCTCCGCTACGGCGGGCTCTTTTAGCTTGCGGCGAATCACCAGGGTAAACACGCAGAGCATCACCACCAGGATCGCGGCGACGATAAACAAGACATTTTGCCACGCCATATGCATGCTTTTGACCAGAATGCTTGAGCCAATCAGGCCAATCCCCATGCCGATGGCGGAGCCGCTGTTGATGATGGCGTTCGCCAGCGCCCGGCGTTCCTGCGGCACATTGGCCGAGGAGAGCGAATAGGCGGAGCTAAAAAACGACGCGCAACCAGCGCCGGCCAGCAGCGAGCCGATATAAATCAGCGTCAGGTTTCCCGCATTAGCAATACTCAACGTACCAATAATAAACAGCGAGAAACCGCACATCAGCATAATTTTTTGTCCCAGCTTATCGACCAGAATGCCGCAGGGGATCTGCATTCCGCAATAGGCCAGAAAATAGAAGCTGGCAATCGCGCCGATTTCAGCATTACTGACGTTACCTAAGGACGCCTGAATTTCCGGATAAATAGGTGTTAATACGGTACGATAAATCCATATTGCCACCCAGCCCAGACTCATGACCACGACTATTTTCTTCCAATAGTCGATACCCGTTTTATTGATAGTATCCATAAATTCACCCGTGAGGTTTAAAAAACGCTGCCGGAACCGGCAGCATTTTCTTATTACGATATTTTATGATTTGCCATTAATTCCAGCGCCTGAACTAAAGACGAGTGGTCTAATTCACTACCACCGTTGGCGGCACAAGTGTTAAATAACTCCTGACAGGTTGCCGTATTCGGTAAATTAAGCGCCAGTGCTTTCGCGCTCTGCAATGCCAGATTAAGATCCTTCTGGTGCAGGGAAATTTTAAAGCCGGGATTAAACGTCCGGTTCAACATTCTTTCGCCATGCACTTCCAGAATACGCGAGGAGGCAAAGCCGCCCATCAGCGCCTGACGCACGCGAGCGGGATCGGCTCCGGCTTTAGACGCGAAAACCAGCGCCTCGGACACTGCTTCAATATTCAGCGCGACGATAATCTGATTGGCGACTTTGCAGGTCTGACCGTCGCCATTACCGCCTACGAGGGTGATGTTTTTACCCAGAATATCAAACAGCGGTTTCACGCGGGCAAAGACGTTTTCATCGCCGCCGACCATAATTGAGAGCGTGCCTTCACGCGCGCCGATTTCGCCGCCGGATACCGGAGCATCCAGATAATCCGCGCCCAGGTCGCGCACCTGCTGCGCAAACCGCTTGGTTTCAATCGGCGAGATAGAGCTCATATCCACAATGGTTTTCCCCTTCAGCGCCGCTTTGGCGCAGCCGCGCTCGCCAAACAGAACGTCGGCAACCTGTGGGGTATCCGGAACCATGATGAAAATAATCTCCGACTGCGCCGCAACCTGCTCGGCGGTAGCCAGATGCTGCGCGCCTTGCTTGAGCAGGTCGTCAGCAACCGGGCCGATGGTAGTAACGTGCAGAACGTGGCCTGCCCTGGCAAGTCGGAGCGCCATCGGGGTGCCCATAATACCCAGACCAATAAATCCCAGTTTCATAAGTTTCCTCTCAGAATTTCTGTTTCGATTTACCCGGGCAATAGTTATCCCTTCCTGTTGTCAGGAAATAAAACCCCTGCGTCTGGAATAATAAATACTGCCCAAAGATAAATTAAAAATTAGCGGTAGTGATTAAACCATGTCAAACCCGCTTCGGTGGTGGTCAGCGGTTTATATTCGCAGCCCACCCAGCCGTCATAGCTTGATCTATCAATAAATTTAAAAAGATAATCGTAATTAATTTCACCGGTCCCCGGCTCACCGCGATTCGGATTATCAGCAATCTGTAAATGACCAATACGGTTAGCATAAGTTTGCATCGTATGGGTTAACTCCCCCTCCATCCGCTGCATATGATAAATATCGTACTGAATTTTCAGATTATCGCTGCCGACCTCATCAATAAGCGCCAGCGCCTGATGAGTGGTATTCAGATAAAAGCCCGGCATATCGAAGTAATTAATCGGTTCGATCAGCAGCAGAATACCTTCCTGCGCCAGCGCGGCAGCGGCAAAACGTAAATTCGCCACCAGCGTGGAACGAATATGATCCTCGCGGTAGCCAGGCGGGGTTTTACCCACCAGGCAGTTGATTTTGCGATTGCCCAGCGCTTTGGCATAGCGGATTGCGGCATCCACGCCTTCGCGGAACTCCGCTTCGCGACCGGGAATACAGGCTATGCCGCGCTCTCCCGCCGCCCAGTCGCCGGCGGGTAAGTTATGTAAGGTATGCTCCAGCCGGTTGTCGCTCAGCTTTTGCTTTAATACCTCGGGCGCATAATCATACGGGAACATAAACTCAACGGCGCGAAAACCGCAGGCCGCCGCTTTCTCAAAACGATCCAGAAAATCATATTCCAGAAATAACATCGAAAGGTTGGCTGAAAAGCGCAACATAGGTTCACCTCATTTATTCATATTTCATAAAGCAGGTTTCGGTTGGCGCATCGATGGCGCTATCGGCAACATCTTCAAACTCCATCACGTTATCCAGCTCGCTACCCATGGAGATATTGGTGACCCGCTCAAGGATCACTTCCACAACAACCGGTACGCGATACTCTTTCATCCAGACTTTCGCCTGCGCCAGGGCGGGCGCGATATCCTCCGGCTTGAAGACGCGAATCGCTTTACAGCCGAGACCCTCGGCAACCTTGACGTGATCGACGCCGTAACCGTTCACTTCGCTGGAGTTGATGTTTTCGAACGCCAGCTGGACGCAGTAATCCATATCGAACGCGCGCTGCGACTGACGAATCAGGCCCAGATAGGCGTTGTTTACCAGCACGTGGATGTAAGGAATATTGAACTGCGCGCCCACCGCCAGCTCTTCAATCAGGAACTGGAAGTCAAAGTCGCCGGAGATGGCCACCACGTTACGCTCCGGATCGGCGGTGCAAACGCCCAGCGCGGCAGGAAGCGTCCAGCCCAGCGGCCCGGCCTGGCCGCAGTTGATCCAGTGGCGATCTTTAAATACGTGCAGCATCTGCGCGGCGGCGATTTGCGACAGCCCGATGGTGGTGACGTAGCACACGTCGCGACCAAAGGCTTTATTCATCTCTTCATAAACGCGCTGCGGTTTGACCGGCACGTTATCGAAGTGGGTTTTACGCAGCAGCGTACGCTTGCGCTCCTGACACTCGGCAACCCAGCGCTCGCGACGCGGCAGGCGGCCCTCTTTTTGCATCTGCTGCGCGATATCTACCAGTTGAGCCAGCGCCGCTTTCGCATCGGACACAATGCCTAAATCCGGGCACAGCACGCGGCCAATCTGCGTCGGTTCGATATCGATGTGGATGATTTTGCGACCTGCGGTGTACTTCTCAACGGAACCGGTATGACGGTTAGCAAAGCGGTTACCGATGCCGAATACCAGGTCGGAGGCCAGCAGCGTGGCGTTACCGTAGCGATGCGCGGTTTGTAGGCCGACCATCCCGGCCATCAATTCGTGGTCATCCGGGATACAGCCCCAGCCCATCAGCGTTGGGATGACCGGAACTTGCGTAATCTCAGCTAATTGCTGCAGCAGCGCTGCGGCATCGGCATTAATCACCCCGCCGCCGGCGACAATCACCGGACGCTCCGCCATCAGCAGCATCGCCAGCGCGCGTTCGATCTGCGGACGAGTCGCCACGGGTTTATAAGCCGGGAGCGGCGCGTACAGCTCGGGGTCAAATTCGATTTCCGCCACCTGAACATCATAAGGCAGGTCGATCAATACCGGTCCCGGTCTGCCGGAACGCATCAGATGGAAAGCCTGCTGCAGCACGCCCGGTACCAGCGCCGCTTCGCGCACGGTAACCGCCATCTTGGTCACGGGCTTAGCAATGGATTCAATATCGACCGCCTGGAAATCTTCTTTATGCAGACGCGCGCGCGGCGCCTGGCCGGTGATGCACAAAATCGGTATCGAGTCCGCGGAGGCAGAATAGAGCGCGGTGATCATATCCGTTCCCGCCGGGCCCGATGTCCCCAGGCATACGCCGATATTACCGGCTGCGGCACGCGTATAGCCTTCGGCCATATGGGACGCGCCTTCCACGTGGCGAGCCAGAATATGGCGGATCCCGCCGTGCTTACGCATGGCGGAATAAAAGGGGTTAATCGCTGCGCCAGGCACGCCGAATGCGGTGGTAATCCCTTCTTTTTCGAGTACATACATTGCCGCGTCGACGGCTCTCATTTTTGCCATTTTTTACTACCTCACTATATTGGAAAATTTTTCCAAACTTGAACAAAGCCTAAAAATTCCCGCTCCTCCGAGCGGGTCGGTTCGGCGATCACTCTGCCTGGGGCTTCAGTCCCAGCGCGGTGCTGATATTCCTTGCCGTCTCCCTCACCAGCTCTCCCTGGCTGACAAAACGGTCCGGGGTTAAGCGGGACGCTGGCCCGGAAATCGAAATTGCCGCCACTACGGATCCGACATCATCGTAAACCGCTGAAGCAATACAGTTTAATCCTGTCACGTGCTCCTCCTGGTCAATGCTGTAGCCGCGGTCGCGCGCCTCATCCAGGTTTCGCTGCAGGACCGGTAAATCGACGATCGTCGATGGCGTAAAGCGCTGCAGCCCGGTCTTCACAATCACATCCACCAACTCATCCGGGGACAGCGGGTACAGCAGCGCCTTTCCGGCCCCAGAAGCATGCAGCGGCAGCCGGCTGCCGAGCGGCGCGCACATCCTTACCATCGATTTGCACTCCTGCTGGCCAATCAACACCGCTTCGTTGCCGTTACGAATCGCCACGTTTACCGTTTCCCCTGACATCAGCATCAGCCGCCGCATAAAAGGTCCGCCGACGGATAAAACATCCCGGTTATGGATGTACGCCGAGCCGACATTGAATGCGCCAAGCCCGATGTGCCACCAGCCTAGCTGCGCGTCCTGATAGACAAAATCCGCGCCCTCCAGCACTTTAAGCAGGCGAAAAGTGGTCGATAACGGTAAGTCCAGATTCAGGGAAATATCGCTGACCGACGAGCTGCCGCCGCTCTTTTCAAGGTATTGCAGTATCGCGATCCCTCTCTCCAGCGCCTGTGCGCCTTTTTGCGCGGAAGGCTCCTGCTGGCCCGGCCTTCCCCGCCTTCTCACTTCTGTCATACCTCGATTATCTCCGGCTCAAAACCTGAGCATAAATAGTGTGTAAGCGCCCACATGTTATGCAAGATAATCGACAGCGTCACGTGCAACCTCACGCAAAGCTCAGCTCCACGGTCGGGATCTCCACGACATCGCAGTTATCTTTTCCACCGCGATCGACGGTTAAAAAATCGGTTTCGCTCTGCCAGGCAAACAGCGGGTGATGCCAGACATTGCGATGATAATTTACCCCCTGGCGGCCATTGGAGATAAACGCGCGCAGCGTGGTCATGTCCGGCTCATCGCCTCCTGACGCAACCACCACCACAAAGGCTTCGCCGTTCATCGGCACGAACGCCTGGGTGCCCAGCGGATGACGTTCCAGCTCGGTGACGACAATCGGCAATACCGCCGGCTGGGCCCGATTAATGCTGATTAGCGTGCGATCCTGCTGCAGGGTCTCCACCATGGCCAGATCGTGAAAACGCTGCACTTTGCCATCATTAATATGAAAAAAATCCTGCCCTTCCGTTTCGATAACGTCCCCATAGGGACGGAATGCTTCGCGCGTCAGCGGCAATACCTCTAGCTTCATTGCAATATTCCTTAGTCATTAAAAACCGTCGCCCTCCTCATACCTTGAGGGTGATCGATGTACCGGTCAATTCATGGCCATCTCAAAGTGGTATCAACTATAAGTTGGAATAATTTTCCAAAACCTGATTTAAGCCACATAATTGAGAGGGTTATTATGAAAAAATACTTAAAAATCATGGGCGAATTATTAAATTACGAGGAATAAGGCGATGCTAGACCCCGAAACACTACGTACCTTTGTCAGCGTCGCGGAGACCGGCAGCTTCTCCAGAGCAGCGGAAAAACTCTATAAAACGACCGCCACGATTAGCTATCGCATCAAACTGCTGGAAGACAACACCGGCGTCGCGCTCTTTTCGCGCACTACGCGCAGCGTCCTGCTGACTCCTGCCGGAATGCATCTCCTGGCGCAGGCCAGAGAGTGGCTGGGCTGGATTGACAGTATGCCCGGCGAGCTGCAGCAGATTAACGACGGCGTGGAGCGCCAGGTGAATATTGTGGTGAATAACCTGATGTATGACCCTCAGGCCATTGCGCGGCTGCTGGCCTGGCTCACCCAGCGTTACCCTTTTACGCAATTTCATTTTTCACGACAAATTTACATGGGCGTCTGGGATACGCTCCTGCACGATGACTTTTCGCTGGCCATCGGCGTCACCGGCACCGAACCGTTAGCGGAGAATATTGCCGTCGCCCCGCTGGGTGAAGTCACCTGGCTGTTCGTGATGTCGCCGAATCATCCGCTAAGCCAGCAAACCGACCCCCTGTCGGAGGCCCAGCTACGCCGCTATCCTGCGGTCAACATTGAAGACAGCGCGCGGAGATTGACCAAACGTGTTGCCTGGCGCCTGCCGGGACAAAAAGAGATCGTGGTTCCCGATATCGAAACCAAAGTCGCCGCCCATATCGCCGGCGTCGGCATCGGCTTTTTACCCGAGCCGCTGTGCCAGCCGCTTATCGCGCGCGGCGAGCTGGTTTCCCGGCAGATACCGACCATGCGTCCCCCCTCTCCTCTGAGCCTCGCCTGGCGTAAAGATCATCATGGTAAAGCGGTGCAGGATATCACCTCGCTATTCGGTCACTCCGCCCCGGAAATCCAGGGATTCCTGACGCTATTCAGCGATACACCGTGAAAAATCAATCCAGCCTGCCGCTCACCGCGTACAATAGGAGGATTATCGCGTCGAGCGACGCGTCTGAATGGCTTAACGGTTTAAATGATGGAATTAGTCCCACAAAATATTCGGCAGATTCTTGCCAGCGATACGCCGCTGATTGACGTACGTGCCCCGGTTGAATTCAGGCAAAGCGCCATGCCCGCAGCGATCAACCTGCCGCTGATGAACGATGACGAGCGCGCTGCCGTCGGTACCTGCTATAAGCGTCAAGGGCCGGAAGCCGCTCTCGCACTTGGCCATCAGCTGGTGAATGGTAAGATTCGCGCCGGCCGCCTCGCCGCCTGGAAAGAGGCCTGCGCGCGTTATCCAGAAGGCTACCTGTGCTGCGCTCGCGGCGGCCAGCGTTCGCATATCGTCCAGCAGTGGCTGAAAGAAGCTGGCGTGGATTACCCTCTGATCGTCGGGGGCTATAAAGCGCTGCGCCAGGCCGCCATACAGCTTACCGAAGAGCTGGTACAGCGCCCTATCGTGCTGATCGGCGGCTGTACCGGCAATGGCAAAACTCAGCTGGTCTGCGCTCAACCTGACGGTATCGATCTCGAAGGGCTTGCCCATCACCGCGGCTCTTCATTCGGTCGCACCCTCCAGGAGCAGTATCAGCAGGCTACCTTTGAAAATCATCTGGCCGTGGCGATGCTTAAAAAGTCCGGGCAGCAGACGCGCTGGGTGCTGGAGGATGAGGGGCATATGATCGGCGCCAATCACCTGCCGGAGTGTATGCGTCTTCGCATGGCGCAGTCGCCGCTGGCGGTGGTGGAAGATCCGTTTGCTATCCGTCTTGAACGACTGCGGGAAGAGTATTTTGCGCGCATGCATCGCGATTTCCTGGCGGCCTACGGCGAAGAACAAGGCTGGCAGGCGTATAGCGAATATCTGCATCATGGCCTGTTCGCAATCCGCCGCCGCCTCGGGCTACAGCGTTTTGCCCAGCTCACCGCCAGGCTTGATGAAGCGCTGCTTGAACAGCAGCAAACCACCGACACCGAAGCGCATTTCAGCTGGCTGGTTCCCCTGCTGAATGAGTATTACGATCCGATGTACCGCTACCAGCTCGGCAAAAAAGCGGAGAAAATTATTTTCCGCGGCAGCTGGCAGGAAGTTGCCGCCTGGCTGGCGGAGTAATCACATCCTCTCTTGTCCCGGCTTGCGGCGTAAACGCCTTAGCCGGGCTACGGGTCCGCAGACGGCGGTGAACCTGTAGCCCCGGTAAGCGCAGCGTCACCGGGGAATGGTTACCGCTTAGAAGTCGTAGCGCAGACGCACCAGGTTCATATCGCCCAGGTTGTCGGTGCTCGACGTGAAGACGTGTTCATAGTCAACGCGGAAACCATAATCCAGCTGGAAACTCACGCCGACGCCGTTATCGATACGCTGATAGTTGCGGCCGTTCACGTACTGCAGGCGGTCGCCCATAAAGTATGGCTGAATAGATTTCACCGCATACTGACCAATCGGGAATTTATAACCGGCAAAGTACTCAATCCCCCAGGCATCGCCCGCGAAGTAGTTATGGACATCGGTTTTTTTGGTGGTCAGGAAGTTCTGATACCAACCGCCGCCCAAGGAGAAGGTCCAGTTATCCGGCGTCCAGCTTAGCGCGGTACCGACGATATTCTGATCGTATGATTTGCTGTCAGAACTGGACGGGTTACGCATATCGGCGCGGGTATAGTTCCACGCGGCGCCCCAGGTCAGATCTTTCATAATGTGGTAATCCGCGCCGATGGAACCGCCGCCTTTACGTTTATAGCGCAGACCGTTACCCGGCAGATATTCGCTGTCCTCAAACAGATAAGAGGCATAGAGATCGACATCGCCAACGGTTTTCTTATATTTCAGCATATTACGTGAGCGATAGGAGCCATCGTAGTCGCCGTTAATGCCGTTACCCGGCGCCTGGCCAATCATGTCATAATCCCAGATATCGGTTTTTACCCCGACCACGTCGTAATAAACGCTGTTCTGCTGACCGTAGGTTAACGTCCCCCAGATATCGCTTTTCAGGCCGGTATAGAGCATACGGCGGCTGGTGTTATTCGCGCCTTCGGCATAGTGGTTATCCCAGTCGAAAAGTGCCGGAATATTGACGCCCAGCTCGTAATAGCTGATCCAGCTAATATCATCAAACAGATAGTAGTCGGCCGCGAAGCGGAAACGGGTTCCGCCATCGAAACCGTTACGTTTATATGAGCCTTTGTCGCCATCGCCGGACATCATGTTGAACTGGGGACGGATACTCCCGCCGACGGTAAAATTAAGCCGGCTTAACGGATCGCCCGCCTGCGGATCTTGTTTTAAAAGCGTAATTTCCGCCTGGGATGCAAAAGAGGTTAACGCCAGGGCTGCGCCGATCGTTATCGCCAGCGCTTTTATTTTATGTGCCATACTTTTTCCTTGATTAATAAGCAACCTTATATTTTCCAGCTGAATATTAACTGCGATTGAGTATGGCGTGTTGCTGAGTTTTTAATGTTTTGTGCGGTTAAAAATCAGCAACTTATCATTTTGTGCCCTTAAAGAATCTGTGGTTATCTTTTCATCGCCATGTCATTAAAATGGTCTATTACCGCGCAAACATCATCCATGGAGGAAATATGTCGAAAAAACTACTGCAGCTGCACTTTGCTTTTAACGGTCCCTTCGGCAGCGAGATGTCCCGTCAGCTCGTGGAGCTGGCCGAGTCCATCAATCAGGAACCAGGGTTTATCTGGAAGGTCTGGACAGAAAACGAAAAAAATCAGGAAGCGGGCGGGATCTACCTTTTTGAGAATGAAGAAACTGCGCTCGCTTACCTCAACAAGCACACCGCGCGCCTCAAATCGCTTGGCGTAAACGAGGTTATCTGTAAAGTTTTCGACGTTAATGAGCCGCTCACCGCGCTGAACCACGGCCATTTGTAATAGCAACTCGCATCCGTGGCCCGAAGCCCTCCCGGGTTGCGGCTATCGCCTTACCCGGGCGACTTTCCCGCAGACGGCTGAGAAACGGTAGCCCGGCTAAGCGCAGCGCGAGCCGGGTGAAAACCCCGGGTTGCGGCTGACGCCTTACCCGGGCTATATAACTCACTCTATCCCTGGCTAAACTGGCGGAACAGCGCTTTACCTTTCAGCAGACGCAGCCCCAGCCAGCCGCCGCACAGCGACAGCAGTATCGCCCCGCACAGCGGCAGCATCACCCACAGGCGCCAGTCCGGAGACCACGGGAAGTCAAAGATTTTGCTTTGCAGCAGCGCCAGCGCAACCTCTGCACCAATCGCCGCCACGACGCCGGATACCACGCCCAGCAGCGCGAACTCCGCCCACAGCGTGGTGCGCAGCAGAGACTTACCGGCACCCAGCGTGCGCCAGACCACCAGCTCCTGGTAACGCTGACGCATCCCGACCTGCACCTGCGCCAGCAGCAGTAAAACGCCGCAGGCGGTGACCAGAATCACCATCACCTCAAGCGCGCGGCTCACCTGGGTCAGCACCTGGCCAATCTGCTGCAAAATCGCGCCGATATCCAGCAGGCTGACGGTGGGGAATTCGCGGTTGAGCTGCGTGAGCATCCCGTTGCCATTATCCCAGCGGAAGCTGGTCAGCCAGCTTTGCGGCTGGCCGTCGAGCGCCCCCTGCGGGAAGATAAAGAAGAAGTTCGGCCGCAGACTTTCCCAGTCGACTTTACGCACGCTGGACACCTTCGCGCTAAAGTCCTGAGTATCCCCGGTAAAGGTCACGCTATCGCCGAGCTTGACGCCCAGACGCTGCGCCAGCCCCTCTTCAATCGACACCTCACCCGCTTTTGGCGGCCAGCTACCGGCAACCAGCGGATTATGATCCGGACGCTCGCGGCTCCAGGTGAGGTTAAGCTCCCGGTTCAGGGCTTCATCTTTATTGCCCTCCGTTGCCTGGCCGTTAATTTGCGTCAGGCGGGCGCGCACGATGGGATAGAACTCGGTGGCGCGGGTCTGATGCTCGGCGAGGAAGGTTTTTACCGGCACCACCTGCTCCGGTGCGATGTTAATCAGGAAATAGTTAGGACTTTCTGGAGGCAGCTGCTGCTGCCAGCGGTCAAGCAGATCGCCGCGCAGCACCAGCAGCAGAGCCAGCAGCATAAACGACAGCGAAAAGGCCGCCAGCTGGCTCAGGGTCGACCACGGCTGGCGCAGCAGACGGTTCACCGCCAGGCGCAGCGGCAGCGCTTTTAACGTCAAACGCTTCAGTAACCACAGGACGCCCCATCCCGCCAGGCCGCACAGCAGCGCCAGCACTACGGCACCCGCCAGAACCGCCCACAGCAGGGGGCTGCCGCCCATCAGCAGCGCCAGCAGCGTCACCACCACCGCGCACACGATCGGGATGTAGAGCTTCAGCGGCCAGACGTTGGCGACGACGTCCTGGCGCAGCACCCGCAGCGGCAGCGTCGCCAGCAGCAGTCTATAAGGACGCAGCCCGACCAGCAGGGAAATCACCACCATCGCGCCGATCGCCCACAGCCACGGCCAGCCGCTCGCCGCCGGCAGCGCCGCCGGGAGCACCGGCTTAAGCATCGCCAGCAGAATATGCTCCAGCCCGACGCCCATCGCCCCGCCGGCGACCACCGCCAGCGCCAGCAGCATCAACCACTGGCCGACAATCAGTTTGCGCAGCTGCTCCCGTCCGGCGCCGAGGGTTTTGAGGATCGCCACCAGATCGTAACGACTGCGGCAGTAATGGCTCATCGCCACCGCCACCGCGGCGACCGCTAACAGCAGCGTTAACAGCGCCGACAGCAGCAAAAACTGCTGCGAACGTTGCAGCGATTTACCCAGCGCGCTGTCGTCCTGCTCTATGCCAATCCAGCGGTGCTCAGGCCCCAGCTTCGGCAGCAGCCACTTTTCGTAGTCCGCCAGCTGCTGCGGGGTTCCGGCATACTTATAGCGCCAGGAGACGCGGCTCCCGGGCTGCACCGCGCCGGTTTTCGCCACATCGGCGGTGTTCATCATCAGCCGCGGCGCCATCTGGAAAGGATTAAAACCGGCATCCGGCTCCTGTATTACCTCGCCGGCAATGCGCAGCGTGGCGTCGCCCACGTCGATGGTGTCGCCGGTTTTCAGATTCAGCAGCGCCATTAATCGCGGCGCCAGCAGCACGGTGCCGGCGTGCGGCTTCAGTCCGGGCGGCTGAGTTTGCAGCTGGCCATATAGCGGATAGGTGTCGTCAACCGCTTTGACATCCGCCAGCTGCGGCGTATCGCCGGAAAACGTCATGGTGGCAAAGCTCAGCTGCTCGCCGACGGTTAAACCAAGGCGGCGCGCTTCATCAATCCATGCGCCAGGGACGTCGCGCGAACTGCGCAGCGTGCGGTCGCCGGCCATAAATTCCCGGCTTTGCTGGCTAAGTCCTTTCTCCATGCGGTCGCTTATCGAGCCCAGCGCCAGCACGCAGGCCACCGCCAGGCTCAGCGCCAGCCAGACGATCAGCAGCGACGGCGAGCGCCATTCGCGCCAGAACCAGCGGGCAATCATGCTTCCTCCCGCAGCTGGCCATCAACCAGCCGCAGCCGTCGGTCGCAGCGCGCCGCCAGCAGCGGATCGTGGGTGACGAGGATCAGCGTGGTGCCGTGCTCGCGGTTCAGCGAAAACAGCAGGTCAGCGATTTTATCCCCGGTGTGACGGTCGAGATTGCCGGTGGGTTCATCGGCAAACAGCAGCTCCGGGCGGCCGTTGAACGCGCGCGCCAGCGCGACCCGCTGCTGCTCGCCGCCGGAAAGCTGTACCGGCAGATGATGCAGGCGCTTACCCAGCCCCAGTTGCTCCAGCAGTGCCCGGGCGCTGCCGCGGCTCTGGCTATCGCTTTCGCCGCGCAGCAGCGCCGGAAGCTCGACATTTTCCAGCGCATTGAGGGTGGGTATCAGCATAAAAGATTGAAACACAAAGCCGACGTGCTTAGCGCGCAGCTTCGCCCGCGCCTCTTCGTCCATCTGGTGCAGCGGTTGTCCGAGCAGCGAAACCTCCCCGCTGCTGCCATCGTCCAGCCCGGCGAGGATCGCCAGCAGCGTCGATTTACCGGACCCCGACTCGCCAATCAGGGCGATGGTCTGCCCCTGTTTGACAACCAGCTCAACTCCGGTAAGGATGGAAAGCTGATGCTCACCCTGACCGACGGATTTCTTAAGATGATGAACTTCAAGTATGTTTTCCGCTGGCATTTGCCTTTCCTGTTTCTGGTCCTGTTTACCTGCCGCGCCATGGCGGCCGACACGCTGTTGGTTCTCGGCGACAGTCTGAGCGCCGGTTATCGTATGGCAGGCAATACCGCCTGGCCTGCGCTGCTAAACGATAAGTGGCAGACAAAAACGCCGGTAGTTAACGCCAGTATCAGCGGCGATACCTCGCAGCAGGGGCTGGCAAGGCTGCCGGCCCTGCTTAAGCAGCATCAGCCGCGCTGGGTGCTGGTTGAGCTCGGCGGTAATGACGGGCTGCGCGGTTTCCCGCCTCAGCAGACGGAACAGACGCTGCGTACCATTATTGAGCATATCAAAGCGGCGGACGCCCAGCCGCTACTGATGCAAATTCGCCTGCCCGCCAACTATGGCCGCCGTTATAATGAAGCCTTTAGCGCTATTTATCCGGCACTGGCCAAAGAGTTTGATATTCCTCTGCTGCCCTTTTTTATGGAAGAGGTTTATCTGAAACCGCAGTGGATGCAGGATGATGGAATTCACCCGAATCGCGACGCTCAGCCGTTTATTGCCGACTGGATGGCGACGCGCCTGGCTCCCTTAGTTAATCATGACTCCTGATAACAGCGAGTCATTTGCAGGTAAAGTTATGCAAAAATCGGTTTTAGTTACAGGATGTTCCAGCGGAATTGGTCTTGAAAGCGCCCTGGATTTAAAGCGCCAGGGCTTTAACGTGCTGGCCGCCTGCCGCAAAGCGGAAGATGTCGCACGGATGCAGGCGCTGGGGCTGACCGGTGTGTTGCTGGATCTTGACGATCCGCAGAGCGTTGAACGTGCCGCCGCCGAGGTGATTGCCCTGACCGACAACCGTCTGTACGGCCTGTTTAACAACGCGGGCTACGGCGTCTACGGCCCGCTGCCGACCGTCAGCCGCCGGCAGATGGAGCAGCAGTTTTCCGCCAACTTTTTTGGCGCTCATCAGCTAACGATGCTACTGCTTCCGGCCATGGAGCCGCACGGAGAAGGGCGTATCGTGATGACCTCATCGGTTATGGGGATTATCTCCAGCCCGGGCCGCGGCGCCTATGCCGCCAGCAAATATGCGCTGGAAGCCTGGTCCGATGCGCTGCGTATGGAGCTGCGCCACAGCGGCATTAAGGTCAGCCTGATTGAGCCGGGCCCCATCCGCACCCGCTTCACCAACAATGTCAACCAGACTCAGGCCGATAAGCCGGTGGAAAATCCCGGTATCGCCGCCCGCTTCACGCTCGGACCGGAAGCGGTGGTGGAAAAAGTGCGTCACGCTTTTGTCAGCGATAAACCGAAACTACGCTATCCGGTAACCCTGGTGACGCACGCGGTCGCCTTGCTTAAGCGGCTGCTGCCGACCCGCGCGATGGACAAAATTATCCAGGGCTGAGTTGAAGCACCTGCCGCCGTCCCCATATATCTATACAAATATCGATTAAAGAGACTTGCTCATGTCCGCACAGAATATCGTCAATATTACCGAAGCTAATCTACACCAGACGCTGCAGCAATCCGCGACAACGCCGGTGCTGTTTTATTTCTGGTCCGCGCGCAGCCAGCATTGCGAGCAGCTGACGCCGGTACTGGAGAGCCTCGCCACCCAGTACAACGGCCTGTTTACCCTCGCTAAAGTTGACTGCGATGCCGAACAAATGCTGGCTTCGCAGTTTGGCCTGCGCGCTATCCCTACGGTTTACCTGTTCCAGAACGGTCAGCCGGTCGACGGCTTCGAAGGCCCGCAGCCGGAAGAAGCGGTTCGCGCGCTGCTGGATAAGTTCCTGCCACGTGAAGAGGAGCTCAAAGCGCAGCAGGCGCTGGCGCTGATGGAGGAAGAGAACTACGCCGAAGCGCTGCCGCTGCTGAAAGACGCCTGGCAGATGTCGAATCAGGAGAGCCAGATCGGCCTGCTGCTGGCGGAAACGCTGATTGCCCTCCATCGTTCCGATGAAGCGGAAACGGTACTGAAAACCGTGCCGCTGCAGGATCAGGATACCCGCTATCAGGGGCTGGTGGCGCAGATCGAGCTGCTGAAAAAAGCCGCCGACACGCCGGAAATTCAGCAGCTGCAGCAGCAGGTTGAGCAGAACCCGGAAGATGCGGCGCTGGCCTCCCAGCTGGCATTACAGCTGCATCAGGTGGGGCGTAACGAAGAAGCCCTGGCGCTGCTGTTCAGCCATCTGCAAAAAGATTTAGGCGCCGGAAACGGCGAGGTTCGCAAACTGCTGCAAGAGATCCTTTCCGCACTCGGCACCGGCGACGCGCTGGCCGCGAAGTACCGACGCCAGCTCTATTCTCTGCTTTATTAATGATAATCACCCGGCTCGCGCTGCGCGTAGCCGGGCTACAGGATGGCTGTTCTCGTGGCCCGGACAGGCGCGTTCAGCGCCGCATCCGGGAAAAAATCTCACGCGCGTTTTTTCAGCTGCGTCACCACCAGTTGATGGCGCGCATTGAAGAACTTCCGATAGGTCAGATACCCGGCGATGATCGTTGACAGGCTGGCGGTCGATAGCAGCATAAACGTCACCATAATCTGATACTTAATCGCTTTTACCGGATCAATCCCGGCGAAAATCAGCCCCGACATCATCCCCGGCAGGCTCACCAGCCCCACCGTTTTCGCCGAATCTACCGTTGGGATCAGCGCGGCGCGAATGCTATCGCGTATAAGCCTTGCAGACGCCATCTTCGGCGTTGCGCCCAGGCTCAGCTTTTCCTGAATCTGCTGCTGCTCGCTGCTAAAACGCTGCCCCATATTGTTGTAGCAAAGTCCAACCGCCACCATCGCGTTGCCGGCTACCATCCCGGCAATCGGAATCACCTGCATCGGCACAAAAGCAATCGATCCGGAAACAACCAGCACCGCCAGGGTTAACCCAGCGCCGGTCGTTATCGCGATAAACGAGGAGACAAAGGCTTTGTCGATATATTTGCTACGCTTTTTCGCATTCCACGCGGCGTTAAAGCAGATAAACAGCACCATCAGCAGCGTCAGCACGGCGTGATTAACGTTAAAGATATATTTCAGCACATAGCCGACAATAATCAGCTGCACTATTGCCCGACAAATGCTCCAGATAATCTCTTTTTCCAGCGCCAGCTTTTCCCGGTAGCTAACCACGATCGCTACCAGTACCAGAACCATAGATAACGCCAGCGACTCATTGGTAATATTATGCCCGTTCATTTTTTTTCTCCTCCTGCGCTCTTCCGCCAGCAGGCTTTAGCGTAATCACTTCATCCGCATGGGCAATTTCATTGCTATCGTGAGTGACCCACAGAACGGCGATGTTTTTTTCGCTGGTGTAGCGATGAATAATCTCATTCACATTGGTTTTATTGCTTTCATCCAGCGCGCTGGTAATTTCATCCAGCAGCAGCACCTGCGGCAAAAACTGCAGATTGCGTATCAACGAAACGCGCTGCTTTTCCCCGCCCGAAAGTTCATTGATTGACTTTTCCAGCGTATTTTCCGCCAGCCCAAAGCGCAGCAGATCGGCGACCAGCGCTTTGGGTTCAGGCTGTTTATTACGAATCTGCCACGGGAAGATCAGATTGTCATACACCGAATCGCCAAACAGCGCCGGGGTTTGCGCGCAGTAGGAAACCTGCTGGCGATAGGTTTCCGGCGTCAACGTGTTGATATCTTTACCCGCGAAGAGAATTTTTCCCGACGTCGGGCTCAGCAGCGAAGCGATTATTTTTAATAAGGTGCTTTTCCCGCACCCGGAAGGGCCGGTAATTAGCTTAAATTCCCCTGCCCTGAGCTGAAAACTTATCTCATTAAGGATGGTGACATCATCGGCCTGAAACCCCACGTTCTCCAGGCGCAAAATAGCGTTACTTTCGGTCATTATTATTCCCAGTTTTTCAACAACGCCTCTAGTTTACTCCACTTTCCTTTCACCCGGATGCGCGGAAAGATATACTCTGGTTAAACGCGCGCCACTCTCCCGGCGCATCAACAGGCAACAAGACAGGAGGTTTTTGATGCTGATTTTTATCCCCATTCTTATTTTCGTCGCGCTGGTTATCGTCGGAGCGTCGGTAAAAATTGTTCCTCAGGGCTACCAGTGGACGGTAGAGCGCTTTGGCCGCTATACGCAAACGCTGCAGCCGGGTATGAGCCTTGTGGTTCCCTTTATGGATCGGATCGGGCGCAAAATTAATATGATGGAGCAGGTGCTCGATATCCCTTCACAGGAGGTGATTTCGCGCGATAACGCCAACGTCACCATTGATGCGGTGTGCTTTATTCAGGTTATCGATGCGCCGAAAGCCGCCTATGAAGTCAGCAACCTCGAGCTGGCGATCATCAACCTGACCATGACCAACATTCGTACCGTGCTGGGCTCCATGGAACTGGATGAAATGCTCTCCCAGCGCGACAGCATCAACACCCGTCTGCTGCATATTGTCGATGAAGCGACCAACCCGTGGGGCATCAAAATTACCCGCGTCGAGATCCGCGACGTACGCCCGCCGGCGGAGCTGATCGCCTCAATGAACGCCCAGATGAAAGCCGAACGAACTAAGCGCGCCTATATTCTGGAAGCCGAAGGGATACGTCAGGCGGAAATTCTCAAAGCCGAAGGCGAGAAACAGTCGCAGATCCTCAAAGCCGAGGGCGAACGCCAGTCGGCATTTTTACAGGCAGAGGCGCGCGAACGTTCTGCGGAAGCGGAAGCGCGCGCTACCCAGATGGTGTCGTCCGCTATCGCCTCCGGCGACATTCAGGCCATCAACTACTTTGTCGCGCAGAAATATACCGATGCGCTGCAGCAAATTGGCGCGGCGAACAACAGTAAAGTGGTGCTGATGCCGCTGGATGCCAGCAGCCTGATGGGCTCCATCGCCGGGATCAGCGAACTGATTAAGGAAGGGGCTGGCGCCCAGAAAAAATCATGATCGCGCTGATTCTCACCCACCCGCATATTTTCTGGCTCAGCCTTGGCGGGCTGCTGCTGGCGGCGGAAATGCTCGGCGGCAACGGCTATCTGCTGTGGAGCGGCATTGCCGGCGTCGTAACCGGGCTGCTGGTCTGGATGCTACCGTTTAGCTGGGAGTGGCAGGGCACGCTGTTCGCCGTGCTGACCCTGCTGGCGGCCTGGCTGTGGTCGCGCTGGCTGCGTAACCGCGTAAAACGCCAGAAGCCGACGGACGCTCAGCTTAATCAGCGGGGACAGCAGCTGCTTGGCCGCCGCTTTACGCTGGAAACGGCGCTGGTTAACGGCCGAGGACACGTCCGCGTGGGCGACAGTTCATGGCCGGTAATAGCCGATGACGACCTCATGGCGGGCAGTAAGGTTGAAGTCGTCGCCGTCGAGGGGATTACGCTGCGGGTCAGGGAGCTCCCTAACGGCCGCTAGGCCTGGACTTTGCGGTGACAGCAGCCCGAGAGATTATCGATGATCGGGCAGTCCGCGCTGTCATCGCCGGGACAGGAGTCCGCCAGCGCCAGCAGCTGCGTACGCATCCCCTGCAGTTCGCTGATGCGGCGCTCAATTTCCGCGACTTTCTCCAGCGTCCGGCGCTTCACGTCGGCGCTGTGCCGCGACGGATCGTTGAACAGGAATATCAGCTCGCGACACTCTTCCAGATTGAACCCCACCTGACGCGCCTGGCGCAGCAGGGTCAGTTCATCCAGATGCTGTTGGCTGTAGCTGCGGTAGCCGTTTTCGCTACGCAGCGGCGGCGTTACCAGTCCCTTCTCTTCGTAAAAACGGATCGCTTTACTGGTTAAGCCGGTTTTTTTCGCCACATCGCTAATATTCATGTTTCCCCCTTGACCTTCCCCTTGCTGGAAGGTTTAACCTTGCTAATACTCGATGAAAGAGTGTGTTCGGTCAATCATTAACCGGAAATTTATTCAGGAGTTATTTATGTCTAACACTATCGACCTCGCGCTTGATGGCCTCTCCTGCGGCCACTGCGTTAAACGGGTGAAAGAGAGCCTGGAGCAGCGTCCCGACGTTGAGCAGGCGGAAGTTACCGTTACCGAAGCCCACGTCACGGGCAGCGCCAGCGCGGAAGCGCTGATTGAGACCATTAAACAAGCCGGATACGGCGCGGAGCTCAGCCACCCAAAGGCTAAACCGCTGGCAGAATCATCAATCCCGCCGGAAGCACTGACAGCGGCCACCACTGAGCTTCCGGCAGCCCGTGACGTAGATGACAGCCAGCAGCTGTTAATCAACGGCATGAGCTGCGCCAGCTGCGTATCCCGGGTACAAAACGCGCTCGCCGCGGTGCCGGGCGTCTCGCAGGCGCGGGTCAACCTGGCGGAACGCACTGCGCTGGTATTGGGCAGCGCGTCCGCCGCAGAATTAGTCCAGGCCGTAGAGAAAGCGGGCTACGGCGCGGAGGCTATCGAAGACGACCTCGAACGCCGCGAGCGTCAGCAGGAAACCGCCATCGCCACAATGAAGCGCTTCCGCTGGCAGGCTATCGTCGCCCTGCTGGTCGGGATCCCGGTGATGGGTTGGGGGATGATCGGCGACAACATGATGGTCAGCGATGATAACCGTACCCTGTGGCTGGTTATCGGCCTTGTCACGCTGGCGGTGATGGTATTTGCCGGCGGCCATTTTTACCGCAGCGCGTGGAAAAGCCTGAAAAACGGCACCGCGACGATGGATACGCTGGTGGCGCTGGGTACCGGCGTCGCCTGGCTCTATTCGATGAGCGTCAATCTGTGGCCGCAGTGGTTTCCGCTGGAAGCCCGCCACCTTTATTATGAAGCCAGCGCGATGATTATCGGTCTGATTAACCTCGGCCATATGCTGGAAGCCCGTGCACGTCAGCGCTCCTCGAAAGCGCTGGAAAAACTACTCGATTTAACCCCACCGTCAGCGCGGGTGGTCACCGACGAAGGCGAAAAAGATCTGCCGCTGGCGGAAGTTCAGGCGGGAATGACCCTGCGTTTGACCACCGGCGATCGCGTTCCGGTCGATGGCATCATTAGCCAGGGCGAGGCCTGGTTCGATGAAGCGATGCTCACCGGTGAGCCGGTGCCGCAGCAAAAAGGCGACGGTGACGCCGTGCATGCCGGGACCGTAGTGCAGGACGGCAGCGTACTGTTTACCGCCAGCGCCGTCGGCAGCCAGACCACCCTGGCGCGTATTATCCGCATGGTGCGTCAGGCGCAGAGCAGTAAACCTGAAATCGGCCAGTTGGCGGACAAAATCTCCGCCGTGTTCGTCCCGGCGGTCGTGGCGATAGCCCTGTTCAGCGCCGCGATCTGGTACTTTTTCGGTCCGGCGCCGCAAATTGTCTATACCCTGGTGATCGCCACCACGGTGCTGATTATCGCCTGTCCGTGCGCCCTGGGGCTGGCAACGCCGATGTCGATTATCTCCGGCGTGGGCCGCGCGGCGGAGTACGGAGTTCTGGTGCGCGATGCCGATGCGCTGCAGCGCGCCAGCACCCTGGATACGCTGGTCTTTGATAAAACGGGTACCCTCACCGAGGGTAAACCGCAGGTGGTGGCGATAAAAACCTTTGCCGCCATCGATGAAACCACCGCACTGCGTCTGGCGGCGTCACTGGAGCAAGGCTCCAGCCACCCGCTGGCGCGCGCCATCCTCGACAAAGCCGCAGATCAACGCCTGCCTGCGGTAGATAATTTCCGCACCCTACGCGGACTGGGGGTCAGCGGTGAAGCCGAAGGCCACCGTCTGCTGCTCGGCAACCAGGCGCTGCTTAATGAGCAAAAGATAGCAACGGCTGAAATAGAAGGCGAAATGAACGCCCAGGCGTCGCAGGGCGCGACGCCGGTGCTACTGGCGGTAGATGGTCAGGCGGCGGCGCTGTTCGCCATCCGCGATCCGCTGCGTGAAGATAGCGTGGCGGCATTAGCCAGGCTGCACCGCCAGGGTTATCGTCTGGTCATGCTGACCGGCGATAACCCAACCACCGCCAACGCTATCGCTAAAGAGGCGGGCATTGATGAGGTGATTGCCGGGGTTCTGCCGGACGGTAAAGCCGATGCGATTAAGCTCCTGCAAGGCCAGGGACATCAGGTGGCGATGATCGGCGACGGTATCAACGATGCGCCCGCGCTGGCGCAGGCCGATGTGGGGATCGCCATGGGCGGCGGCAGCGATGTCGCCATTGAGACGGCGGCGATTACCCTGATGCGCCATAGCCTGAACGGCGTCGCCGATGCGCTGGAGATCGCCAAAGCCACGCTGCGCAACATGAAGCAGAACCTGCTGGGGGCATTTGTTTATAACTCGCTGGGCATTCCGATTGCCGCCGGGATCCTGTGGCCGCTAACCGGAACGCTGCTCAATCCGGTGGTGGCGGGCGCCGCCATGGCGCTCTCTTCGATTACCGTCGTGAGCAACGCCAACCGCCTGCTGCGCTTTAAGCCAAAATCCTAAGCCGGAAGCCTAAGCTCCTGTCGTTTCAGCCGCCGTGCGGTTGGATTCCCGGCTGGCGGCGTCAACGCCTTAGCCGGGAGCACAACCGCAGATGACCGTGTACCCGTGCGAGAAAATAACCAGACGCCGACGTTCAGTCATTCTGCTCGTTCCGGTGAGTGCTCCAGCCGATAAACCAGTGCCTGCGCGCAGACGCTTTCCCAGGACTTTCCTTGCGCCGTTCTTCCCCAGGCGCTAGCATGAAAGCTTCACACTACGGAGCACGTATGGGCCTGTTAAACCGAATAAAAATGCTGTGGCAAGCCGCCCTCGGCTCGTCTTATTCCTGGCCCGCGCTGGATATCACCCTTCCCGGGGAACGCTATCTGCACCTGGTCGGCAGTATTCATATGGGCACCCGCGATATGTCGCCGCCGCCCGCCCGGCTGTTAAAAAAGATCCGTCAGGCCGATGCGCTGATTGTGGAAGCGGATATTAGCGGCAGCGAAACGCCATTCAGCAACCTCCCCTCCTGTCCGCCGCTGGCGGAACGCCTGAACGCTCCCCAGCTTGCTGCACTGCAAGAGCGAGCGGCAGAAATGGGCCTGTCTGTCGCGCTGTTCGACAGTCAACCGCTGTGGCAGGTGGCGATGGTACTGCAGGCAACTCAGGCGCAAAAACTGGGGCTCAGGGCGGATTACGGCATTGATTATCAACTGCTGATGGCGGCGCGCGAGAGCCATATCCGCGTGATGGAGCTGGAGGGAGCCGACAGCCAGATTGCGCTGCTGCGGGATCTGCCCGATGGCGGTCTGGCGCTGCTGGAGGATACCCTCACCCACTGGCGCACAAATGCGCGTCTGCTGCAGGTGATGATCGGTTGGTGGCTCGATCAGCCGCCGTCAAGAGGGGCTACCTCGCTGCCGACAACCTTTAGCCAGTCGCTGTATGACGTTCTGATGCACCAGCGCAACCTCGCCTGGCGGGAAACGCTGCTGGCGCTGCCGCCGGGACGCTACGTGGTTGCCGTCGGGGCGCTGCATTTATACGGCGAAGGGAATCTGCCGGACATGCTGACGTAAAAAAAATGGCCAATATTGCTATTGGCCCGTCAAAGAGGAATTTCATCATTATTATTATTCCGGGGTTCGCGCCCCGGATCGTCTGATTGTCGCTCAAAGTGACCATCACTGCCAATACTATTGCGCAAGATGATACTATTTTTTAGACAGCCGTCGGGCGTATGCTTATGTCACATTTAATCGGTTGGTAAGAAGGATAACGATGACTCCCGCCGTAAAATTACTCGAAAAAAACAAAATTAGTTTTCAAATCCACAGCTACGATCACGATCCGAACGAAACCAATTTTGGTGACGAAGTGGTGCGTAAGCTGGGACTGAACGCCGACCAGGTCTACAAAACGCTGCTGGTTGCCGTTAACGGCGACATGAAGCATCTGGCCGTTGCAGTGACCCCGGTTGCGGGTCAGTTGGATCTGAAAAAAGTGGCGAAGGCCTTAGGCGCAAAAAAAGTGGATATGGCAGACCCGATGGTCGCGCAGCGGGTTACCGGCTATCTGGTGGGGGGTATCAGCCCGCTCGGGCAAAAAAAACGTCTGCCGACGGTGATTGACGCACCGGCCCAGGCGTTTGCCACCATCTATATTTCCGGCGGCAAACGCGGGCTGGATATTGAGCTGGCGGCCAGCGATCTGGCGAAGATCCTTGAGGCAAAATTCGCCGATATCGCGCGGCGCGATTAATTGACGGTTTTGCGTCAGAGGATAATCCCGGAGGCGGCGCTGACGCGCCTTGTCCGGGCTACAAAATCCAAAACCGCTGAGACCTGTAGCCCCGGTAGCTACGCAACCGGGGTTTGGCTCAAACGTTACTGCCAGCTTACCTCGCCTTTCGGTTCATAAGCTGCCGCATCCAACGGTGAGTTTTTCTGGATATACTCTTTCAGCACTTCGGCATCGATAAAGCCGGTATTAACATAGCCGGGCTTCGTATCGATATGCGGATAGCCGTCGCCGCCGGTGGCGTTAAAGCTCAGGGTCGCCATACGATAGGTCTTTGCCGGATCGACCGGTTCGCCTTTGATGGTCAAATTATTGAGCTTGCCGTCTTTAGCCACAAAACCGACGTTGGCAAACTGCGGATAGGCGCCGGAGTCGGGCTTCATCTGCGCCACGGCGGTCAGATACTCGATCACTTCCTTACCGCTCATATCGACATAGACCAGCACGTTGCCGAAGGGTTGGACCTTCATCACATCTTTATAGGTGATATCACCCGCTTCAATCGAATCACGCACTCCGCCGCCGCTCATCACCGCGAAATCAGCATTGCTGCGCGCCATCTGCGCCGCCAGCAGCAAACGTCCCATATTGGTTTGCACGAAACGAACTTTGCTGCGATCGCCCTCCAGATGCGCGTTTACGCTACCGATTTTCACCTGTAGCTGCGCTTTGCCTTTATTCTGGAACGGCGTCAGCAGGGAGAGCATCTGCGGATTTTCGGGGATTTGCGGCGTATAGAGCACGCGCTCGCTCTCGCCGTTGTCCCAGGTGACCTTTTTCTTCAGGTTGACCGGGATCAGCTGATAGCGCACCAGCTTCATGTCGCCGTTGCGGAATTCAAAATCGGCGCGGCCAACATATTTACCCCACTCATGGGCCTGCACAATCCAGATACCGTTCTGCTTGTCCGGCGCGCACGGGCTACCCGGAACGTAATCCACCTGCTTCTTGTTCTCCGACGCCATGCATACCGGGTCCTGCGAGTGACCGCCGACGATCATCGCCAGCGCTCCCGCAGGCAGGCTGCGTGCCATCTCAACATCGCCCGGCGCGTTCGAACCGTGAGCGCCATTGTCATAATGGCCCATGTGGGTAGTAGCCAGAATCACGTCCGGCTTTTCATTCTGCTGCAGCTCCTGGATAACGAGTTTGGCCTCTTCCGCCGGTTTACGGAACTCGATATCGGTAAAGAACTCGGGATTACCAATTTTAGCCGTATCGTCGGTCGTCAGACCGATAACCGCAATATTCAGCCCGCCGCGTTTGAACAGCGCCCACGGCTTAAACAGACGCTCGCCGGTGCTTTTCTGATAAATATTCGCCGAAAGGAAGGGGAACTTCGCCCATTTTTCCTGCTGACGCAGTACGCTAAGCGGATTATCAAATTCATGATTCCCCACCGCCATCGCATCGTAGCCAATCAGGTTCATCCCGCGAAAATCAGGTTCCGCGTCCTGTAAATCGGATTCCGGCACGCCGGTGTTGATATCGCCGCCGGATAACAGCAGCACGCTGCCGCCTTCTGCCGCCACCTCTTTGCGAATACCGTCAACCAGCGTTTTTTGTGCGGATAGCCCATATTCGCCGTAGTCGCTACGCCAGAAGTGGCCATGATGATCGTTAGTATGCAGGATGGTTATTTTGTAAGTTTTATCCTGCTCATAAGCCTGCGCTGACAGGCTCCCCAGCGATAGCGCCGTAAATAGCGCCAGCGCAACGCCTTGCTTCATAAAGTGCATATTTCTCTCCCTGACGAAGTAACAACTGCCGAAAGTATAGCGAGTTGGCCGATTAGACAAATATGTTTTCAGAATTGCGACTTCCTTCAAACCTTAGGGGCAGGTATGTTAGGCAGATAATAATTCCACCTGCATCCTCTATAAAAAACACTTAAGTGAACCTATGGCAATGAATCAGACCGCACAACCCTTATCCGGCCCTGCTGCTGCGCCGCAAAAAGCACGCACCTCGTTTCGCATTCTCGGCGCCATCAGCCTCTCCCATTTGCTAAACGATATGATCCAATCGCTTATTCTGGCTATCTACCCGCTGCTGCAGGCCGAGTTTTCGCTGACCTTTGTGCAGATAGGTATGATTACCCTCACCTTCCAGCTGGCCTCATCGCTATTGCAGCCGGTCGTCGGCTATCTGACCGACAAACATCCGATGCCGTGGTCGCTGCCGATAGGCATGTGCTTTACCCTGAGCGGTCTGGTGCTGCTGGCGATCTCGGGGAGCTTTGGTATGGTTCTGCTGGCAGCCGCGCTGGTCGGCACCGGGTCTTCGGTCTTTCATCCGGAATCTTCACGCGTGGCGCGTATGGCTTCCGGCGGTCGCCATGGCCTGGCGCAGTCGATATTTCAGGTCGGCGGCAACTTTGGCAGCTCGTTAGGCCCGCTGCTTGCGGCCCTGATTATCGCTCCTTACGGTAAAGGTAACGTTGGCTGGTTTGTCCTGGCAGCGCTGTTGGCGATCGTCGTGCTGGCGCAAATCAGCCGCTGGTATGCCGCTCAGCATCGGATGAATAAAGGTAAACCGAAGGCGCTGATTGTAAATCCGTTGCCAAAAAACAAAGTTATTCTGGCGGTCAGTATCCTGTTACTGCTGATTTTCTCGAAATACTTCTATATGGCGAGCATCAGCAGCTATTACACCTTTTATCTGATGCAAAAATTCGGATTGTCGGTGCAAAATGCCCAGTTTCATCTGTTTGCCTTTCTTTTTGCCGTCGCGGCAGGAACGGTGATTGGCGGGCCTGTCGGCGATAAGATTGGGCGCAAATATGTTATTTGGGGCTCTATCCTTGGCGTAGCGCCGTTCACCCTTGTTTTACCCTATGCATCCCTGGAATGGACCGGGATTTTAACGGTGATAATTGGTTTTATCCTTGCCTCAGCCTTTTCCGCCATTCTGGTCTATGCCCAGGAGCTATTACCAGGGCGGATCGGCATGGTTTCTGGTTTGTTCTTCGGTTTTGCTTTTGGCATGGGTGGCCTTGGCGCCGCGGTACTGGGGCTCTTAGCTGACCATACCAGCATCGAACTGGTCTATAAAATCTGCGCTTTCCTGCCTCTAATCGGCATCCTGACGATATTTCTACCTAACAACCATCAAAAGTCATGATTCTTCGGTAGCCAAAGTGTAACTTTGGCTACCACAATCCCTTACCCCACCAGCATTACCCCGCATAAGCTGCTGCCATTTTGCGCTCCGTGCTTTTTTGCACGTCAATTGCATTTTTCTGCAAAATTCAACGATTATTCATAAACAAAACCGCTGAAAGTGTCATAAACTATTATTCGGTTTTTTGGTTTTATACCCTAATTCATTCAAGTTGCAGGACAAGCCACTTGTGCCTTGAACAGCGCTGGCGCTGGCCCCCAAGGGCGAGGCTCATGGATGAGCTAAGTAATAAAGCCTACGCCCATGCAAATTGAAGCATGACGGGTATGTACCGAAAATGGATCAGCTCACCACTGCAAGGAGACGGAATGCACCACGCAACACCGCTAATCACCACCATTGTCGGCGGCCTTGTGCTCGCCTTTATTCTCGGCATGATTGCCAATAAGCTACGTATTTCTCCTCTGGTGGGATATCTATTAGCGGGCGTGCTGGCCGGACCTTTTACCCCAGGTTTTGTTGCTGATACCAAGCTGGCGCCGGAACTGGCCGAGCTCGGCGTGATCCTGCTGATGTTCGGCGTGGGTCTGCATTTCTCCTTAAAAGATCTGATGGCGGTTAAGGCCATCGCCATCCCGGGCGCTATCGCCCAGATAGCCGTAGCGACCCTGTTGGGTATGGCGCTCTCTGCCATGCTGGGCTGGTCGTTAATGACCGGTATCGTTTTTGGTCTGTGTCTTTCTACCGCCAGTACCGTGGTGCTGCTGCGCGCGCTGGAAGAACGGCAGCTTATTGATAGCCAGCGGGGGCAAATCGCCATCGGCTGGCTGATTGTTGAAGATCTGGTGATGGTTCTGACGCTGGTGCTGCTGCCGGCGGTTGCCGGCATGACCGAGAAAGGCGACGTGGGCCTGGCTTCTCTGGCCCTCGATATGAGTATTACCATCGGCAAAGTCGTCGCCTTCATCGCCATTATGATGCTCGTCGGCCGCCGCCTGGTGCCGTGGATTATGTCGCGCAGCGCGGCAACCGGTTCACGCGAGCTGTTTACGCTGTCGGTACTGGCGTTAGCGCTCGGCATCGCTTTCGGCGCCGTTGAGCTATTTGACGTCTCCTTCGCCCTCGGCGCCTTTTTCGCCGGTATGGTGCTCAATGAATCCGAGCTCAGCCATCGCGCGGCCCACGATACGCTGCCGCTGCGCGACGCCTTCGCCGTGCTGTTCTTTGTCTCCGTCGGAATGCTGTTCGACCCGATGATTCTGCTTGAGCAGCCGCTGGCAGTACTGGCGACGCTGGCTATCATCATTTTCGGTAAATCGGCTGCCGCCTTCTTCCTGGTGCGGATGTTCGGCCACTCGCCGCGCACTGCCCTGACCATTGCCGCCAGTCTGGCGCAAATCGGTGAATTCGCCTTTATTCTTGCTGGTCTGGGAATGGCGCTGGATCTGCTGCCGCAGGCCGGGCAGAACCTGGTACTTGCCGGCGCCATTATCTCCATCATGCTCAACCCGGTCCTGTTTACCCTGCTGGAAAAATACCTCGATAAAACGGAGACGCTGGACAAACAGACGCTGGAAGAAGTGCTGGAAGATGAGAAACAGATCCCCGTTGATATCTGTAACCATGCGCTGCTGGTCGGTTTCGGTCGCGTCGGGAGCCTGCTTGGTGAAAAACTGATGGCTCAGGGGATACCGTTGGTAGTTATCGAAACGTCGCGCACCCGCGTTGACGAACTGCGCGCGCGGGGTATTCGCGCGGTATTAGGTAACGCCGCCAATGAAGAGATTATGAATCTGGCGCATCTGGACTGCGCGCGCTGGCTACTGCTCACCATCCCTAACGGTTACGAGGCCGGAGAGATCGTGGCCTCAGCGCGCGAGAAGTGCCCGAATATCGAGATCATCGCGCGGGCGCATTACGACGATGAGGTGGAATATATTGTTGAACGCGGCGCCAACCAGGTAGTGATGGGCGAACGAGAAATCGCCCGCGCCATGCTTAAGCTGCTTGAAACGCCGCCAGCCGGCGAGCTTATTACCGGTTAATGCTTCCGGCCCCGACTCCCCGGGGCCGACTTTATTTACCGGCTTAACGATCCAGTAGGCCTCTTCCAGACTATCTTCACGCTCCGGCAGGCCGCGGGTCAGACGCGGTGAATGCTGGTTCAGCACCTGATAGCTCACGCGGTTAGCGTATTTACACACCTGCGCCAGCGAGGAATAGGTCAGCCATTTGCATTTGTGCTTGCTGGAGTTCGGCACGTTATTGCGATGATAATTATTAGCGGTGATGTCGTGCAGCAGTGCCGCCAGCGCGCCGTCGCCGGCGCCGTTGGTGTTCATGATCTTCTCCGGCCCGCCCATATAGGGTGCGATATGCGAATAAATACGCAGCGGATTCTCGCAGTCCTGGTGGCGCATCGCGCGGCTGAATTCATACTGGTTAAACTCGGCAATCGCGCCAGGCAGCAGCGGATGCTGCGTTTTGCGCTTAGCCTCATCCTCGGTAAAACTGGCCATATACAGCCCGGCGGGCCCGGCGGTGCACAGTACCAGGTCAACCCACTCCAGCGCTTTGTCGGAAGCCAGCAGCGGATCGGATAGTCCGGTCAGCGCTTCCGCCTCTTCTTCGTTCATCGCCAGAATAGAAACGTGTTCTTTGAGGAACGCCTGCCACCACGCCGGATTATCAGCGATAACGTATTTAGTCCCCAGGGTCAGGACCACCGGTACATCGTGCTTTTTCGCATATTTGATGGCCTGCATCGTCGCGTCCGGCATCGGCTCACCCGGCTTGCAGCGGACGAGGTAGGAGGTCAGCACCAGTGCGGAAGCGCCGGCGATCACGCTTTCCGGAATGCTTTCCGGGCGGAGCTTATTCATATGACCGGGGCTGATCGCAAAGGTGCGCTCGCCGGAGTCGCTAATAAGGGTAAAGCAGCGACCAATCGCGCCATCCACGCCTTGCAGGTAGTTCAGATCGGTACGGCTGGAGGTGTTGCACAGGTAGCGATAGGCGTAGCCGCCGATTTCAATATTGCTGCACATGACGCCAAGCAGAACCGAGCGGTCATCCGCCAGCACCGAGTAGTTGTGCATGGTGTTTCCGATGGTACCACCGGCAAACTGGTGGGTAATCAGATCGTTGCGGACCAGTTCCTGGTACAACGCTTCGGCGACATCATCCTCAATCACCAGCGAATGCCCGGCGCTCAGGCCGTAGCGTACGATAAACGCCTCATCCACTTTCGCTTCGATATCGACCAGGGTTTGATCGATGCCGACGACCCAGGCGACGTTAGACTCATTGTCCGGCTGAATTTGTTGCAGCAGCGGATCGCGAGCGTTGACGGGAAAATAGTGTTTGGATTTGCGTTTACCGGGAAATTTCATAGTGGCGATTTATTGACAGTGAACAAGCGGGGAATAGTAGCATACTCCCCGCCGCACGCGCGATCAGCGATATTTCGCCGTCAGGTTGACCATCATTTCAATATGCGCGGTGTCCGCATTAAGCGCCGGTATGTACTCATATTGCTGGCCGCCGGCTTCAAGGAAGATTTCCCGGTTTTGCACCGCGATCTCTTCCAGCGTCTCCAGGCAATCGGCAGCAAAGCCGGGGCAGATAACCTGAATATGCTTCACCCCTTTCTCACCGAGCATTTTCAGCGTTTCGTCAGTATAGGGCGTCAGCCACGGCTCACGACCAAAGCGCGACTGAAAAGTCATCATGACCCGGTCAGGCGACAGGCCAAGGGCTGAAACCAGTTCACGAGTGGTATCGCGACAGCGCTGAGGATAGGTATCCCCTTGCTGAGCGTAACGCTGTGGAATCCCATGATAGGAGAGCAGCAGTAAATCCGGCTCGCCGTGCACCGCAAACGAAGCGCGTACGCTGGCGGCCAGCGCGTGAATGTAGTCCACATCATCGGCATAGTCGCGAATAAAAGAGATGCCGGGAATCGCGCGCTTTCTGGCGAGGATACGCCCCAGCTCATCCCAGACCGCCGCCACGGTAGAGCAGGAGTATTGCGGATAGAGCGGTAGCACCACGATGTGGTCCACACCCTGCGCCAGCAGTTCATCCACCGCGCTCTCCAGCGACGGCGAGCCGTAGCTCATCCCCAGCGCCACCGGCGTATCCGGAAGCCGCGCGGCCAGCGCCTGCCGCTGCTGCTGGCTATAGACCATCAGCGGCGAGCCGTCTTCCATCCAGATGGACTGATAGAGCTTAGCGACCCTGGGGGCGCGCAGGGGCAGTATCACGCCGCGCAGCAACGGCCACCACAGTAGACGGGAGGTATCCACCACGCGCCGATCGCTAAGAAACTGTCGTAGATAGCGCTTAACCGCGTCGGGCGTGGGCGCATCGGGAGTGCCTAAATTGGCTAATAAGATACCTGTTTTCGTCTGATGCATTACCGCCTCTTAACCATTTGAATCGCTGACAATTGTAGCTGAAATGGCGCTAAACGGAACCAATCATAGAAAAAGGTAAAATGAGAGGAGTTCTCACCCCGCCGCTGCGGGATGAGAACTAACGGAATTAACCGAGGATTTTTTCCAGTTCGGCGCGAACGTCCGCCACAGCTTTGGTGCCATCAACTTTCGCGTATTGGGTATTGCCCGCTTCGGCTTCTTTCTGATAATAGCCGATCAGCGGAGCCGTCATCTGATGATACTCAACCAGACGCTTACGCACGGTCTCTTCCTGGTCGTCTTTACGGGTGGTCAGCTCTTCGCCGGTCACATCGTCTTTGCCTTCGACTTTCGGCGGATTAAATTTGATGTGATAAACGCGGCCGGAAGCAGCGTGAACGCGACGGCCGATGATGCGGTCAACGATCAGTTCATCAGGAACATCGAATTCCAGTACGTAATCTACGGCAATGCCCGCTTCTTTCATGGCGTCAGCCTGAGGAATGGTGCGCGGGAAGCCGTCCAGCAGGAATCCGTTGCGGCAATCTTCCTGAGTGATACGCTCTTTCACCAGGGCGATAACCAGTTCGTCGGTGACCAGCTTACCGGCGTCCATAATATCCTTCGCCTTTTTGCCCAGCTCGGAGCCTGACTTCACCGCGGCACGCAGCATGTCGCCGGTGGAGATTTGCGGAATACCGTATTTCTCCATGATGAACTGAGCCTGAGTTCCTTTACCCGCGCCCGGAGCGCCAAGCAGAATAATACGCATTACGAAAATCCCCTCAAAAGTTGATTCAATATTTCAAAAAACGCTAAACCATACCACCAGAACGCGGATGGCTCAAGGAAGGCGGGGCGGCTGAAACGGTTAATGGTGAGATATTTTACGTAGAGTGCGTTTTGTTGCCCTCATTCCGCTCCTCTCCCGCAGGGCAAGGAAGAAAACACGCGCCGGAGCCAGCAGGGGAACAGGGAGAAGCAGGCTAAACGATGACAGCCTCCGCGCCAGCATGTCAATGCCGGGCAAGTCCCCTCTCCCTGACAGGGAGAGGGTGAGGCTGAGGGGAAAGATTACGACGCCAGCAGCTGGTTCATGCGGCGAATAAACTGGTTCGGATCTTCCAGCGTACCGCGCTCGGCCAGCAGCGCCTGATCGAGAAGCAGCTCAACCCACTCGCCGAATTGCGCATCATCCTGAGTGTCCGCCGCGCGTTTTACCAGCGGATGCAGCGGGTTCAGTTCGAAGATGTACTTCACTTCCGGCGCGGCCTGGCCCGCAGCGGCAAACAGTTTCGCCATTTGGGTGCTCATTTCATCCGCGTCGGTGGTAACGATGGCCGGCGTATCGGTCAGACGATGGGTCAGGCGAACCTCTTTCACCCGGTCGCCGAGCAGCGTTTTGGCTCGCTCAACGAACGGCTCCAGCGCCTTCTCAGCTTCTTTTGTGGTTTCATCCACTTCGTCCGTCAGCTTATCCAGCGACTCATCGGCTTTCGCCACCGACTGGAACGGCTTACCGTCGAACTCGGTCAGATAGCTCATCATCCACTCGTCGATGCGATCGGAAAGCAGCAGCACTTCAATGCCTTTCTTACGCAGCAGTTCCAGATGCGGGCTGCTCTTCGCGGCGGCGTAGCTGTCGGCGGTAATGTAGTAAATCTTCTCCTGCCCTTCTTTCATGCGGGAGACGTACTCTTCCAGCGACACGGTCTGCGCGGCGGAATCGGTATGGGTACTGGCGAAACGCAGCAGTTTAGCAATGGTCTGCTGGTTAGCGTGGTCTTCCGCCGGGCCTTCTTTCAGCACCAGGCCAAACTGCTGCCAGAAGGTCTGATATTTTTCCGCGTCGTCTTTCGCCAGTTTTTCCAGCATCTGCAGGGCGCGCTTGCTCAGCGCAGTGCGCAGATTGCGGGTCACGCTGCTGTCCTGAAGGATTTCACGCGACACGTTCAGCGGCAGATCGTTGGAGTCGACCAGGCCGCGGACGAAGCGCAGGTAGTTCGGCATAAACTGCTCAGCGTCATCCATGATGAAAACGCGCTGTACGTACAGCTTCAGGCCGTGTTTATGGTCGCGATTCCACATATCCCATGGCGCCTGCGACGGGATATACAGCAGGCTGGTGTACTCCTGCTTGCCTTCAACGCGGTTGTGGCTCCAGGTCAGCGGATCGCTGTAGTCATGGGCAATATGCTTATAAAACTCGTTGTACTCGTCGTCTTTGATTTCCGACTTATTGCGCGTCCACAGCGCCTGGGCTTTGTTAATTTTCTCCCAGGTAATGACGGTTTCACCGTCCACTTCTTCGCGTTTTTCAATTTCCACCGGCAGCGCGATGTGATCGGAGTATTTGCTGATGATCGAACGCACGCGCCAGTCGTTGAGGAAATCATCCTCGCCTTCGCGCAGGTGCAGCGTGATCTCGGTACCGCGATCGGCTTTGTTAATGTCGGCAACGGTATATTCGCCTTCGCCGGCGGACTCCCAGAATACGCCATTTTCTGCGCTGTCTCCCGCCGCGCGGGTACGTACGGTGACTTTATCGGCGACAATAAACGCTGAATAGAAGCCCACGCCGAACTGGCCAATCAGCTGGCTGTCTTTCGCCTGGTCAGAGCCCATGGACTCAAGGAATGCTTTGGTGCCGGACTTGGCGATGGTGCCGAGATGGTCAATCACTTCATCGCGGTTCATACCAATGCCGTTATCGGCAATGGTCAGGGTGCGGTTGTCTTTATCAAATGAAACACGCACGCGCAGTTCGCCGTCGCCTTCATACAGATCCGGCTGGGACAGGGCGCGGAAGCGCAGCTTGTCGGCCGCATCGGAGGCGTTGGAAATCAGCTCACGCAGGAAAATTTCTTTGTTGGAATAAAGAGAATGGATCATCAGGTGCAGAAGCTGCTTAACCTCTGACTGAAAACCACGAGTTTCTTGTCCTTTCATCTAAATCAACCTCAACAATGCCATTGTTAATGGTAAAAAAACCGTTGAGGGTGAGATGGGGACAGAGGAAGACGTTTTCAAGCGGAGGCCCCGAAAAGCGCCTCCGTTTGATTAAAAACGAATCTTATGCCGTCCGGCAAGAGAGTGTGACAGCGTTGTGCCGTCAACCATTTCCAGCTCGCCGCCGACCGGTACGCCATGAGCGATACGGCTCGCCTCTACGCCATACTGCGCGCAAAGCTCGGCGATATAGTTCGCGGTCGCCTCCCCTTCAACCGTTGGGTTGGTTGCGAGGATCACTTCCTGCATCGATTCGTCACGCAGACGCTGCTCCAGGCGATCGAGCCCAATGTCATCCGGCCCGATGCCGTCAAGCGGCGACAGGTGGCCCATCAGCACAAAATAACGACCGGAAAACTGCCCGGTCTGCTCGATAGCGTAGATATCCGCTGGGCTCTCTACCACGCAGATCTGGCCGTTTTCCTTCCGCCGAGGGTTGCTGCAAATATTGCATACCTCCTGCTCGGTGAATGTGCGGCAATCGGCGCAGTGGCCGATTTCCGACATCGCGCGCGTCAGCGCTTGCGCCAGGCGCATCCCGCCGCTGCGATCGCGCTGCAGCAGGGTAAACGCCATGCGCTGCGCCGACTTCGGGCCGACGCCCGGCAGGCAGCGCAGTGCTTCCATAAGCTGCGTTAACAGCGGACTGGTTTGCATCAGAACGGCATCTTAAAGCCTGGCGGCAGCTGCATACCGGCGGACACAGACGCCATTTTTTCTTTCTGCGTCTCTTCGATGCGGCGGGCGGCATCGTTAAACGCAGCGGCCACCAGATCTTCCAGCATCTCTTTGTCGTCTTCCAGCAGGCTCGGGTCGATCTCAACGCGGCGGCAGTTATGCGCGCCGTTGATGGTGACTTTGACCAGGCCTGCGCCGGATTCACCGGTCACTTCCAGTCGAGCGACTTCTTCCTGCATCTGCTGCATTTTTTCTTGCATCTGCTGGGCCTGCTTCATCAGGTTACCCAGACCGCCTTTTCCACCAAACATAGGCTTCTCTCTCAGTAGGTCATCGTTAAGGATGCTGACCGCAAGTCAGACTTGCAATCAAATGGGGCGAATACTCTCTTCATCCAGGTCCGCATCGAAAAATCGACGCAGCGTCTGAATGTTATTATCCGCAATAATCGCTTCACGCGCCTGCGCGAGCTTTTCTTCATAAATTGCCTGCCGCCACTCAAGCGGCGTGCGCATCGCGGGATTATCATCTTCCACGATGGTCAATTCAACCGGCGTACCGTACAAAATACCGAGCGCTTCCGCCAGCTTTTGCTGCGCGCCCGCCGAATTCAGGTGCCGCTGGCTCGGGCGAAGATGCAGGCAGACGCGGTTGCCCTCCTGCTCTTTCCAGGCATTGAGGGCGACCTGCTCCACCAGCTTTGGCACCGCAAGCCGGCTGACTTCCGCCGCCCAGCTATCGCGCTCGACCGCTTCAATAGCCAGTTTTGCCGCCAGTTCCGGCGTTTTTTCATGCTCCAGCGCTTTTTTCAGCGCCTTCGGCGTCGCCACTTCTTCTTTCACGGTTTCAACAACCGTCGTCGATTTCCAGCGATAAGCTTCTTTTTTCGCTGGCGCTTTTTCCAGCGCAGCAGCAGCCGGACGCGCCTGTACGCGTTCAGTAATCGAACTCAGTCGTTCCAGCGCAGCGTTATTCACCGGCCGCGCGCGGGAAGCGGCTGCCGGTTCACTCTTTTTTGGGGTGGGCGCTCCCTGGCTGCGCTGCAGTTGGCTGCGTGCCGCCAGCACCTGGCTGGTGGTCTGCGGCAAATTCTGCGGCGGCGGCGGCGGTGGAGCGGATGCCGGGGCGGACTGCTGTGCAGGGGCGGCCTGAATAGCCGGAACCGGCGGCGCCTCCGGTTCCGGCAGCGGCATACGCGGATGGAACGCCAGCGCACGCAGAAGCGTCATCTCAACGCCCATCCGGCGATCCGGCGCGTACGGAAGCTCTTTACGGCCAATTAATAACGTTTGATAGTACAGCTGAACATCGGTAGGCGGCACCGTCCGCGCCAGCTCGCGCATGCGTAGCTCTATCGCGGCCATATCCGCCCCCAGCGCCGACGGCAACAGCTGAACCATTGCAATGCGGTGCAACAGGCTCTGCATTTCCACCAGCAAAGCCTCCCACTCCACGCCGCGAGCGGCAGCTTCATTGACGCCGGCCATGACGCGTTCGCCATCGGCGGCCACCAGCGCTTCAATCAGCGAGAGCGCCTGATCGTCGTCAAGCGTACCGAGCATGGTGCTAACGGATTCAGCCGTCAGACGGCCGTCGCCGCTGGCGATAGCCTGATCGGTCAGGCTTAATGCATCGCGCAGGCTGCCATCCGCCGCGCGCGACAGCAGCTGCAGCGCGCGCGGTTCGAAAGCGATCTGCTCGACGCCGAGGATATGCTCAAGCTGATGGCGAATCTGTTCGACATCCAGCGCCTTAAGATGGAACTGCAGGCAGCGGGAAAGAATGGTCACCGGCAGCTTCTGCGGATCGGTGGTCGCCAGCAGAAATTTTACGTGCGCCGGCGGCTCCTCCAGCGTTTTTAACAACGCGTTGAAGCTGTGGCGCGAAAGCATATGGACTTCATCGATCAGATAGACCTTGAAGCGACCACGGGCCGGCGCGTACTGAACGTTATCCAGCAGATCGCGGGTATCTTCGACTTTGGTGCGCGAAGCGGCATCGATCTCTATCAGATCGACAAAGCGCCCCTGTTCTATTTCACGGCAGTTATCGCAGACGCCGCATGGCGTGGCGGTAATACCGGTTTCACAGTTTAATCCTTTTGCCAGCAGGCGTGCGATAGAGGTTTTACCCACGCCGCGGGTGCCGGAAAAGAGATAGGCATGATGAATGCGCCCTAACGACAAGCCGTTCGCCAGTGCGGTCAGCACATGTTCCTGGCCGACGACGTCAGCAAAGGTTTGTGGGCGCCATTTACGGGCTAAGACCTGATAACTCATGGGCTGGCTCTGAAACGCTGGAAGGTGAAAACACGAGGGGGTCATGCTATCACAGCCCCGCTCAATCAGCGAGGCTATGTGGAGGGATTTGCTTAGTGACCCGGGAAAGGGACCAGGCTATAGCAGTTAATTCCCAGTTTTTCCAGACGCTGCTCGCCGCCCAGATCGAACAGATTGATAATAAAAGCCGCATCGTGCACTTCACCGCCCAGGCGACGGATAAGCTTCACGGTGGCGTCGATGGTGCCGCCGGTTGCCAGCAGATCGTCAACCACCAGGACTTTATCGCCTTCTTTGATCGCATCGACATGGATTTCCAGCTGATCGGTGCCGTACTCAAGCTCGTAGCTTTCTGCGATGGTCTCACGCGGCAGCTTACGCGGCTTGCGTACCGGAACAAAGCCTACGCCCAGCGCCAGCGCAACCGGTGCGCCAAACAAGAAGCCACGCGCTTCGGTGCCCACCACTTTGGTAATACCCGCGTCTTTATAACGCTCGGCCAGCAGTTCAATGCTGAGCGCATAGGCCTTCGGGTCTTCCAGCAAGCTGGTGACATCACGGAAAAGGATGCCAGGTTTCGGATAGTCCTGGATGCTTTGGATGCTGTTCTTCAGATATTCAAGCTGCTGTGCTGTTGCGGTCATAAGTGTATGCCTGATTAAAACGGTATTACTCACGGGCATGCCAAATGGGCCAAAGAAACATTTGTTTAACCTTTGACCAGGCTTACCCGCGCTCGAAAACGCCAGAATTTACTGGCTGTCAGCGACAATTGCAACCATCATTATTGCGCATCAGTGCTTTTGTTGCTTTGCATCAACCACCGGAATGCGCCACATAAATATCAGCAGACAGGCCAGAATGATCAGCAGCAAGATGCGCACCCAGGTAAGATTAACCAGCCACAGGGAAATAGCAAAGGTCAGCAAAATCATCGCTATCGCGCGCGGCTTCGCTCCCGGCGGCATGGCGCGGTATTTCTGCCAGTGACGCAGGTAACCGCCAAACCATGAGCGGTACAAAAGCCAGTGGTGAAAACGCGGCGACGAGCGCGCAAAGCACCAGGCGGCAAGCAGGATAAAAGGCGTCGTCGGCAGTAGCGGTAAAAATACGCCCAGCGTTCCCAGCGCTACCGCCAGCCAGCCAATGATGATCAAAATAATACGTGGCATAATGCGAATCGTTATCAAGAAGATAACGCTAATGTAGCACAGTTGCTTATCAGGGGATGGAGGAGTTATTTGAAAACCACCCGGCTTTTACATTCGCTGGAAAATCAGCTTGCGGAGCTGGCCGTCCGGGTAGCGCCAATGGCGAATCACGCGACCCTCAGCCCGCGTTTCGATCGCCAGCTGTTTCGGACCCGCAGCACGCAGATGCAGGCTTATCTCAATGAGGCCAGCGATCGTTTAACGGAGTTAAAGCTGGCGGTCGAACGCCAGCAGCTCCCCCAGGTTGCCTGGCTGGCGGAACATCTTGTGGCCCAAATCGCCGCCATTAGCCGGGAAACGGCCACCTGGTCGTTACGCGCCTGGGATAGCGCTTCGCCGACGCTTAGCCGCTGGCAGCGCCGGCGTATCCAGCATCAGGAATATGAACGGCGTCTGCTGGCCATGCGCAACGATCGCCAGAGACAGCTGGCGCAAGCCACCTCTCTTGATGAACAGCAGCGGCTGGCAAAAGAAGTTGACGCCTACGCCGCACGCCTTGCCCGCTGTCGCGACGCGCTGGAAAAAATTGAAAACAGGCTGGCCCGATTAACACGTTAAGTGGAGGAAGAAAGATGTCGCTGGAAAATGCGCCTGACGAGGTCAAGCTGGCCGTCGATTTAATCATGCTGCTTGAGGAAAATAATGTCCCTGCGCAAACCGTGCTAGCTGCGCTGGAGATTATCCGTCGCGATTATGAAAACAAAGTAAAAAGTGCGGAAGAGGCCTCGCAAAACGCGCCGGAGTAGCCTGTTGCCGGATCGTTGGGGGTGGCAGAGTCATCGCCTGCCCTTACCAAAACGGATAAATGCTCATGGAAAGATTCTCACGTACGCCGCACGATGCCATTTTTCGTCAAATGTTGACTCAGAAAGAGGTCGCCCGCGATTTTTTACAGCTTTACCTCCCGGCGCAGTTTTTAAGTATCTGCGATCTTAGTACGCTGCAGCTGGCTTCAGGCAGTTTTATCGAAGAAGACCTGCGCTCCAGCTACTCAGATATACTTTACTCTCTGCAAACGCGGCACGGCGCCGGATATATCTATGCGCTGATTGAACATCAAAGCTCTCCGGACAAGTTCATGGCTTTTCGCCTGATGCGCTATACGCTCGTAGCCATACAGCGTCACCTTGATGCTGGCCACGATACGTTGCCCCTTGTGGTCCCCATTCTGTTTTATCACGGCGCCGTCAGTCCCTGGCCGCATACGCTCAACTGGCATCATCTCTTTGACCATCCTGAGCTTACCAGCGCGCTGTACGGCGGTGATTTTCCACTGGTGGACCTGACCGTTATGCCAGTTAATCAATTCATCCTCCACCAGCGTATGGCGATGCTGGAACTGTTGCAGAAGCATATCCGCCAGCGCGATCTGGCCGAATTGCAACCGATACTGATTGCGCTGCTGGCGATTGCCGAATGGCTGGAAGAGAAAGGTCGTAAAAAAGGGAGAAGAGAAGGCAGACTGGAGGGTCGACAGGAAGGCCGTAAAGAAATCTCGCACAGCATTGCGCTGAAAATGCTCGCCAGCGGGCAGGATCCTAAGATGGTGATGGAGCTGACGGGTCTGAGCCAGGAAGAACTCTCCTCGCTCAGCCATTAAAATCTGCGGGGCGGGTATTTACCGCCCCGCCATGCTTAGCTCATCGCCGGAGTGGCATCGTCGCCTTTATCCCGCTTCACCTCGGTGACTTCATCGCCCTTCTCATTGCGAAGATGAACCTCCAGCTGGTTAAAGGCGATATCAATATTGTTCTCACGACACAAACGATCGATCGCCCGGTTAAGCTCATCCACTGCATAGCTGCGATCGCGAAGTTCGCGCACGTATAGTCGTAGTTCATGATCGAGCGTACTGGCGCCGAAAGTGGTAAAGAAAACCGACGGCGCGGGCTCCTGCATCACTTTCGGATGCTCGTGCGCAGCCTTAAGCAGCACTTCTTTAACCTTATCCAGGTCAGAACCGTACGCTACGCCAAGGCGGATGACAACGCGGGTGACGGTATCGGAGAGCGACCAGTTAATCAGACGCTCAGTCACGAAGGCCTTATTGGGGATAATCACCTCTTTACGGTCAAAATCGGTGATGGTCGTGGCGCGAATGCGGATTTTGCTGACGGTGCCGGAGAAGGTGCCAATGGTCACCGTATCGCCAATGCGCACCGGGCGCTCAAAGAGAATAATCAGACCGGAAACAAAGTTACCGAATATTTCCTGTAAGCCGAAACCTAAGCCAACCGACAACGCCGCTGCCAGCCACTGTAGTTTATCCCATGAGACGCCCAGAGCGCCAAATACCGTCATCGCGCCAATAACAATAATGGCGTAATTAAGGATTGTCGTAATGGCATAAGACGCACCCTGGCGCATATTTAGTCGGGACAGCACCAGCACTTCCAGCAGTCCCGGCAGGTTGCGAATTAACGCCCAGGCAACCATCGAAGCGACAATCGCGAACAGCAGGCTCCCCATGGTAACGCTTTTCACGGCGCTGACCCCGGCTTCGGTACCATTGTAATGCCACAGCGTAATACTATCGAGATAGGCGAAGACGGTGATGAGATCCGACCAAATCGCCCAGAACAGGACCGCAAACAGCGCGATCATCACCAGCATCGTAATACGCAGCGTTTGCTGGTTAACCTGCTCCAGAGCAATTGTCGGTTCTTCCTGCGGCTCGGCCCCTTCAGCCCCCTCTTTAACCAGATGCTGACGACGCGCCAGCGCGCGGCGCCAGGCAATACGCCGCGCGGCCACGCTCAGGCCGCGCAGCACGGTCTGATACAACAGGTTCCACAGCATCACCAGATAAACGGTTTCAATCCAGCGGCCGGCCAGACGCAGCGTCGTATAGAAATAGCCGGTTGCCGTCAGCACCATCAGGGCGATGGGAACGATCGATAGCACGGTAACGGTGATAAGGCGCAGGCTGTGAGATTCTTTATCACGCCAGCTTTCGCGGCACATCGGCAAGACAAGCACCGCGATCAGCAACAGGTTGAGGAAAATAACGAACTGCCCGAGAACGTCATCCATCAGGTGCAGCGGCGACAGTTCCGACATCACCGACCAGAAGTTGAGCGGCAGCAGCGCAAGGCTCACGCGAACAATCTGCCGCCGCCAGTGGCTGGTCAGCTGTGACGGCATATTAAAGTGGCTCACCGCCACGCCGTCTTTTTCCAGCACTTTCCAGCACAGGCCAAACACCAGCCAGAATAGCGCCAGCTTCTTGCTATAGGCCCACAGAAGGTCGCTAATATTCAGCTGCATCGTCAGCAGAATCAGACCGACGGCGAGTATGACCAGCACCACAGGCAGCGCCCGAATCAGATCGATAAGAATCGCTTTCGGCGTGTGGAGCTGCGTATCGTTGCGCAGTTGCCCCACCTGCGACGCCAGCTTAGCCTGATACGCTTTCAGCCAGTTCAGACGCCAGCGAATCAGACCGGCAATCAGCAGCAGCGGCAGGCCGGCCAGAAAAGCGATAAATACCGCAGGCCAGGCCTTTTCCCAGTTTACGGTGATTTTCATCGCCTTAAACTGTCCTTTCAGCGCCTCCGGGAAGGCTTTAAACCACTCCCAGTCCATCGGGCGGTTGCTATTTACCCAGAAAATCTGCTGCGTCAGGATGGCTTTCAGGTTGGTTGACACGCTCATTAGCTGCTGCTGATTGATTTGCAGGTTAATCGCCATCATCAGCTGGTTGCCGAGCTGTTTATTAAACTGATCGAGCAGTTCCCGGCGCATATCAACAATCTCAAGAAGTGCATCATGCACTTCGGGATTCACCTCGCTGCTATGCCCCTCCTCCAGCTTCGCGACATACGCATCGCTCTGGAATAGCGCATCGCGCTGCTGGTTGACCTCGAACTGCTCAAGGCGCAGGTCGGCGATGCGGTTGGTCATGTCGCTTAGCTCCTCCGCAGAGGGCAGCGTTTGCTGTTGCTGATAAAGGATACGCGACAGCAGCAGGCTGCCTTTCAGCACGGAAATCTGCTCTTTAATATCGCGCTCGGATTGCAGAGCACGATCGAGCCAGGTCTTCACTTTGATGTTGCGCTGAACCAGCTGATTACCCGTTTCCGTTGCCGAAATGAGCCTTTCGCTCAACTGGTGATTAATGTCCAGCTCCTGCTTGACCAGCGGGTTTGCCTGAATACGGGCCGTTTCGTCCGGAGAAACCGCTTCCTGAGCCGTCTTTTCCGTCAGCGTCAGGCGCTTGCTATTCACCGCTTCCTGCAATAGCTGAAGCTGATGCTCCAGTCGATTGCTGTAAGCGGTGATGTAGTCACGCTGCTTTTGCAGGGTATCCTGCAGCACCGTGTTGCCTTCCAGGCTTTTACGCTGTTGATCTATCTGTGCATTCAGCAAGGCCTGCTGCGCCAGCAGCAAATTCTGCTGGGTAGGACGTAGCGCCTCTTCGCCCGTAGTCGTGCCATTCAGACGATTACGGATCTGCTGCAGCTGCTGAGAGGCGGAATACATCGCATTCTGCACGCGTTCCGGCTGCGTCTGTAGCGAAACAAGCTGACTATTATAAGTCGCCAGATCGTTTTGCGCGTTTTGCAAATCGTCCAGAGTCTGAGAGACGCGCGATTCCAGCTGGCGCAGCGACAAGGTGCTCAGCGTTTTACGCGTCGCCTCGTCGTTGGGGACATCGCTTAGCGCGTTCAGGCTATCGATAGCCTGATTCATTTTCGCAGGCGCCTGAGCGACCTGCTGGCGCAGCTGCGTCGTTTCCGACTTTATGCGCTCAATTTTATCGAGCGTTTCCAGCGTCTGAGTCAGGTCCTGCTGAACCAGCTTATCCTGGGGAGTCAAATCTTTTTGCTTGTTCAGCGTCGTGAGCTGGCTCTGGACCTCGGAGCGTTCAGGTAAATCAGCCGCCAGCGCCGAATTAACGCTAATACAGCCGATAATAAGCATCAGGGTAAGAACTACAGCAGAGAGGGCATTTCGCCAACGGATAGTATGCAGCATAGTGTTAACATGAGTGATTGCAAAAGCCGGAGAATACCGGGGGTCGTCGCAGCGCGAAGAATAGCACTTCTGTTATCACTAAAATAGCGGCGGACAGCAGGAATCATTCCTCTGGTGTCCGCTAGCCGGGTTAAGCGTCCAGTCCTTCAGAACTGCGCAGAGAGGGGCAAAATTGATACATTTCCAGCAGGACTTCGACATAATCCCGCGCTTCTTTTTGCAGATCAAAGGCGTTCGGCGCCAAAAGCCAGTTCTCCATCAGGCCGGAAAGATAGCTGCGCATGAGGATCGCCGCCCGGCGGGTTAATAAATTGGCGGGTAGCATCTTCGCGACGATGCACTCCTTTAATGTTTGTTCGATACGGTCGTAGCTCTCAAGGCAAAGAATGCGCTGCGCTTCTTGCAGCGTGACCATCTCACCGACGAATTCACATTTATGAAAGATGATTTCCATCATCAGCCGTCTGCGTTTTTCTGTCACAGTGGCTTCAAGGATATACACTAAGATCTCTCGCACAACTGACAGTGGATCGTTGGGGAATTTTGCCCGATACTCAACTTCGAGATCGTTAATATTGGCTTCTGACAGCACCCATATTTCATTAAATAAGTCCGATTTATTTTTGAAATGCCAATAGATAGCCCCCTCGTCACACCGGCAGCTTTTGCAATTGCGGCCAGCGAGGTGGATGATACGCCTTGCTGCGAAAACAAACGCAGAGCAACATCCAGAATATGTTGCCGGGTCTCAAGCGCCTGTTGTTTGGTTTTTCGTGCCATAGGTCGATGAGTTTACAGAGGTTACGTTTACATACATTTGTGAATGTATGTACCATAGCATGACCATAATAGAAACACAGCAGTGGGTTTGTGGTCGATTGAGCCACTGAACAATTTGAAATTGGACACTCGAGGTTTACATATGAACAAAAACAGAGGGTTAACGCCTCTGGCGGTCGTTCTGATGCTCTCAGGCAGCTTAGCGCTAACAGGATGTGACGACAAACCGGCTCAGCAAGGAGCCCAGCAAATGCCGGAAGTCGGTATTGTGACGCTCAAATCCGCTCCTCTACAAATTACTACTGAACTGCCGGGCCGTACCAGCGCCTATCGCGTTGCGGAAGTTCGTCCTCAGGTCAGTGGCATTATTCTGAAACGTAACTTCACCGAAGGCAGCGATATCCAGGCTGGCGTGTCTCTTTATCAAATCGATCCGGCAACCTATCAAGCCACCTATGAAAGCGCGAAAGGCGATTTAGCCAAAGCGCAGGCTGCCGCCAATATGGATCAGCTGACGGTTAAACGTTACCAGAAACTGTTAGGCACTAAGTACATTAGCCAACAGGATTACGATACTGCCGTAGCCACGGCCCAGCAGAGCAACGCTGCCGTCGTCGCCGCTAAAGCCGCGGTTGAAACCGCGCGCATCAATCTGGCCTACACTAAGGTGACCTCCCCGATCAGCGGCCGCATTGGTAAATCCGCGGTCACGGAAGGCGCGCTGGTGCAGAACGGCCAGACTACTGCCCTGGCGACCGTGCAACAGCTTGATCCTATCTACGTGGATGTGACTCAATCGAGCAACGATTTTCTGCGTCTGAAACAAGAGCTGGCTAACGGCAAACTGCAGCAGGAGAACGGTAAAGCGAAGGTTGAACTGGTCACTAACGACGGTTTGAAATATCCGCAGAACGGTACGCTGGAGTTCTCCGACGTTACCGTTGATCAGACCACCGGTTCTATCACGCTGCGCGCGATTTTCCCGAACCCTGATCACACTCTGCTGCCCGGCATGTTCGTTCGCGCGCGCCTGGAAGAAGGCGTAAATCCTGATGCGATTCTGGTTCCGCAGCAGGGCGTAACCCGTACCCCGCGCGGCGATGCCAGCGCGATGGTTGTCGGCGAAGACGATAAAGTCGAAGTTCGCCAGATTACCGCCACTCAGGCGATTGGCGATAAATGGCTGGTCACCGAAGGGCTGAAAACTGGCGATCGCGTCATTATTAGCGGTCTGCAGAAAGTCAAACCAGGCGTACAGGTAAAAGCGCAGGAAGTCGTTTCTGATGAAAAACAGCAAGCCGCAGGCAACGCTCAGTCAGAACAAACCAAGTCTTAACTTAAACAGGAGCCGTTAAGACATGCCTAATTTCTTTATCGATCGCCCCATATTTGCCTGGGTGATCGCCATCATCATTATGCTGGCTGGGGGGCTCTCGATCCTCAAGTTGCCAATAGCGCAATATCCGACGATTGCGCCGCCGGCAATTTCCATCACGGCCATGTACCCCGGTGCCGACGCAGAAACCGTGCAGAACACCGTGACTCAGGTTATCGAACAGAACATGAATGGTATCGATCACCTGATGTACATGTCTTCAAATGGCGACTCCACCGGTACAGCAACCATCACTCTGACCTTTGAATCCGGTACCGATCCGGATATTGCTCAGGTACAGGTTCAAAACAAACTGGCGCTGGCGACACCGCTGCTGCCGCAGGAAGTACAGCAGCAGGGTATTAGCGTTGAAAAGGCATCCAGCAGCTTCCTGATGGTTGTCGGCGTTATTAATACTAACGGCACCATGAATCAGGATGACATTTCTGACTATGTTGCCGCCAACATGAAAGATGCGATTAGCCGTACCAGCGGCGTTGGTGACGTGCAGTTGTTTGGTTCCCAGTACGCTATGCGTATCTGGATGGACCCAAACAAACTTAATAACTTCCAGTTGACGCCGGTTGACGTTATCAGCGCCCTGAAAGCGCAGAACGCCCAGGTTGCAGCAGGACAGTTAGGCGGTACGCCCCCGGTGAAAGGCCAGCAGCTGAATGCCTCCATCGTGGCGCAAACTCGTCTGACCAATACTGAAGAGTTTGGCAACATTCTGCTGAAGGTTAACCAGGATGGCTCCCAGGTTCGTCTGCGCGATGTCGCGCGCATTGAGCTGGGTGGTGAAAACTATGACGTTATCGCGAAGTTTAACGGTCAGCCAGCTTCTGGTCTGGGTATTAAACTGGCGACCGGCGCGAACGCGCTGGATACCGCAAACGCCATTCGCGCCGAACTGAAGAAAATGGAGCCTTTCTTCCCTTCTGGCCTGAAGATTGTTTATCCGTATGACACCACTCCATTCGTGCAGATCTCCATTCACGAAGTGGTAAAAACGCTGGTTGAAGCCATCATCCTGGTGTTCCTGGTAATGTATCTGTTCCTGCAGAACTTCCGCGCCACCTTGATTCCGACGATTGCCGTGCCGGTCGTACTGCTGGGGACGTTCGCCATCCTCGCGCTGTTCGGTTTCTCGATAAACACGCTCACCATGTTTGGTATGGTGCTCGCCATAGGCTTGCTTGTGGATGACGCCATCGTGGTGGTGGAAAACGTCGAACGTGTAATGGCAGAGGAAGGGCTACCGCCGAAGGAAGCCACGCGTAAATCAATGGGCCAGATTCAGGGCGCGCTGGTAGGTATCGCGATGGTGCTTTCTGCGGTGTTTATCCCGATGGCCTTCTTTGGCGGTTCCACCGGTGCGATTTACCGCCAGTTCTCGATCACCATCGTCTCCGCGATGGCGCTGTCGGTGCTGGTCGCTCTGATTCTCACCCCGGCGCTTTGCGCCACGATGCTGAAGCCAATCCAAAAAGGCAGCCATGGCGCAACCACTGGCTTCTTCGGTTGGTTTAACCGCATGTTTGATAAGAGCACGCATCACTATACCGACAGCGTAGGCAACATCCTGCGTAGTACCGGTCGCTATCTGGTGCTGTACCTGATCATCGTTGTGGGAATGGCCTGGCTGTTCGTTCGTCTGCCAAGTTCGTTCCTGCCAGACGAAGACCAGGGCGTATTCCTGAGCATGGCGCAGCTGCCTGCAGGCGCAACTCAGGAGCGTACCCAGAAAGTACTGGATGAGATGACCAATTACTATCTCACCAAAGAGAAAGATAACGTTGAATCGGTATTCGCCGTAAACGGTTTTGGTTTCGCGGGTCGTGGACAAAACACCGGTATCGCGTTCGTCTCTCTGAAGGACTGGAGCCAGCGTCCAGGCGAAGAGAACAAAGTTGAGGCGATTACCGGCCGCGCGATGGGCTATTTCTCGCAGATCAAAGATGCAATGGTCTTCGCCTTTAACCTGCCGGCAATTGTTGAACTCGGTACCGCAACGGGCTTTGACTTCCAGCTGATCGACCAGGCTGGCCTGGGCCATGAAAAACTGACCCAGGCACGTAACCAGCTTTTTGGAATGGTTGCGCAGCACCCTGACGTATTGAGCGGCGTTCGTCCAAACGGCCTGGAAGATACTCCGCAGTTCAAAGTGGATATCGATCAGGAAAAAGCGCAGGCGCTTGGCGTGTCTATAAGCGATATCAACACGACGCTTGGCGCGGCATGGGGCGGAAGCTACGTCAACGACTTCATTGACCGTGGCCGCGTGAAGAAAGTGTATATCATGTCCGAAGCGAAATACCGCATGCTGCCGGAAGACATTGGCAACTGGTACGTACGCGGTAGCGATGGACAGATGGTACCGTTCTCCGCCTTCTCAACCTCGCGCTGGGAATACGGCTCGCCGCGTCTGGAGCGCTACAACGGTCTGCCATCGATGGAAATCCTCGGCCAGGCGACACCGGGTAAGAGTACCGGTGAAGCGATGAACCTGATGGAAGAGCTGGCGGGTAAACTGCCTGCCGGTATCGGCTATGACTGGACGGGTATGTCATATCAGGAACGTTTGTCAGGTAACCAGGCGCCAGCGCTGTACGCTATCTCGCTGATCGTCGTCTTCCTGTGTCTGGCGGCGCTGTACGAGAGCTGGTCAATTCCATTCTCGGTCATGCTGGTCGTTCCGCTCGGTGTTGTGGGGGCGCTGCTGGCTGCCACCTTCCGAGGATTGACTAACGACGTTTACTTCCAGGTTGGTCTGTTGACCACTATCGGCCTGTCGGCGAAGAACGCGATACTGATCGTTGAATTCGCCAAAGACCTGATGGATAAAGAAGGCAAAGGCCTGATTGAGGCAACGCTTGAAGCCGTTCGTATGCGTCTGCGTCCGATTCTGATGACCTCCCTGGCGTTTATCCTCGGCGTAATGCCGCTGGTTATCAGCTCCGGCGCAGGCTCCGGCGCGCAGAATGCCGTAGGTACTGGCGTAATGGGCGGGATGATTACCGCGACGGTTCTGGCGATTTTCTTCGTGCCGGTATTCTTCGTGGTCGTGCGTCGCCGCTTCAGTAGGAAAAATGAGGATATTGAGCACAGCCATCCGGTTGAGCATCATTAATCTCTCCATTAAGGGCCGCATTCGCGGCCCTTTCACTTTGTCTCACTTTAAAACGCACGGATTGTGATTGTTTATTTTATAACCTGAGATATAATATTTAATGATGATTACCGCTGCTTATCTATGACCTTTTTTTCACTGACTTTACTCCCTCAACTCTACACTAAGAATATTCTCAATCACTGACATTATGTATGGTTGTATCAACGTGTCAGCTAAACGCACGGGCTAACCCGATGATATATAAGGTCAGTCTTCGATTTTTCCGTTGTAGTTAAAGGCACGATATAATAAAGACCGAGGCATTTAAGATAAATTGACCGCGTTAATTGTAATTTTTCGTAATAGCACGATGAAATCTTTTTAAGAGTGGATTATAGTTAAAGAGCAAGATTACAATGTATGTGTCAGGTCTGTTAGTCGTGTTCATCCCACAACGGTGTCGATAGTCGTCGTTAAACCACTAAAAAGGGGGATGCGTTATGGACGAATACTCGCCAAAAAGACATGATATTGCGCAGCTTAAATTTCTCTGCGAAACCCTGTATCATGACTGTCTTGCAAACCTGGAAGAGAGCAACCATGGCTGGGTTAATGACCCAACCTCAGCTGTCAATCTTCAGCTTAATGAATTGATCGAGCACATTGCCGCGTTCGCACTTAATTATAAAATTAAGTATGCTGAGGATAATAAGCTGGTGACTCAGCTTGACGAATATCTGGATGACACTTTCGTGTTGTTCAGCAACTACGGCATTAACACTGCAGATCTGCAGAAATGGCGTAAATCAGGCAACAGGTTATTCCGCTGCTTTGTGAACGCCAGTCGGGAAAACCCGGCCAGTCTTTCTTGTTAATATTATTACAATCAAAAGGTGAATTTATGTCTGATAAAACATTAACCAAAATAGACTATTTGATGCGCTTACGACGTTGTCAGACAATTGATACGCTGGAGCGCGTAATTGAAAAAAATAAATATGAACTTTCTGATAATGAACTGGCGGTATTTTACTCAGCAGCCGATCATCGTCTTGCTGAACTGACGATGAATAAACTGTATGACAAGATCCCGCCATCGGTCTGGAAATTCATCCGCTAATTATTTCAAATGAAAGCCCGAACTCTTGTGTCGAAAACGCCCTTCCCTCATGCTGCTGATAAATGCGACACCGGTCACAGAAGCTGTTTCTGTACCTATATGAAACCGGTTTCTTTTTTATACTGTGGCGGCCTACAATGAGGAAATAAGGGAAGCCTCCATGAGTGAAGAAAAACAAAAAATGATTGCCGGTGAGCTGTATGTGTCTGGTGACGCTGAGCTAAAGGCCGACCGTCTACTGGCCAGACAACTGTTGCATCGTTACAATCATTCAGCGCCTGAAGAGCGTGAATTAAGAAAAGCATTACTGACGGAACTGCTAGGCCACGCAGGCGACGCTTATATCGAACCCACTTTTCGCTGCGATTACGGCTACAATATCTTCCTCGGGAAAAATTTCTACGCCAACTTTGATTGCGTGATGCTGGATGTGTGTCCGATACATATTGGCGAAAACTGCATGCTGGCGCCGGGTGTGCATATTTATACCGCAACGCATCCCCTTGACCCTGTTGAACGAAATAGCGGTAAAGAGTACGGAAAACCCGTCACTATTGGCCACAATGTGTGGATTGGCGGCCGGGCCGTAATTAATCCTGGCGTGACTATCGGCGACAATGCCATCGTGGCTTCCGGTTCCGTAGTGGTGAAAAATGTGCCAGCCAACGCCGTCGTCGGCGGAAACCCGGCTCAAATCATAAAAATGGTGGAGAGCGAAAAACGGTAACTGTTATGCTTTTCCGCAACCAATCTGTTACTTTTCCCACGGATTTACGCAACATAAAATAGCCTTCAGGCTGAGCCCAACGCGCATCTGTTCGCCGCGTCTGCATAGGGGCTCATGGCAGAATTTGGGGAATAAAATGACAGAAATACAGCGGCTGCTGAAAAGCACCATTGATGAGCTTAATGTGCAAGAGAAGCGCGATAACCGTCCGCGCTTTAGCATAAGCTTTATTCGCAACCATCCATGGCTTTTTGTCGCGATGTATGCGGCTTTCCTGGCAACACTCATCGTGATGCTGCGTTCTGAAACGCTGGTAGATTCGGTCTGGCTATTAATCGTACTATTTGTTCTGCTGAACGGCTTCTTTTTCTTTGACGTTTACCCGCGCTATCGCTATGAAGATATTGATGTTCTGGACTTCCGCGTTTGTTATAACGGGGAGTGGTACAACACTCGATTTGTTCCCGGTCAGCTCATCGAACGAATCCTGCAGTCGCCGCGCGTCGATGGCGAGCAGAAAGCTCAGCTGCAAAAAATGATCGCCACCAAAGGCGAACTCTCATTTTACGATGTCTTTTCCCTTACCCGCATCGGTGCTGCGCAATAAGGCGATCCAGCGTCCGTATCGCAGAAGGAAAGCGTGATGCGGACGTATTACCGTAGCCCAGAACAAAGCCGCTTCTCGCCTTTTTTTCATTCAGATAAAAACGGCTTAATGCGCCGGGCGCGAGCTGAAACCGCCGGGCCTGCTGCACAATAGCTTCATCATCAACGTCTTCGACGACGACAGTCAGGTGTAACCCCCCCTCGCCGCCTGATATTTCATAAGGGTGAGTAAGCTCTGCCGCCAGCGTTTCCCGCAGCTGCTGCTGGCGTTTGCGATACAAGCGGCGCATAGCGGCAAGATGACGCGCGTAGTGCCCCTCTTCGATAAACAGCGCCAGCGCCCGCTGTTCAGCACGATGACCGCCGCGTAACAGTGAACCAATCGCGCCTCTTGCGGCATCCGCCAGCCCCTCCGGCATCACCATAAAGCCAATACGCAGCGCGGGAAAAAGCGTTTTGCTGAATGTCCCCAGATAAACTACCGGCGCCTGCCTGACCATTCCCAGCATGGCGGGAATCGGTTCGCCGCTATAACGAAATTCACTATCGTAATCATCCTCGATAAGCCAGGCGTCATGACGGCGGGCGTATTCCAGTAAAGCCAGTCGCCGCCCGGCGCTCATCACCGTACCGCAGGGGTATTGATGGGACGGTGAAGTAAAGATTAATCGCGGTGCTGCGCTATCATCATCGGTATCGAACCGCATACCCTCTCGATCGACGGGTATACCCTTGATGTGAAGCCCGGCTTTAAGAAACATGCTTTTTGCCCCTAAATAGCCGGGTTCTTCCACCCATGCCGTCTCCCCGGCAACGCTCAGCAGATGCGTACATAAATCAACGGCTTCCAGCGCTCCTTCCGTAATCACAATTTGCCCGGCTTCGCAGCGAATACCCCGGGAGAGCGCCAGATGACGGGCAATCGCTTTGCGCAATGCAAGTTCCCCCTGCGCATCGCCGTAGCCCAGCAATGCACTTCCCTCCTCGCGCAATACCCGGTCAAGGAGTCGACGCCAGATAGCAAGAGGAAAGTAGTTAACCGCAGGCATTCCCGGCGTAAAGAGCAGCGTGGGCGAATCACGACGCGTGGCGGCGGGTAATCCCTGAAGATACTCGGGGAGCACAATCACGCGCGCCGCAACCTCCTTTTCTCCCTGCGACTTCAAAAGCGCGGCGTATGTCCCCTGGCGGCTACGCAGCAGATACCCCTCCATCGCCAGCTGCTCCAGCGCGCCGTTGACGGTATTGCGCGATAGCTTCAGACGCTGCGCTATAGCCCGTGAACCTGGCAGGCGGCTACCGCCCGCCAGCGTACCTTGCAAAATGGCCGCTCGCAGACGGAGATAGAGCGTGCGCTGCAGGGTTTCACGCCCTCTGTCGCACAGCGCCTGCTCCAACAGAGTAAAAAAAGCATCATCAGGAATATTCATTTTGGCTCCTCGTGGTACTACGAAAATATACTCTTATGGCCCTTTTTTATGGAACCAATAAGCGCTTAATCTCACAGCATTCGTCCATAGAAGGAAATCCTGATGAGCCATCTTAATCAATACGATCAGCCCGTTGGCACCGCCCTGCCCGACTGGCAGCCCTGTCCACATCCTGAAAGGGTGAACCTGCAGGGCCGCTTTTGTCGGCTAGAGCCTTTGCGCTCCACGCATGCCGGCGCGCTGTTTGACGCCCACCGCTTAGCCCCGGATACCCGAAGCTGGACATGGCTGCTGCGCGAACCGGACAGCAGCGTAGAGGAGTACCGCGCATGGATTGAGAGCGTTTCCGGGCAGAACGACCCCATTCACTTCGCGGTGATCGATAAGCAAACAGACCAGCCCGTGGGCTCACTGGCGCTGATGAGAATTGACGCTAACAACGGCGTTGTTGAAGTCGGCCACGTTCACTTCTCGCCTTTACTGAGCCGGACTGCAATGGCCACCGAGGCCCACTGGCTGCTGATGGATTACGTCTTTGATACGCTCGGCTATCGGCGCTACGAGTGGAAATGTAACAGTCTCAACGAACCGTCACGCCGGGCGGCGCTGCGGTTGGGTTTCAGTATGAGGGGCAATTTCGTCAGGCGCTGGTGATAAAGGGCCACAACCGCGATACCGACTGGTTTTCCATTATTGATTCCGAGTGGCCACAGATAGACAGGGCAATGCAGCAATGGCTGGCCGCCGACAACTTCAGCGCCGACGGCCAGCAGTTACGTACGCTGGGGAGCTTTCGTTAACGTCTTTTCTTGCGTCCCTGCACGGCTTTAAAGCGGGGATTGCTTTTGCAAATCACGTATAGCCGCCCCTTGCGCTTCACGATCTGGCAATCCGGGTGGCGTTGTTTCGCGCTACGCAATGAGTTTAGCACCTGCATTATTTGTCCCTCTTCGCATCAATAAAGCCGCCAAAGCGCTGACGGAAACGCGCGGTACTACCTTCATTGTTGAAGGCCTTCTGCTTACCGGTGTAATACGGATGCGATTTGGACGATACATCAAGCGTCACGTAGGGGTACGTCTCGCCCTCCAGTTCGATCTCACGCTCGGTTCTGATAGTAGAACCGACCTTGAAGTATTCGTTGGCGCTGGTATCGTGAAAAACCACCGTACGATAATGCGGATGAATATTGGGTTTCATAGCGACCTCAATCATTATGTTATAACATAACAATACCGTACACCGTGTAAAGACAAAGATCAACCCTGTGTATGGGTCCACCACATATTGCAATTTTTACT
>NZ_KV793499.1:0-965 GCF_001808475.1 Klebsiella sp. HMSC09D12 | reverse complement strand
GTCTGAATCCGAATCGCTGTCGGAGTCAGAATCGGCATCGCTATCCGTATCATCAGCCAGGCCGATATTAATGGTCAGCGTTGTGGTAGCCGTATCGCCATCCGCATCCGTGATGGTGTAGGTAAATACCTCCGTTTGCCCGACTGAATCAGCATCTCCGGTCGCCTGATAGGTATAAGTACCATCGGCATAGATCACCAGCTTACCGTAGGCGCCCTCAACGATCGTTCCTCCTGAGCTAACCTGCTGCGCCGATGCCCCCGAAACCGAGGATGCAACGATGCTGGTCACAGTAATACCCGTACCGATATCACCTACGTCTCCGCCAGCATCCGTCTGCAGTACGTTACCGCTGATGATCGCGGATTCGTATCCTACAGAGTCGGTTACCGCCACATCGACCGCTGTCGCTACGCTGATATTCGCCAGGAAGTTTACCAACGTCGGCAGCAGGCCAGTATTCGTCGGCGACGATATCACTACCGTGTAGTTCCCCTCCGGCAGGTCGCTGAAGCTGGCGCTGCCGCTGTAATCCAGGCTGACGCCTCCCGCCGTAATAGTCACCGCATTCGATGCTAGCGCAACCACTTCTCCGGTCACCGTATTAATCACCGCGAGATCGGCTTTGAAGGTATCCGTCCCACCCAGCAGAAGCAGTAGCGTATTGATCAGCGCCGCCGAGCTCAGCGTAGTACCGCCGGAGATATCCAGCGCCACATCCTGAGTCGTTCCACTCGCAACCGTAAAATCAAAGTTGTTCCCGCTAAGCAACGAAACATCGACCACACCAAGCAAGTTCACGCCTGTCAGTTGGGTAATCGTACCGTTCAGGCCCTCGAGGTTGTCATGATTCTCGAAGATCAGAGCGGTATTGGTATCCGCGTTGGCTTGCGGGATATCCGAGTCGCTATCCGAATCGGCATCGCTGTCGGAGTCCGAATCGCTGTCCGAATCCGAGTCGCTGT
>NZ_KV793498.1:0-1234 GCF_001808475.1 Klebsiella sp. HMSC09D12 | reverse complement strand
GCTTTGTGCTGTGAGTTCAATGGGTCGATGCAACGCTATCCTTAATCAAGGGGGACGTTGCTATGAAACGAAGAACTCGGATTAACTACACGCCAGAGCAGAAGGCAATTATCTGGGACAGATATAAGCAAGGTGATTCTCTACATGATATCGCCAGAATGTTTGACAGATATCATTCTTCCATTATGCCCACTATCCACCAGACAGGCGGCTACCGTCCTCCCGTGCGAAAACGGCACCGATTAGCGCTTTCGCTTGATGAAAGAGAGGAGATATCCAGAGGGCTGGTAGCAAAACTCAGTATCAGAGACATCGCCGCCAAATTATCAAGAGCGCCCTCAACGATTAGCCGCGAGGTCAGGAGGCACGGTGGTGCAAAACAATACCGTGCAGCAAAAGCCGATGCTACTGCGTGGGAAAATGCGCTGAGACCAAAACCTTGCAAGCTAATTGAAAGCCCCGCATTGTGTAAAATCATTGCAGAGAAGATGCATCAGGACTGGTCACCGGAACAGATCGCCGGTTGGCTGACACGCTGTTATCCGGATAATCAGGAAATGCATGTGTCACACGAAACGATTTATAAAACGCTTTTTATACAAACCCGGGGAGCATTAAAAAAAGAGCTGCAGCAATGCCTCAGAAGCGGAAGAGCAGTGCGTAGATCCAGAACGTCATCGCTTAAAGGGAAAGGATTAGGGTCAATCCCGCACACGATACCTATCAGCGAAAGGCCACCTGAGGCCGCTGACAGGGCCATTCCAGGTCACTGGGAAGGTGACTTGATTCAGGGCTCGAAAAACTCCTATATCATCACCCTCGTAGAACGTCATTCCCGTTTTGTTATGCTGGCAAAGATCAGAGACAACAAGACCATAACGGTTATATCTGCACTCATCAGACAAGCCCGGGAATTACCTGCTGAGCTTTATAAAACATTAACTTGGGATCGTGGCGCTGAAATGACCAGCCACACACGATTTACTGTAGCGACAGACATTCAGATTTATTTTTGTGATCCTCAATCTCCCTGGCAACGTGGCTCAAATGAAAATACGAACAGATTGCTCAGACAATATTTTCCAAAAGGAACTGACTTATCGGTTCACAGCCAGCAAAGACTTAACAGTGTTGCCAGACAGCTCAACGAAAGGCCGAGAAAAACGCTAGACTATGAATCACCCGCAGAACGGTTCAATAAGTGTGTTGCGTCCATCGGTTGAACTCACAGCCA
>NZ_KV793497.1:0-23665 GCF_001808475.1 Klebsiella sp. HMSC09D12 | reverse complement strand
AGGCAGTTCATCACGCGCGCCGACATCGAGGCGTAAAGTTCATAATTACTTGAAAACGCATATATTTTTTCCGGGTATCTTTCGTTTTTTATCTGAAACCACGGAGTTCCCATTTTGATCCAGGGCTTCGCCTCGGCACTGCGAGCGATTACATTCCCGTCGTTGTTGCTCAGGACGACTATCGGCTTTCCTTTCAAATCCGGGCGGAAAACACGTTCACAGCTGGCATAGAAGCTGTTCACATCGGCCAGGGCAAACATCAGTACATCTCCCTCGGGCGGTGGATGATATGCGTGACGACGCCAAAGATATCCAGCTCGTCGGGATCAGGATAAATCGGCGACCAGGAGGCATTCATGGGCTGCAGCGTCAGTCGCGGCGTCAGCAGAAGCCGTTTCACCGTAAACTCCCCCTGTACGCTGGCGACAACGATATCGCCGTGCCGCGGCTTTTCAGCACTGTCCACAACCAGCAGATCGCCATTGTACAGACTGCCGTCGGCCATGCTGTCTCCGCTGGCACGCAGGTAGTACGTCGCGCTCGGATGCCGTATGCAGTAATCATGGAGATCCAGATCGGACTCGACATAGTCAGCAGCAGGGCTGGGAAAACCGCAGCTGGCCAGATCGGCAAACAATGGATGGGCCTGTGGCGGGATTTCTTTCCCGGTGCTGAAAAACTGTAGCTTCATCTTTCCTCCTGATACTCTAATTTTACTGGTTATGCATACAGTGTGCGCCGGGAGACCGGTAGAGATCAAGGGGTGAAAGTCCCCGACCATTGAAGGACCAGCAATCCACAAGGTCCCCGAGTCATGCGTTGCATACCGCGAGGTATGGGGCGAAGCGTTGACAGGGGTGTTGACAGGCCAGCCATTGAGCCACGAAATGTATATTAAATTACCGGGTGCCGACGTTGTACTGTTAACGGAAGGCAACATCATAGGGTGCGATACTGCGAGTGCCACATGGACCCGGCGGGGTCTGAGACCCTGGCATGTCAATACGATCTCTACGCGGGAACCGGGAGATCTCCCCTCTGACCATCTGCCAGTGTCGGAGATGGCCCGCACCGGGAAGACGAGGAGTCATAGCCGGTGATGTACGGAGAGGAGAAGTCGGACTCGCTCATAGTAGCGGCGAAGCAGGCGAACAACCCGAAAGGAGCGGAGTCAGTGGAGCGAAGGAGCGGGGCCAAGGGGAACGCGGAACAGCCACACATGCGCCGGACACAGAGCCGGGAAAGCATGTCACAGAGGCTGTCACGCGTGCGGGAAGCTGCGAAGCAGCGGAAGAAAGAACGGTTTACAGCATTGTTCCACCTGCTGACAGTCGAAGCACTGGAAGCCGCATTCCTCTCCCTGAGCAGGAAAGCGGCCGCCGGAGTGGATGGCATCAGGTGGATGGACTACGCCGGAAACATGAAGAACAACATAACAGATCTGCACCGGAGGCTACATCAGGGCAGCTACAGGGCGCAGCCCGGCAGGCGTCACTACATCCCAAAAGCGGATGGAAAACAACGCCCGCTCGGCATCGCCTCGCTGGAGGACAAGATCGTCCAGTATGCGCTGGTGAAAATCCTGAACGCAGTCTATGAAAACGACTCTATGGGGTTCTCATACGGGTTCAGACCCGGGCGAAGCCAGCACGATGCACTGGACGCACTGGCCACAGGGCTGGTACGCACTAACGTAAACTGGGTACTGGATGCCGACATCAGTCAGTTCTTCGACAGGGTGAGCCACGAATGGCTGATCAGGTTCACAGAGCATCGGATCGGCGACCGGAGGGTAATCAGGCTCATACGTAAGTGGCTCACAGCCGGGACGTCGGAGGAGGGTCAATGGCGAGCAACGGAGGAAGGCACCCCACAGGGTGCGGTCATCTCACCGCTGCTGGCAAACATATACCTCCACTACGTCTTCGATCTGTGGGCGCATCAGTGGCGACGTCGCTATGCCACAGGCAATGTGGTAATGGTCAGATACGCCGATGACATCGTCATCGGGTTCGACAAACGATACGATGCCCGGCGCTTCCGTATAGCCATGCAGCGCAGACTGAGGGAGTTCGGACTCACGGTTCACCCGGAGAAAACCCGTCTGATGGAGTTCGGCCGCTTCGCTGCCGAAAACCGTGCCATCAGGGGAAAAGGCAAACCAGAAACGTTCAACTTCCTCGGGTTCACGCACATCAGCGGGAAAGATCGCAACGGCAGGTTCATGCTGATACGAAAGACCCGCCGGGATCGGATGACGGCAACTCTGAAAGCCATCAAAGACGGTCTGCGAAGGCGCTGGCATTACTCAATCCCCGAACAGGGAAAATGGCTCAGGAGAGTGGTTCAGGGATACCTGAACTATCACTCGGTACCGGGCAACTTCCCCACCATGCAGAAGTTCAGGACACACGTAACAAACCTCTGGCGCCGGGCGCTCAGGCGCAGGAGCCAGAAGGATGATACGACCTGGACGAAAGCAAACAAACTGGCAGCCGCATGGCTACCAAGGGTTCGGGTTCTTCATCCATGGCCTGTGGAGCGGTTCACCGCCAGACACCCGAGGCAGGAGCCCGGTGCGTAAATCGCGCACGCCGGGATCTGTGCGGGGGGTATCCGGTAACGGGTATCCCTACCGCGACATATTTAACAGCGTGACGATAATCCAGATCGCCTGCCGCACGAACATCTTGAGTAAATAAAGGTACTCAAAATGCTCTAGTAAATCATTTTGATGTTTTTATATTGCTCATATTGAGAAATATTGTTTTGATTTTTTCATTTTGCTCTTATAATTGGTATCAAATTGAGAGTAATTAACGGAGAATATTGATGAATATTTACTGCGATGATGGTTCAACTAATGTTAAGCTGGCATGGTTTGAAGGAGATGAGCTTCAGACACGAGTCGCTGCGAACTCCTTCAGGCATGGCTGGAAAGTGGCAGAATTCAGTGCGGCAACGTTCAATTATCAGGTGGGCACGCTGAAATACACCTGGGACAGCGTCAGCCGGGATGCCATCCCGACAACAAACGTGGAATATCAGTACGGTGATCTCAACCTGCTGGCCGTGCATCATGCGCTGCTGAACAGCGGACTGGAGCCGCAGCCGGTGAGCCTGACCGTGACGCTGCCCCTGAGCGAGTATTACGACGGGGACTGCCAGCGGAACGAGGAGAACATACGACGCAAACGGGAAAACCTGATGCGTGAGCTGGTTCTGAATAAGGGCAGGGCATTTACCGTAACGGACGTGAAGGTGATGCCGGAATCACTGCCGGCGGCGTTCTCCCGTCTCGCGGAGCTGAAACCCGGCCCCGCTGAGACAACCCTGATTATCGATCTCGGTGGTACCACGCTCGATGCCGGTGTGATTGTCGGCCAGTTTGATGATATCAGTGCGGTGCACGGTAATCCGTCTGTCGGCGTGTCACAGGTCACTCGCGCAGCTGCAGGCGCGCTGCGTGCGGCAGACAGCGAAACCAGCGCCCTCATCGCTGACACTATCATCCGCAACCGCAATGATCGTCAGTATCTGCAGCGTGTGATCAACGATGCCGGTAAAATTGACGAGGTTCGGAACAAAATAACAGAGGCAATCACTTCCCTGGGAGCGCGTGTCACCAGTGAGCTGACGGCCTTCAGGAACGTTAACCGGGTATTCCTGGTCGGGGGAGGGGCTTCCCTCATAGAAGACGCTATCCGTCAGGCCTGGCCTCTGGCTCCTGACCGTATCGAGGTTATAGGCGATCCGCAGATGGCGCTGGCCAGGGAGATTGCCCTTTACAATAAAGAGGACTAAACGTGCCGGACGGCCAGTATTCTTTCTATCTGCACAGCGACGATCGCACCGACATCGCGGCGATGGCAACCATCAGCACCATCTCACAGCCCCTGCGCGGTGAGTTCATCCGTACCGCCGCCACCGCCGGGGCGGTGGTATACCAGGTGGATGCCCGTTTACCGGCGCTGATCCCGGTGTTCTTTGCCGGGCAGCTGAGCGCTGTCCGCCTTTGCGCCGTGATGGCCCTGGTCTCCGGAACCTGGTCCTCACTCACCGGCCTTCCGGATGAGCCCGAAAATGGTGGGGCTGCTCTGCCCGTGTCACCGGAGACGGAATACCAGCGCCGGCGTTACACCCTGACGCTTCAGAATGGCCGGAGTGGGGAACGGGTGGAAAGTGTGCTGACGGAAGCGTCATCCCGTCTGCGTGGGGATCTGCTGAGAAACCTGATTATCACCGGTCTTGCCCTCCACACGACGGCGCCGGAACTGCCGCGCCTGCTGGCCAGTATGCCGGTACCGCCCACCTCGGTCAGTGAGCTGCAGGCTCTGGTTCAGCAGATGGCCGGCACCGCTGACGTGAACAGGGCTGCAGCTGCAGTACCGGATACGCCGGCAGCACCTGCCGCGCCGGTGTCCGGGGCGGATACCCGGGAAATAAAGAAAAATATGCGGCGTGCATTCGGCGACTAACAGTACGAATCACATCCACTACTACACCGATTTCAAATGACTGGCATCCCAGGGAGGTTCTCATGTCACCAGGATTCAGAAATGTTCTCCGTCTCGCCCGCATTCCCGTCGACAGCAGTGAACCGGTGCGAAGAAAATTCGGCAGCCGGCTGATTGGCATTGTGACGGTATGTCTGCTTCCGCTTCTGGTTTTCGACGTTCCGCAGTGGGTTTTCATTTTGTCGCAGGTCATCTGGGGGGCGGGCGTCTATATTGGCCTGTCCCTGGCCGGGGATAAATCCCTGAACCGCTGATACAAACTTTCCGGTTGTTCAAAAAAAGAACAGACGTGGTGGCGTCTGTTCTCCCGCGCTTCTCCGTCATTTGCCTTCAGGTTATCCACAATTTTAAGCCCCGGATTTGTGGACAGGTATGCCGGTAATTCCCCGTTCGCCTGGAGTTAACGCAAGCCTGCCGCCCGCTGCCAGTGTCTCGCGTCCGGTCTGGTACGGGACGGGCGGTTTTTCCGCTCCGGCCCGGCGTCGTTGAGAGTGTGCGCCAGTCCCTCGCCCTTTTAAGGAACGCCCTTCAAGCCGCTTTCGCGGCATATCCTTGCCGTCGAAAAGACGGACGGCTGCGGTATTCCACGGTCGGCCTGACCCGTGACCGGACGCGATGAACAGGCAGCGTGCGGCAGGGAACGGTATCGCGGTGATGCCTCCTGCCCCCTCAGACTACAGGAGTGCTGCCATGTCCAGATTCATTCTCGGGAACTGTATTGATGTGATGCGCGGATTCCCCGACCGTGCCGTGGACCTTATTGTGACCGATCCGCCTTACCTCGTCGGTTTTAAGGACCGTCAGGGCAGACAGATTGCCGGGGATGTGACGGACGAATGGCTGCAACCGGCCACGCTGGAGATGTACCGCGTCCTTAAAAAAGACGCACTGATGGTGAGCTTCTACGGCTGGAACCGTGTGGACCGCTTTATGGCCGCGTGGAAGGCGGCAGGATTCTATGCCGTGGGCCAGCTTGTGTTCACCAAAAACTATGCCTCCAACCGTCGTAACGCCAGGGCCCGACGCGGATTTGTGGACTACTGCCATGAAGGGGCTTATGTCCTTGCCAAAGGCCGCCCCGTGCCGCCCCTTAAACCGCTGCCGGATGTGCTGCCCTTCCCGTATACCGGTAATACCCTGCATCCGACGCAGAAACCGGTGGAGGCGCTACAGCCGCTGATTGAGTCATTCAGCGCCCCGGGCGCGATTGTTCTCGACCCGTTTGCCGGAAGCGGTTCGACCTGCGTCGCTGCATACCGTGCCGGACGCCGCTATATCGGCATCGAGATGCTGGCGCAGTACCACCGGGCCGGAACCGAACGACTGGCCGCCATGCACCGGGCCGTAAATACCCCGGCGGCGAACGATGAATGGCTCCCGGAGGCCGCGTAATGAATTACGACGGACACGAAGCCCTGCGCCGCGATATGGCCGGGCTGGCGAACAATCTTTGCGACCTGAAAACCACCCTGAAAGTGCTGGAAGACACGTACCACTACCGGTACGACGGACTGGCGGAACGGCTTGCCGGTATCAGTCTGCGACGTCTCAGCGTCCTGATGGATGAGGCGTTCAATATTGCACTGATGCTCGATGAAAGCTTTCTGGATTGAGGAGAGAACATGTACGGAACCCGTGAAGATCTTTGCAGGATGCTGAATGAGCAATATCCCGCAGAAACCCCGCTGAACCTGATTATCTGGACCCCGGCGGATATTGAGGCGCTGGCTGACGGGATGGAATATTCCTTTTCAGAACATGACGTAAGGGCAGTACTGGAACGCATGGACGCTATACCAGAAGAACAACGGCTTGAGTCGGGCGTGTCAGCCGGCCTGGTGATGGCACTGATAGACCAGGTGAAAGAGAACGGGCAGAGGGTGACTGTGCCGGTTGACCTGCTTGAAACCCTGCTGATTACCGCCGAACAGGCATTGTGGGACAGGGAATGGACCGCACGGGATCGCAATCTCCCGGTGCCGGAAAGCGTAATGCGCCGCCTGGCGGATACAGCAAAAGTGCGGGCATTACTGAAAAGCTGACAGCAGATCGCCCCGCCACGCGGCGGGGTGATATAACCCGGACAGAGACGATAATGATGAAAAATGAAACCCTTAACACGCTTATTCTGCGTCACGGCGACCGGATGCTGCGCCAGGCTGGCTGGCCCGACACTGTTGATATGGCGCCCGTCGCCCCCGAAACCGTACCCGGCTGGCTTGCCGCCTGCGGCTCTCTCAGTGGCGTGGAAATCCTCACGCTTACGGAACAGCTTTGTCAGCCGCTGACGTATGGCCGGGCAGCGTTGTTGCTCGCCAGCGCCCGGCGGCTGGCGGGAACCCCGGCTCGTCTGCATCTCTTTCCGGTGCAGGCATATCCGCATCCGGAGCGGCTGGCTGACTGTCAGGTTATCCGCCTGCCTTACGCTCAGGAGTGGCTGACATCTGCGGAATGTGACGATCTGCTGGCCTTCCTGAAAGCCTCCCTCACGCAGATATCGGAAATCGTCCACCGGGATACGAAGCGCATCGCCGCCGCGCTGACGCCGTCCGTCACTCCCCGTCTGATGGACAGGCGGATCGGTGACTGGCGCTTGCTGGCCGTGGAGTATGATCATGATAACTGCCTGGACGAAGACGAAACCGACAGGCTGGATCAGGTCCTCGATGCCATTCTTATTCGCGATGCGCGATTCTGCCCGGTCCTGCTCACCCTGGTTAACGAGCGGGAGGAAACTATCAGGAGCGCAGGGGTTATCGCTGATCAGGTGCGTTTTACGGACACTCCGGTCCGGCGCTGGTTTGATCGCCGGGTTTTAAGGGAAATGGTGAGAGAGGCCCGCGCCAGCAGAACTCAGGAGTGACAGCCCGGAGCGTCAGGGGAGGGGGACCCTCCCTTGTCAGCCTGCCGGCACAGGAGGTGTGGTGCGATAAGGATGTCGCCGTGCCGGCTCCGCGTCCACCCGGCCCGGTTTCCGGGCCTTTTGGGGGAACACAACCCTCTGTTATCGCCGTGCCGTGTGCTGGCTGTGCCGTGCCTTCACTTTAGCCCGGCAGCCGCAGAGGCTGGAGTTCGCTGGCGCCGCCATCCCCGGATAAGGCACTCGCCGGCTTGCCGTTGCCGCCGGCTCCGCTTCACCCGGCCCCATCCCTCCGGTCCGTGGCCTTATTACTGCGTCTGTCGCGTTGCGACATCTGCTTCCGCTTTTCTCCCGGTGGTCGAAAAACGGGGGAGAGAAACCCTGCATTCAACCTCCTGCATCGCGACGGGTTGTGCCGTGCCTTCACTTTAGCCCGGCCGCTGCAGATGCAAGGGTGCGCTGACGCCGCCATCCTCGCCCGGTCGCAGTTTTTTTATGATGCTCGCCGTTCTTCCCGTCGATTTCTCGCTCAGGTTTCGCTCGAAAACCGTCCAGACCAGCTTCGCGCTATATCTGCGCTGCGGCCTCCGGTGTCGCCCCTGCATCTTCCGCTTTTCGCCGGGCTGTCGTGTCGGCACGGCACAACCCGGTGCCGCAGTCTATGTGATTACGGAGGTTTATCCATGCAGTATGTGAATACATGCCCGGTCCTGAATGTTGAGGAGTCCGACCGCCTGTCTTTTATGCCGTACCTGTTCGGCACGGATTTCATGCTCGCGGAATTACAGGTGTACGCTCTGGCCAAAAAATGGATGCCCGAATATGAGGGCGGCTTCTGGCATTTTATTCGCCTGCCGGAGGGGGGCGGCTACATGATGCCGGATTGTGGCCGGGTACATCTGGCCAGTAGCGAAAACTGGTTTGATCGCACTGTCAGCGCCGACGCGGCGGGCATTATTCTGACCAGCCTGGCGATTAATCGCCGTCTGGCGGCCCATCATGACAGCAGTAACCCGGCGCTGACTCGCCTTTATATGCTGCGTGATGCCCAGCTCTGGAATCACATCACCTTTCACCCCGAATGCAGTGCTATTTACGCCGCGCTGGACTGATTAACGACCGGGGCGGTTACACCGCCCCGCAGGGAGACAAAAATGACTTCATCAGTAACCGTTCCGGCCGTCTACGTGGGCACATATCACCAGTACAACGGCGGCAGTATTTTTGGCAAATGGTTTGATTTAACCGACTTCGACGACGAAGACGAATTTTATGACGCCTGCCGGGCGTTGCATGCCGCCGAGGATGACCCCGAGTTTATGTTTCAGGACTGGGAAGGGATCCCGTCTCAGTTTGCCTCTGAATCCTCTGTTAAGTGGGCGTTTATCGAGGCATTCCGGCAGGCGCAGGACGAAGGACGCGCTGCCGCGTTTGTGGCCTGGGCGGACTATACCGGCGAGTGCGACTATGACGCCTTTGATGAGGCGTATTGTGGCGAGGCTGAAAGCGAGGAGGATTTTGCTTATGGCTTTGTGGAGGATCACGGCCTGTTAAACGAGGTGCCTGAATCCCTGCGCGTCTATTTCGATTATGAGGCTTACGCGCGGGATCTGTTCAGCAGCGGCTATGTCTTCCATGAAGGCTATGTATTCAGCAACTGATTACTATCCGGCGGGGAAGCTCGCCGGTTAAGGAGAAAGCACATGAAACTTGCACCACAAAGCCGCGATATCCTGCGACAGTACAAAGCCCTGATTAATGCCCGCCGCCGCGATGCCGGTCAGCGGGAACTGACCACTGCGCAGGTGATGGATGAAATCTGCGAATACATGACCTGTCAGTGTGCCGTCTATATTGGCGGCCATTTCATTCTTCAGGGGGGAAAGGCACGATAAATCACAGGGCAGGGGGGAACCTCTGCCGCTTCCGGCCGCGCGAAAACCCGGGCAGGCTGCGCCTGCCGGAGAGAGACGTCGCCGCGCCTCCGGCGCCGCGCACTCTCCTCTCCGTTGTCAGTCGCTGTTGCCCCGGAATTCGCGTATTATCAGGGATATCTTCCTGTAAAGCAGACCGGTGATGCATATGTCAAAGTGGAATATCGCCTCTTTTTCAAAGGAGGAGCAGGACAAAGTTGCCGTCGATAAGGTGGCTGCTGCTGTTGCCTGGCAGGAGCGCATGAACAAGCCCGTCGTGCCGGAACTTGTTGAACGGGAACAGCCTGAACACCTGCGCGAATATTTCCATGAACGGCTCCGCGTACATCGACTGAACAGTCAGCAGCTGCCGCGCGCAAATGCGCCCGATTATAATAAACCCGGAGATGAGCAGCAGAAGTGATTCTTATAGTCAGTGTGTCCAGGGAGGAAATTTTATGCGTATGTCTCTGATGTTTGCAGCCGTGACGCTTTTAACCGGTATTAACCTGTTTTTTATTCCGTTTCAGCCTGTTCCGGCTCTGTGGGGGGCTATCCTGGCCATTGCTTTTGTTCTGATTAATGTCGTGGCAGATAAGCTGCGCCTCTGGAGTGGCATTGCGTGGATTATCGTTGCCGGCATCATCATAACGCTGATGCTGAAGGGGAAAGAGCCGGGTGACGAATTACGCGTGCTGATCACCGTTTTTGCTTTCCTGGCTTCGGCCTGGTACTGCGTTGTACAGTACAGAAAAGAGCAGGGCGAATCTCAATTCTGACCTGACCTGACCGGTACCCTTCATCTTGCTGCTGCTCTTCCTCTGGCTTTGCCTCACTTTCCTTTCACACAATCTGCTCCGGGGCCACCTTCGGCTCCTGACCCGCTGGCGCGGTTCAGTCGTCGAGCCACACTCCGCTAACCGCGAAAAGACGCGGTAAGCTCCGCCGAACCCGCAAAGCGGTTTCGGGCCTGGCGGCTAGTGTCTGATGTCTGACGTCAAGGTCAACGGCAGGCTTGCAGCATCCGTTCCGGATGCGCCGCCCTTTTTCGCGCCGTCACCTGCGCTTTTCGCACCCCGGCAAACTGACGCCGGGCTGTAAGGCGCAACGCCGTTTCGCGCCCGCGCTCTTCGTCGTTGCGGCGGGTGCCTGCTCCTTTCCCCTGGTACCCGTATCACCCGTTTGAGTCCATTCGCCGGGGCTGAGACAAGCACAACCCGTCTTGCTGTCCAGGGGACGGCAGGGCCTTTCGCAATAAATTTTTCCCGGCCATTCCGCTGCCGCTTCATTAGGCCGAAAAAAATTTCCCGCTCACCCCCGGACATCTGCACCGGGCCGTGCTCGTTTACGCCCTTGCGGCGAACGGCTCTCAAACGGGTGAAGGTTATATCCAGGGGGCAGGTTCAGCAGGTCCCCGCAAAACGTCAAAACCGCGGCCCCGGCAACTCAACGGGTGATGGTTTTAAAAGGCAAAACAACGGATTAAGGAGATTCATCATGGCAGCACGTGGCGTTAACAAAGTCATTCTGGTTGGACATCTGGGACAGGATCCGGAAGTGCGTTACATGCCCAACGGGGGCGCAGTGGCCAATCTGACGCTGGCCACGTCTGAAACATGGCGTGACAAGCAGACGGGAGAGATGCGCGAAAACACCGAGTGGCACCGTGTTGTCATGTTCGGCAAGCTCGCGGAAGTGGCGGGCGAATACCTGCGTAAAGGCGCGCAGGTCTACATTGAGGGCCAGCTGCGCACCCGCAACTGGCAGGACGATGCCGGAGTCACGCGCTACGTCACCGAGGTACTGGTCGGGCAGAACAGCACCCTGCAGATGCTCGGCGGCCGCCGTGAAGCCGGTGTGCCTGAGAGCGCCACGCAGTCGCAGAGTCCTGCCACCCCGGCACAACCTGCTCAGGCCGCGACTAAATCCCCGAAAGCAAAGGGCGGTAAGAAAGGTCGTCAGGACGCCGCCCCGTCTCAGCAACCGCCTCAGCCACTCCCGGATGATTTCCCACCAATGGATGATGAAGCGCCCTTTTAAACCACGATGAAGACGCCCCGTTCAGGCGGGGCAGAAAAGGAGAAACACATGGACCATAACGTTTTATCCCCGCTTGTATCCCTGCCGGATGGCACGTTTACCCGCGAGCAGGCTCAGGTTGTCGCAGCGCAGTATCAGAATGTGGCGATTGAAGATGACCAGGGGACCCATTTTCGCCTTGTCGTCCGTCATCAGGATGACGGCAGCATGATCTGGAGCGTCTGAAATTTTGAACCGGGCGGCGAGGACATGATGAACCGCTACATCCGGGACTACGGAGTACGCAAAACGAAGTAAGCAGTAAGAAGAAGGCCGGACAGGTGGGCTGTCCGGCAGACATTCATCAATAGCTAAGAGGTATCAATTATGTCTGCAACAGAGTCTAAGGTAAAAACTGCACCGAAAACCAGCAAAAAAACGCTTAAGTCTGCCGAAGCTGAGGCGCTTAAAGTGGCTCTCGATGCCGCACAGGTCGAGTATGTCCCGGTGACGGCACTGGTGAAGTCTCCCCTGAACGTCAGGACCATTCCCTATCCGGCGGAGAAAGTCTGTTCAATGGCAGATTCCATTGAAGCCATTGGCCTGTTGCAGAATCTGGTCGTGCATAACCTCCCGGATGGTCGCTGTGGTGTGGCTGCCGGTGGTCGTCGCCTGAAAGCGCTGCAGCTCCTGCAGAGTGAAAACCGTATCGATGCCGGATATCAGGTGATGGTGAAAAAGGTACCTGATGAACTGGCTGTTGCGGCATCAATGGCAGAAAACGAACAGCAGATGGCAATGCATCCGTCTGAACAGATCGCCGGGTTCCGCACACTGGCAGAGCAGGGGAAAACCCCCGCGAAGATTGGCGATTTGCTGGGGTTCGGTACGCGTCATGTTCAGCGCATGTTGAAACTGACCGAACTGGCTCCCGAAATTCTGGCGGCGCTGGCGAAGGATGAAATCACCACCGAACACTGCCAGGCACTGGCGCTCGAAAGCGATCAGAAACGCCAGGTGGAAGTGCTGGAATCCGCCCGCAAACGGTCCTGGAATAATGAAGTATCAGTTTCCTCGATCCGTAACCTCATTACCTCAGAAGAGGTTTCCACAAACGGCGACAAATTCCGCTTTGTGGGAGAGGCCGCATTCAGTCCGGATGAAATCCGGGTTGATCTCTTCAGCAGCGAAAACGGCGGCTATGTCAAAAGTGCATCGCTCGATACCGCCCTGCTGGAAAAACTGCAGAACATCGCGGAGCACCTCCGCGAAGCGGAAGGCTGGTCATGGTGTGATGGTCGTCTTGACCCGATTTCTCACTACGGGAAGGACACTAAAATCTGGCGCCTGCATGCTGTCCCGCCTGTGGAATATACCGAAGCCGAATCAGAACGTCTTGCAGAGCTGGAAGCTCTGGAAGCTAAGTATGAAGACGAGAATCCCGGCGTGAATGATGACGTCTTGGCCGGGGCTCTGGAAGCTGTCTGGGAAGAACAGCAGACCATCGCGCACCGGGCAAAACACCGGGCATGGACGGATGAAATGAAGCAATCTGCCGGGGTGGTGGTTTCCTGGACTGGCCAGGAGGTGAAAGTACAGCGCGGTGTGGTGCTGTGCGCCGATGAAAAAATGGAGGAGAAGGATGCATCCACCAATCAGGCCCCTGAAAAAGTCGATCCGCTGGACGCCGTCAGTGTCCCGTTGCTGACCCGCCTTTCTTCTGAGCGCACACTGGCGGTTCAGGCGGCCCTGTTGCAGCAGCCGCAGAAAGCCGTCGCGCTGATGGTCTGGAAAATGTGTAACTCGGTTTTCCATACCACAACGTCCGTCAAAGAGCCGTTCTGCATTAGCGTGAGTGTGTCGCATTACGCGCTGACCCGTGAAGCACCTGACGGTGAAAACAGCGTTGCGTTTCAGGCCATCCAGTCAGAAAAAGAACGTCTTGAAGCCCTGCTGCCGGAAAACTGGCGAAAGGATATGACCACCTTCTTTACGCTCGATGGCGCAACCCTGATGGCACTGATGGCTTTCTGCACCGCCTGCTCCATAGATGGTGTACAGGGCAAGGATGAATTTGGTCGTAAACACCAGAGTTCGCTGGATGGGGTGGAAAACGCCATTCAGTTTGATCTTCGTGACTGGTGGAAACCGACGGCTGATAACCTTTTCTCGCACATGAAGCTGCCACACATTGTACAGGCACTCTCTCAGGCCGGACTGGCTGGCGCAGCACAGGACGCCGCGAAGATGAAGAAAAAGGATGCCGCTGAACATGCAGAGCACTTCCTCTCAAAAATCCGTTGGGTTCCGGAATGGATGACCAGTGCTGACAATCAGAAACAGCTTGCCGCAAAGTCTGAACTCAGTCTGGCAACAAGTCAGAACGATACCGACGCTGATGCCGGCGACGTCACCGACCATAACAACCCGGCCTGCGCCGCCTGATAACGGAGACGCCGCCCTGCGGGGCGGCGATAAGGAGACTGAAAATGAAAACGTTACTGACTCTGGATGTCCTGAAAACCATGTCTTCTGATGAGCTGGAAGACTACCGCGCCGCCGGTGAAGACTTTCGCCGGGAGCTGAGTCACGCTGTCATGCGCGATCTGACCTCACCGTCCGGCTGGTCCGTGAATGCCGAATACCGGTGCGAATTTGGCGGCTTCTTTCCTGTCCAGATCCGTTTTACCCCCCCTCATGGTCACTTTGATGTGGCGGTATGCAGTCCGGGGGAGCTGAATCCTCGCTGGATAGTGGTCTTTGTTACCCGTGACGGTCAGCCGTTCTCTGTCGTTCGCGTGATGGATGCATTCAACCCTGAACTCATCACCCATACTCTGGATCTCATCGAGTGTCTTGACGCCGGTGGCTACTCGTTTGCCAGCATCATCAGCACGCTGTCACAGGAGGGCGCACAATGATCCCGTCATCCAGTGCTCTTGTATCCCTGAAACCAGCCCGTCAGGCAGCGCTGCAGGCCATCATGACGGTGGAAGAGGCTCGCCAGCGCGGCGCACGTCTGCCATCGATGCCACACGTCCGGACATTCCTGCGCCTGCTGACAGGCTGTAGCCGGATTAACAGTGACGTTGCCCGCCGTATTCCTGGCCTTCACCGTGATCCAAAAGACCGCCTTTCCAGCCTGAAACAGGTGGAAGAGGCGCTGGATATGCTTATCTCCAGCCACGGGGAATACTGTCCGCTGCCGCTGACAATGGATGTGCAGGCTGAACTTTTTCCGGAAGTCCTTCATACCCGAACAGTACGCAGACTAAAACGTCAGGACTTTGCCTTCACCCGAAAAATGCGCCGTGAAGCCCGTCAGGTCGAGCAGTCCTGGTTACTGCGTCAGAACCTGCTGGGACAGGCTGTCACAGAACTGAATTTTCAGTCACCGGAAACCGTCTGCACCTGGTACACCCGGTGGAGCGACGAGTTTGACGCGGCAGAGCTTGCAGCACCGTTCTGGCGCTGGCAGTCGCGATTCGCATCGCTGAAGGAACTTGACTGGCTTCGCATCAGCGGTGAGCCGCTGTATGCAGTGATGTACGAAATTCCGTTTATTGTCCGGGAAACACCTGAGCATATTCGTGTTGCTGAACGCTGGCAGGTGCCAAATAAGCTGGCTGATCGGAGTGGTGTATGAAGTGGCGCTATTCTCTGCGCTGGAAACTGCCGCACAGGCCCTGCCCGGGTCCACAGGAACTGATTTCCGTTGTCGTGGAGGCAGGGCAGGCGGCACCTGAAGAGGTGATGTCACGCTGGGTGGCTGGCTCAGGTTACGCTGTATGCGTGGATTTTCTCGGCCAGAAACAGATCCAACGCTGGAGCGATGAACGGAAAGCAGCGGTGAGAAGGCGCAACATGCAGGCACGTATTAATCGTGTTGCCCCTTTGTTTGCCGACGAGTTAATCGAGCGTGAACTGGCTGCGCGTCCGGAGTATTTCAATGGCAAGTCCGCCCGATGAATAAGTACAATGCTGTCTGACAACTCAGATGGCCAAATACAAGGAAAGCAGAACTATGAGGTACTGGTTGCTCGTTATCTTAATGAACGTGCTGTTCTGGTTGATCGTGAAGCATGTTGCTCCGGAATGGTATGGTTCCCCTGGTTATTATGCAGGCCAAATCATCTGCACACTAATAGCTGCGGTCATCACATGGCGTGATCCGCCTGACTGGTTAGATGGAATCCTGCTCGGCGTAATAAAATTCGGCGTTCTGATTGCCGGGATTATATTCTTTGTCTGGGGCATCGGGTACAAGCTGGCATTCTGGGGGCAACATGATCCTAATACCATATACGCAAGTGCAAACGATGTTATTTTGCCTAATCTTGCGCTGGGCACGGGCGTCTTGATCGCGGGATGGGTATACATTAGATATTTAAAGCGCTAAGCAGCATAAAGCGTGGATATACCTGGTAAGAAATAGCACCGGCCCGGTATAATCGACGTGGCGCTTGAGGCTTTTTGCCTCATGACGTGAAGGTGGTTTGTTACCGTGTTGTGTGGCAGAAAGCAGAAAGCCCCGTAGTTAATTTTCATTAACCCACGAGGCCACCTGTATGCCTAGACAACATCAGGATAGCCTCTTAGATGCCGCGAGGCAAGGAGATGTATGGGTCCTGTTAACACCAAGCTGTAATGTCCCCTTTGGGGCTGCGGATGTTTTCCTGGACTGTTATGTTGTGATCCCAAGATGCTGCCGGTACTTCACCGGACTCATTGCACCTAATGATAGCTTGATACGTTTCTCGTTATACCAGCGTATGTACCTGTCCAGGAAGCAGATAAATTTTTCCAGCGTGATACCAGTCCAGTTTCTGCCATAGAACATTTCGTTTTTGATACGCCCGAAGAAGCCTTCACACGCAGCATTATCCGACGAGCATCCTTTGCGCGACATGGACCTTATAAGTCCGGATGTGTTGATACGATCGAGCCAGCCCGGCCACCGGTAATGGCCACCACGATCGCTGTGTATTACCGGTTTATCATGTTCGTTGAGCGTATCGAGTGCTTCATCGAGCATCGTATTCACCAGCGTCGCGTCCGGGCGTGTTCCTATCGACCAGCTTACAACCTGGCCATCAAAGCAGTCGATAACCGGCGACAGATAGACTTTTCCAGCCGGAAGCTGGAACTCCGTAATATCGGTCAGCCACTTCTCATTTGGCCTGCAGGAACTAAAATCCCGGGCGAGTAAATTTTCCGGTGCCGGGCCGATTTCGCCACAGTAAGAGTTGTATCGTCGTCGCCTGGTGCGCTTAACAACGAGCTGCTCTTCTGCCATCAGTCTGCGGACAACCTTTTCAGAAATAACCCTGTTGTTACCGCGAAGCATCGCGTGAAGGCGCCGGTAGCCGTAACAGCGGTAATTCTCCTCAAAGATATCGGCCATGATCACGCGTATTTCCGCATACTTATCGCACAGACGTTTGCTGGCTTTGTGGTAAAAATAACAGCTGCGGGCAAGTTGCAGAACGCTTAGCAACTCAGCAACGGGGTACTTTTTCTTAAGGGCATCAACTATCAGGGTTTTCTCCCTGTTTTTCAGTGTCAGAAAGCTGATGCCCAGATCTTTTTTTATCAGTTCATTCGCCTTTGTCAGTATGTCACGTTCGAGCTGCAGCTGATGAACCTGCTGCCTGAGTCGCTGGATTTCACCGAGTAAAGCATCCTGATTTTTATCTTGAGGGGCTGCCTTTCGTTTGCGCATGGATTGATAAGCCTCGTCACTGATAAGGTCTTTCTTCCATTTGTACAGGACCGGGACGCTGACGCCTATGCTTTGTGCAACTTTACGCGCGGTTCCACGTCGGTTACAGAGCTCCCGGACGGCCTGAGACCTCTCTTCCGGGCTGAAGCATTTGTTTGTGCCTGAGCGAATGACCAGGGGACGCGCATTTGGGTAAAACTCTTCAATCCAGCGCTTTAGAATTTCGTTACTGGGGTAGCCGATGGCTCGGCGAGTGTACGACAGGCAACCACCGTGAGTAAGATAATGCTCAACAGCAGCAATTTTCTGTGTCCGTGAATAGCGTTCTCTTGGCTTTAATTCCCTGGGTAAATCGCCCTTCTCTTCATAAATCCGAACCCAACGGCCCAGCTGTTTTGTGGAAGGATATCCCAGCTCCATGACGACAACGGAGGCTTTCTTTCCGTACCGGTAATAGAGTTCGACGGCCCGGATCCGGTCCTCGTATGAATGCATAAATTAACCCCTGAAGGTCCAGGAATTCGTCCGCACTCCCTTTGAACCATTCTAAAATGTCCCCAGACAATTCTCTGGGGGATTTTTCATGATCAAAGAGACTGTTACGATGAGTCATAAGGAACTCGACCGACTTCACATTATTCAGGAGTCACTTAATCGCCATATTACTCAGGAACAAGCTGCGGCACGCATTGGCATTTCTATTCGGCAGGTTAAACGTCTGGTGCAACGGTATAGAAATGAAGGGCCTTCTGGTCTAGTTTCCCGCCGACGTGGAAAGCGTCCCAATAATTCCTTTTCTACCGAATTCAGAGCAACAGTAATTTCACTCCTCAAAGGCCGCTACGCTGATTTTGGACCTACGCTTGCGTGCGAAAAATTGCGCGAGATACACGGCTTGTGTTTATCCATTGAAACTCTCAGGAAGTGGATGGTAGAGGAGGGCATATGGCGCGAACGTCGTCGTAAGTTTGCCCGAATTTATCAGCGCCGGATGCGGCGCCCATCCTACGGTGAACTCATCCAGATTGATGGCTCGCCTCATGACTGGTTTGAAGGTCGGGGCCCCAAATGCACACTGATAGTCTTTATCGATGATGCTACCAGCGCTCTGATGGCGCTACGATTCGCTCCTGCAGAAACAACCCGGGCTTACATGGAAACCCTCCGGGGTTACCTTAATGATCATGGCGTACCACTGGCTCTCTATTCTGACAGACACAGTATATTCAGAGTAAATAACCCGGAGCGGGAAGGAGAGTTGACTCAGTTCACACGTGCGATAAAGACACTGGGCATCGAGCCAATCCATGCCAACAGCCCGCAGGCAAAAGGGCGGGTAGAGCGTGCCAATCAGACACTGCAGGACAGGCTGGTCAAAGAAATGCGGCTTCAGGGTATCAGTGATATTGAAACAGCAAACGCATGGTTGCCGACCTTTATTGAAGCCTATAACAACCGGTTTGCTACGCCGCCTCGTATTGCTGATAACGCCCATCTTGATGTACACCATTCTGAAGAGGAACTGGGTTATATCTTCAGCCTCCAGGCGAAGCGCGTTCTCTCCAAAAATCTCACTTTCCAGTACAAAAGCAGTGCGTTTCAGATTCGCAGTGAAGGCCGGGGATATCGACTTCGGCATTCGGTTGTCACGGTATGCGAAAGCTTTAACGGTGAAATTAAGGTTCTGTATGATGGGAAAGCGTTGGGATGGGAAAAATATGTTGATGGCCCGGAGCCTATACCACTGGATGATGAAAAAAGTGTCCATGAACGTGTGGATAATGCCCGTTTTGATTTACGCTCAAAATTCTACGTAAAACCTAAAGCTGACCATCCTTGGCTCACGCGCCGCACGCAAAGTAATCAGCAAGTGAAGCCCCCTAAATTACCCAGAAAGAAGGCTGATCCCGATAAAATGGACTGAAACCAGGCGTTATTCAGTTGAGTGCATATCCAGTCATAGGATAGATTCTTACGTAGCGTTTCTGGCGTGCATTTTCGGGTGGTTTGTTACTGTTTTTAACGGGGACACGTCAGAAACGCGCTCAGGCCGTCTGAGCGGTACGCGTAATGCGGCGTTATGGTAAATAGCCTATGCTAATGTCCGCTAAGAGCGAGATATAGTCATTCGCACCCTGAGAATTACACTTTAAGTGATTCAGGGGATGCGCTTACTGGTTACGAATATTGAGCGAGAATCACGTGATGATCGCCGCTTTTCTTTCGAGCCAGTGGGTGCTCCACGTTCGCTAACGAATACTCAGGGCATGCAGATAAACTGCTGGCTATATTTCTTTCGAAGAGCGTGGAATGCATACCAATCCCCGATAAAAAGGAGTTGGTGATGACTGCGACTAATCAATTTGCTGCGCACGTTGGTCTGGACTGGGCAGATAAAAAGCACGATGTCTGTGTTCAGTTTAAAAACGGTGAACGCACATTCCATGTGATTGAACATACGCCGGAAGCACTTGATGTCTGGCTTACCGAGTTACACCAGAAGGTAAAAGGCAGGATCGCTATCGCCGTTGAGCTGAAGAAAGGTCCCGTGGTGTATGCTCTTCAGAAATATCCATTTATCACCGTTTTCCCCGTCCACGCTTTGTCCCTGGCTCGTTACCGGCAGGCCTTCTCGCCCAGCGGCGCTAAAGATGACCCGCAGGATGCCGAGCTGGCATTAGAGTTAATGCTGCGTTATCCCCAAAAGATAAAAGCCATTGAACCCGACAATGCGGATATCCGGTTACTCCAGCAACTGGTTGAGCAGCGCCGTCAGCTGGTTGAAGATAAACGCCGTTTTGTGAACCGGATAATCAACACACTTAAACAGTATTATCCTCAGCCACTGGAGTGGTTCTCACATCGGGGTAGCTTACTATTGTGTGAGCTGATTATCCGGTGGCCCAGTCTGCAACAACTGAAACGAGCGAGGCGCGACACGATCCGCAACTTTCTGAATGCCAAAGGTGGCCGCGCAATGGCTCTTACCGAGCAACGTGTTGCGAGTATTGATAACGCGATCCCATTGACTACAGACCCGAGCGTTATAGAGGCTAATGCTTTGATGGCAACAGCACTGGCGACACAAATTAAAGTCGTGAGTGAAATCATCAAAACCTATGACGAACGAATCGAAGCGTTGTTTGACACATTGCCAGATGCGGAGCTGTTCAAATCACTTCCGGGCATGGGGCCGTGTATGGGCCCACGAATGCTTGCTGCACTTGGTGATAACCGTGACCGGTTTAACAGCGCTGAAGAAATTCAAAACTACGCAGGTATTGCACCGGTGACAGAACGAAGTGGCCAGAAATCCTGGGTTCACTGGCGATGGCAGTGTGCCAAGTTCGTCAGGCAAACCTTTGTTGAATGGGCTGCCAAGACGGTTAATTCATCATACTGGGCCAGACTGTATTATCAGGGCCTCAGAGAGAAGGGCAAATCTCATCAGTCTGCGATCCGGGCACTGGCGTTCAAATGGATAAGGATCATTTACCGCTGCTGGAAGGCCAGAACCCAGTACGATGAAGCAAAATATTTGCTGGCTCTCGAAGCGCGCCACTCGCCCTTACTGAAGCCATAAAAAGCTTGTCGAATGTCTCAGGGCGTGAAGCGGACATTGCAGACTGCCCAGTAGAAAAAGTGCTATCAGAATTATCTAAAGGAAGATCGTATTTACCATGTCTCATTCTAACTGTTTAATAAATTACAAAAATTAAAATTTCCATTTAATATCATCGCGTTAAGCAAGAGAATTAAACCTCTCATTTAATTTATGATTCTTATTTAATTCATGAGTTGGTGTAAAAATAGGTTGCCGCACTATAGAAAGACACATATTTAAACCCAGCAGGAAATCATATTTGAAAGTAATGTGTTTAAGGGGTTGCGTAACAAGAACAGCAAGTAAACACATAGTAATAACAGTTACCATTCCCATTTCGCAAGTGGCCATATCAGAGGTGAACTAATGCCTGCTGCAATTTTAAGAATTAAGGTTATCCTAATAATTCTTTTGTATGATTAAGATCATCGATAAATTTACTAAGGACTCATTAATGAAATTGCGACTCTGGAATCTATTACCCCATGATTACGCTCCTTTTTTTCGTATTCTTCACATCATTGTGGCATTTCTAATATTATCACAAATTATTAACTCTAATCTGACAGAGACCGAAGCAATTGGTGAACATAGTCTTGAAGGAGTTATAACCTGGATGCACATTATTTCAGGGTTAGGACTGATTATTTGTGGTTTTATTATGTTAAGTTGGATGCTTACTCAAAGAGGTTTTACTTATTATTTTTCATGGGTAGGGCTTGACTTTAGTGGTATTAAGCAAGATATAAAAACGTTGACTAGTTTCCGACTGCCCGATGCACATTCGGGAGGTATTGCCAGTACAATCCAAGGATTTGGAGTTCTAGGATTGCTAATTGTAGCACTTTCAGGTGGCCTATGGTTCTTGTTGAATACCATGCAGTCAAATCTGGCTGAAACAGTAATCCACTGGCATAAGTTCTTTACTACTTTCATTGAGGTCTATTTTTATGCACATGGTGCAATGGGAGTTTTGCATATTTTAATTGAAAAATATAAAAGCCGCTCAGTTAACCTAAGTGACTAATCTGTTGTGAGATAATATTACTTCAAGTTGAAGAAAACCCTAAAAATAAAATTTAGTTTACTAGAAGATGAAACAGCACTTGCAGAGACTTTTTAATTAAATTTAATAAAAACGAAAAAATATTCATGGCGAAATGATTGTTTAATTATCTATCATGGATAGAAATGTGAGTTAGTCGTCCTATTTTAGGAAGTTAATAATGACTAAAACAAAAGGGTTACCTCGTCCGCTGACGCACTACGCTTGGCTTTCCATTGCCACGGCTATTGCCACTATCGGACTCAAAGGTGTGGCGTGGAAAATGACCGGTTCGGTCGGTCTGCTATCTGATGCCATCGAATCCGTAGTTAACCTCGCAGGAGCCCTAATGGCGCTCTGGATGCTGACCTTGGCTGCGCTTCCGGCCGATGAGAACCATGCATATGGGCACGGCAAAGCCGAATATTTCTCGAGTGCTTTCGAAGGATTTCTGATCCTATTGGCGGCAGCCAGTATCGCCTATACCGCAGTTGAGCGGATGTTAACTCCACAGCCGCTTGAGGAGATTGGTCTCGGATTACTGGTTTCAACAGTCGCATCAATCCTTAATTTTGTGACGGCTCTCATTTTGTTAAGGGCTGGCAGGCAGCACAACTCTATCACTCTTGAGGCAGATGCTCATCACCTGCTGACCGATGTCTGGACGTCGGTCGGTGTCATTTTTGGTGTCGGACTGGTTTATCTGACCGGCTGGTTTTGGGTCGATCCGATCGTTGCATTGCTGGTCGCAGCCAACATCGTTTGGACTGGTTATCAGCTTATGAGTCGTTCAGCTGCAGGTCTGATGGACGTATCGCTACCCACGGAAGAACTCAAAAAAATCGAGTCACTGCTGGCAGGATATCGTGAACAGGGGCTTGATTTCCATGCACTACGTACACGCCAGGCTGGCGGGCGGGCGTTTATGACAATGCACATCCTAGTTCCTGGGCGATGGACTGTTCAATATGGGCACGACTGGGCCGAGCGTATAGAGAATGATATCCGCACCGCACTGCCTTTTATCCATATCACCACTCATGTGGAACCGTTGGAAGATCCCGCGTCAATGAACGACCAAACGCTCGACATTTCTGATCACTAAACTAACCACATGTCGCTGGTCGGGCAGGGTAACAAACCTCGCTCTACAAAAATTTCAGGTATTCTCTATAATTCTGAGGGTACTTGATGTGACCTGCGCCCAATTGTTGGGCACGCAATATTTTTAAAAAGTCCGCTTCTGGCACAAAGCGGACAGTGATCACCGTTCTTACGACTACTTTCTGACTTACTTCGTGACTTGCCCTAAGCATGTTGTAGTGCGATACTTGTAATGACATTTGTAATTACAAGGGGTGTAAGACATGGGTAGCATTAACCTACGTATTGACGATGAACTTAAAGCGCGTTCTTACGCCGCGCTTGAAAAAATGGGCGTAACTCCTTCTGAAGCGCTTCGTCTCATGCTCGAGTATATCGCTGACAATGAACGCTTGCCGTTCAAACAGACACTCCTGAGTGATGAAGATGCTGAACTTGTGGAGATAGTGAAAGAACGACTTCGTAATCCTAAGCCAGTACGTGTGACGCTGGATGAACTCTGATGGCGTATTTTCTGGATTTTGACGAGCGGGCACTAAAGGAATGGCGAAAGCTGGGCTCGACGGTACGTGAACAGTTGAAAAAGAAGCTGGTTGAAGTACTTGAGTCACCCCGGATTGAAGCAAACAAGCTCCGTGGTATGCCTGATTGTTACAAGATTAAGCTCCGGTCTTCAGGCTATCGCCTTGTATACCAGGTTATAGACGAGAAAGTTGTCGTTTTCGTGATTTCTGTTGGGAAAAGAGAACGCTCGGAAGTATATAGCGAGGCGGTCAAACGCATTCTCTGAACCAAAGCATGACATCTCTGTTTCGCACCGATGGTGACACTTCTGCTTTGCGTTGACAGGAGATGTATGGGTCCACCACATATTGCAATTT
>NZ_KV793496.1:0-38537 GCF_001808475.1 Klebsiella sp. HMSC09D12 | reverse complement strand
GAGGCAATTGCAATATCTCTGTGAACTTACACACACGGGAGGCGAGGAATGCCGCAAAAGTATCTGTTGTTTAGCTTAATAGTGATTTGCTTCACTATTTTATTATTTACCTGGATGGTGCGTGATTCGCTGTGTGAATTACAGCTCAGACAGGGGAATATTGAGCTGGTGGCGTTCTTAGCCTGTGGGATTAAAACGTAAGAGACGGTGGCGGAGAGCGATCTCCGCCATTCTTACGGCGTGAAGCATTCTCAAGGCACCCTGTTTTTTTCATCAAATAAATAATTTGCCTCCTGTTTTCAGGAGGCTTTTTTTTACCGTTTTGCCATCCGGTGAAAAAACAGGCTTGAAATTCATATCAGGGTGTGGCTATCCTATGGCCCGACGAATCCCTCGTCTTACTGGAGAGCACGCGCCAAATGAACAAACACGACTGATGAATCTCATGCCTTGCTTAGCGCTATTGGCGAACAGGGGAAGTATTGATTTCATTCAGGAGTGCTTATGGCTCATTGTGCCCAGATCCCCTCTTTTATTTTGCATCAGGTCACCTGTCACTTTGCGACAGGAGATACCCTTTTTGGTCCGCTGAATTTATCGCTGGACTCCTCTCTTTGCGGCCTTGTCGGGCGCAACGGCGTCGGTAAAACCCGGCTTTTACGCTTGCTGGCGGGCCATGACACGCCGTCTGGCGGCCACATCGAGCGCATGGTTTCCGTGAGCTACGTTGCTCAGCTGCGGGATAGGGCTTCAGAGATGACACTGGCGGAATTGCTGGGCCTGGAGTCCATTTTCGCTGCTTTCGCTCGCCTTGATCGAGGGGAGGGACGAAGTGACGATCTTGAACGTCTTGATGGTTTTTGGGATCTCCCGGATCGTCTGGATACGGCGTTTCTTGCGGCTGGCTTAGGTACATTTTCTCCTGCACGGCCCGCCTCTTCGCTGAGCGGCGGTGAAAGAGTGAAGGCGCAGCTTTGCGGGGCATTCCTGTCCGACGCCGATTTTCTTCTGCTTGATGAACCCACCAACCATCTCGACCGTCCGGGACGCGAGTGGCTGTACCAGCAGCTTAAACAATGGCGCGGCGGGGCGCTAATTGCCAGCCATGACCGGGAGTTATTAGCGGTCATGCCGCGTATCCTTGAGCTGACGCCTGCGGCTTTGCGTCGCTACGGCGGCAACTATGCGGATTATCAGCAGCAGCGTGAGCTGGAACAGCAGGCGGCTCGCTCCGCGCTGGATCATGCCGTCGCTGAACGGCGCCGTACCCGCGCGCGGATGCACAAAGAGCACGATGCCTGCCAGCGGCGTTCCGCGCAAACGTTACGCACCGTCGATACGCTAAATATCGCGTCATTCGAGCGGGTTGACTGGAAAGGCGCGGCAAAAGAACGTCCCGGCAGCCTGCAGCGTCAGCATCGACAGCAAAATGGCGCCCTTAACAACGCGGTAGTACAGGCGCGGGAGAGAGTGGAAGAGGAGAGCCCGGTGATGTTTACGTTACCTGGCAACCGGATAGCCGCGGGAAAACAGGTGCTGGAACTGGATGCGGTGCGGTTGGCGCATACGATGTTGGCACCGCTGAGCTGGCGGATGGATGGGCCAATGCGGGTGGCGCTGCGTGGTCCCAACGGCTGCGGTAAAACCACGTTGCTGAAAACGCTGCTGGGTCAGGAGCAGCCGATCGCTGGACGCTGCCGCTTATCGGTTAACGCGGCGTATCTGGACCAGCATCTGACCCAGCTGGACCTGTCATTATCGGTTATGAAGCACCTGAACCTCGGCGATACGCCCTTAGAAGAAGGCGCGTTGCGTAGCCAGCTGGCGCAGCTACAGCTGGGGGCGGATAAAGTCGATCTGCCGCTATCGGCCCTGAGCGGAGGCGAGAGACTGAAGGCGGCGCTGGCCTGCGTACTCTGGCGGCGTGATGCCACGCAGCTTCTGCTGCTGGACGAGCCCACGAATCATCTCGATTTGGCATCCACTCAGGCGATTGAAAAAGCGCTGGCCCGGTTTCCCGGTGCGATGCTGGTGGTCTCGCATGATGAAGCTTTCTTGCAGGCGCTGAAGCTGTCCCACAGTCTGACATGGCGGGAAGATGGCTGGTGCTTTGAGAGGCTATAAAAGAAATCCGCCATTTACGATGGCGGTGACCTACGCTGCAAATAAAAAAATCCCCGCCGTATGGCAGGGACTTAGAATTTTGAGCTTTTTAAGCTTACAGGCTGGTTACGTTGCCAGCTGCCGGGCCTTTAGCGCCGCTTTCGATGGTGAAGGAAACTTTCTGACCTTCGTCCAGAGATTTATAGCCATCGTTCTGGATAGCAGAGAAGTGTACGAACACGTCTTTAGAACCATCGTCAGGAGTGATGAAGCCAAAGCCTTTGTCAGCGTTGAACCATTTTACGATACCAGTCATTTTACCGGACATAGTGAATTACCTTTAAAAAAATAAATGAGCCTTGCGGCGTTACGGTCTGGACTACAGATTTAAAGCGATAAAGGGAAAGTTCACTACCGGGGTATCAACGGATAACCTTTGAAGGACTGCTCTATTCGAATGCTCTGTGGTCTTTACTTCAAACCTGCGAGCATTAACGCATTTTCACGTCGTGATAGCAAACTTTTTTTTCGTTGGCTTGAAAACGGTCCTTTAGCAGGACCGCTAGCCGAAACCTATAAACGCTAAAATTATGAATCAATAAGCTGTCTTGAAAGCTGCGGATTGGCCTGTATCAGGCGCATCAGCTTAAGCTCCGTGGGCGAAGGCCGTACGCGTCTTGACTCCCACTCTTGTACCATTGCTACGCTGACGCCCATGGCGTTGGCAAAATCATCTATTTTCAGCCCGGTACCTTTGCGTAGCTGGTCAAATTCAATGCATGCGGCGGGCTTACGCGTCAGGGAGGCCGCCTGAGCCTGATCTTTAAAAATAATTTGTTCAAGGTTGCTCAGCAGTTCAAATGCAGGATCTTTATATTCCATTGAGGACTCCTCTCTTTCATACGGCGGAGGGTGAATTATGTAGAGCCTCTTAAGAATAGTCGGAAAAAAAGCCCAGGAATGATTACCCTGATAATTATTTATCACCAGAGGTTCTTCAGGTCCGTTGCAGACGCTATAAGGTGCTGAAAAGTAATAGAGAGAGCAGTTAAGCAAATTATTGTAAACAGGTCAGAAGAAAAGCAGAAATGGCCAGCGCGCGCCCGCTGGCCGGTGTATTACGCCTTTTGCAGCTTCTCCACTTCGCCTGGCGCAGCCGCAGGTTGCCGCTGACCCAGCTTATATTTCACCAGCAGGGCGATGGCCGACAGAAATGCCGGGATAGCCAGCAGGGAGAAAATTGTTTCGAAAGAGAGCTGGGCCTGCATCAGGAATGCGCCGCTAAACGCCCCGAGAATGCCGCCAAAGCGGCCAATACCCAGCATCCAGGCCACGCCGGTTGCGCGTCCCTGAGTGGGATAGAAGCCGGCAGCCAGCGCCGGCATCGACGATTGCGCGCCGTTCATAATGCTGCCGGCGATAAATACCATAATCCCCATCAGCAGCAGGTTATGGGTTGAGAAACCGACCAGACAAACAAAGACCCCCGTCAGCAGCCAGCCTACCGCCACGACTTTGTTTGGATTGAGCTTATCCATCAGCGCGCCGAGAATGAGTACGCCAATGCCGCCACCCAGCGGGAACAGCGCGGTGATAATGGAGGCCTGGCTCATCGTCGCCCCGGTTTCGCGGATGAGCAGCGGCAGCCAGCTGGTCAGTAAATAGAAGATCAGCAGGCCCATAAAGTAGGTCAGGCAAAGCATCACGGTGCCGACGGCGTAGCGCGGAGAAAAAATCACGCCGATGGACGATTTCTCTTTTACCTGGCCCGCTTCGCGTAGCTCAAATTCCGCCTGCTCAGGAACAGGTGCGATGCGGCGCAGGATCGCGGCGATACGCTGCGCAGGCTGGCGTTTGACCACCATATAGCGCGCGGATTCCGGTAGAAAAAAGATCAAAACGACCGCCAGCAGCAGCGGCATTACGCCACCGAGCACCAGCACGCTTTGCCAGCCGTAATGGGGGATCATCCAGGCGGAGAGAAAACCGCCCAGCGAGGAGCCCATTGGAAAGCCAACGAACATCAGATTGACCATTAGCGCTCTGCGGCGCTCAGGGGCATATTCGCTCATCAGCGTCGCGGCGTTCGGCATGGCGGCACCCAGCCCAAGGCCGGTGAGAAAACGCAACAGCGTTAGCTGATTAAGGCTGGTAGCAAAGGCGGTCAGCAGGCTGAAGCCGCCGAAAACCACAATGGACAAAATCAGAACTTTTTTGCGCCCAACGCGATCGGCGAGCGGTCCGGCGGTCAGCGCGCCGACGGCGAGCCCGACTAAGGCGGCGCTCATCACCGGGCCTAACGCCGATTTTTCGACGCCCCATTCCTGTACCAGGTCAGAGGCGATAAAGCCGATTATCGCGGTATCGAATCCGTCCATCGCGACGGTGATAAAACATAAGGCCAGAATCATCCACTGGTATTTCGTGAAGGGATGTTCATTGATAAAAGCCTGAATATCGATGGTTGTTTTCTTCATGCGGCATTCCTGGCAGGCAGAGCGGGGGACAGAGATATACCCGTCATACTTCAAGTTGCCTGTGCGTTGGCTTCGCTCGTTCACCCCAGTCACTTACACCAGTAAGCGCCTGGGACTCTCTCACTTGCCGCGTTACGCGGCTTAAGGCCTCGCCCCTTACGGTGCCAGCGCAAGCGCTGTTCAAAACGGTTAACCGCTTTGTCCCGCAACTCGAATTACTTGGGGTATCGATTATTGTTATCTCCCTCGCGGTCGTTGATGTTGTTTGTGCGATTATCGAACAAAGAGCCGTTAATCGCTCATTTAATAAAATCATCGAACGGCGGTTCAGGCAATGCAGGCGAAAAGGGAAGCGTGCGATTATCGTCCACTTTGCGACGTGGGCAGAAAAGAGAATAGTTTAATAATAGTAAAATCAAATAGTTAAGCGTTTCGCTCGAATGCCGGATGATAGCGGTAATTGTGATGAACTTAACAGCCGACGCGACTGACCGCTAAAACGCTAAAAAGCCGGCTTTCAGGGAGGAAGATTGTGAGGAAAAGGTATCCTGCAAGGCCGACCTGGACTATCCTTGTCAGCGTCTGGCACGTGTGTGTCTGTTTGCGCTTTTTTTGGCTGAAAGGAGTAAAAAAATGGCGACAGGAAAGTCCTGCTCTCGCTGGTTTGCGGCTATTGCGGCCCTGTTAATGGTGGTTAGCCTGAGTGGGTGTTTTGATAAAGAAGGCGATCAGCGCAAAGCGTTCATCGATTTCCTGCAAAATACGGCAATGCGTAGCGGCGAACGTCTGCCGACGCTGACCGCCGATCAGAAAAAACAGTTTGGGCCTTTCGTTTCCGATTATGCGGTGATTTATGGCTATTCACAGCAGGTAAGCCAGGCGATGGATGCGGGTTTGCGTCCGGTGGTGGATAGCGTAAACGCGATCCGCGTACCGCAGGATTATGTCACCCAGCGCGAGCCGCTGCGTCAGGCAAACGGCGCCCTCGGCGTACTGAGCCAGCAGCTGGAGAATGCAAAAATGCAGGCGGATGCCGCTCACGGCGCGCTGAAGCAGGGGGACGATCTCAAGCCGGTCTTCGACCAGGTGTATAATAAAGTCGTGACCGCGCCGGCGAATGCGCTACAGCCGCTTATTCCGGCCGCTCAGGTCTTTACCCAGCAGCTGGTGCAGGTAGGCGATTTTATTGCTCAGCAAGAATCCCAGGTTAGCTTTGCGGCGAACGGTATTCAGTTCCCGACTTCGCAGCAGGCCAGCCAGTACAATACGCTGATTGGCCCGCTGGCCGCTCAGCACCAGGCCTTCAACCAGGCGTGGACGGCAGCTGTTAACGCGACTCGTTAATGGCTCTGATAGCCCGGGCAAGGCTTCACCTTCGCCCGGGTTTTCTTTTTCCCCTTCTCACTTCACCTGCGGATTCACGCAGTTCTTTTCCACTTTACCGTTCAGAGCATCAATCAGGTTATCCACCGCGCAGGCCGCCATGTTATAGCGGGTTTCATGCGTTGCGGAGCCAATATGCGGCACGGCAACAACGTTCGGCATAGTCAGCAGCGGGGAGTCTTTCGCCAGCGGCTCTTGTTCGAAAACGTCCAGTCCAGCGGCGTGAATAACCCCTTCCTGCAGCGCGGCAATCAGCGCCTTTTCGTCCACTACCGGACCGCGCCCGGCGTTAATAAAGATGGCGCTGGACTTCATTTTGGCGAACTGTTCTTTGCCGAACAGATGATAAGTCTCGTCGGTCAGCGGTAGGATCAGGCAGACAAAATCCGCTTCCTGCAGCAGGGTATCGAGATCGCAATAGCGGGCGTTAAAGCGCTCTTCCGCCTGCGGGTGCTGGCGGCGGGCATTGTAGAGAATCGGCATACCGAAGCCCGCGTGGGCGCGCTGGGCGAGCGCCATCCCGATACGCCCCATACCCACGATGCCGAGGGTTTTATGATGCACATCGTTGCCAAACCAGTCCGGACCGATGCTTTTGGTCCACTCCCCGGCCTTCACGCGGTTGGCCACCTCAACCACCCGACGCGCGGTGCTCAGTACCAGGGCCATTACGGTATCGGCGACGGTTTCGGTCAGCACGGTCGGGGTGTGCATCAGCAGCACCTTACGCGCATTCAGCGCATCGACGTCGAAGTTATCGTAACCGACGGAAATGGTCGAGGTCGCACGAAGCTTGGGCATTTTCTCCAGTAACGCGGTATCGACTTTTTCGCTGGAACCCAGCAGGCCAACCGCTTCAGCGAACGCGTCGGCGTGCTGCGAAACGGTCTCCGGACGCAGGTTTTTCACCTGAGTGACGGTAAAGTGTTGTTCCAGACGCTGTTGCAGGTCGTCGGGAAGCGTTTTGTAGAGAATAACTGACGGCTTCATGCGGTTCTCCGTTGCGTTAAGGTTTCAGGCGTGACGTGCGCCAAGCGGAAGTTTTTGATTATTAGCAGGCTTAACAATCAAAGTAAGCCATACCGAGACGAAAAGCGCCACTCCCATGAAAATGTACGAGGCTGCGGGGCTGCCGGTAGTGCCGTTCAGGTAACCGACAAACCATGAACCGAAGAACGAACCCAGCGCGCCCATGCTGTTAATCAGCGCCATGGCGCCGCCGGCGACGTTGCGCGGCAGCATCTCAGGAATGATGGCGAAGAACGGCCCGTAGGGGGCGTACATCGCCGCGCCGGCAATCACCAGCAGGGTGTACGAGATCCAGAAATGGTTGGCGCCAACGGCCCAGGAACCAATAAAGGCGAAGGCGGCAATCAGCAGCAGCGGCCAGACAAACAGCTTGCGGTTCTGCATTTTATCAGAGGCCCAGGAGACTACGATCATCGCGATGGTCGCCGCCAGATAGGGAACCGAGGAGAGCCAGCCGACTTCGACCATGCCCATATTCTCGCCGCCGCTGCGGATAATGGACGGCAGCCACAGAACGAAACCGTAAACCCCGATGCTCCAGGCGAAATACTGCATGCACAGCAGGATAACATTGCGCGAGCGGAAGGCTTCGCCGTAGTTGCGCACCGGTTTGATACCCTGCTGTTCACGCTCCAGCTGCTCCTGTAACGCGGCTTTTTCACTTTCCGCCAGCCAGTTGACCTGCGACGGTTTATCTTTTACCAGCACCCACCAGCAGAAGGCCCAAATTACCGCCGGAACCCCTTCAATAATAAACATTTCCCGCCAGCCGAAAGCCTGGATGAGATAGCCGGATACGACCGACATCCACAGCACCGTCACCGGGTTACCGAGGATCAGGAAGGTATTGGCGCGGGAGCGTTCAGATTTCGTAAACCAGTTGCTGATGTAAATCAGCATCGCCGGCATGACCGCAGCCTCGACAACCCCAAGAATAAAACGAATCGCCGCCAGCGCGGGGATATTGTGCACCATCCCGGTCAGCGAGGCGCAGGCACCCCAAAGGATCAGACAGATAAAAATCAGTTTACGTACGCTGCGGCGTTCGGCGTAAATCGCGCCGGGGATCTGAAAGAAGAAGTAGCCGAGGAAGAACAGCGCTCCCAGCAGGGAGGAGATACCTTTGGTGATCCCCAGGTCTTCGGTAATACCGGCCGCCGAAGCGAAGCTGAAGTTAGCGCGGTCGAGGTATGCCAGGCTATACGTGATAAACACGATAGGCATGATGTACCACCAGCGTTTTGTTGCATTCGTTGAACTATTCATAGGTTTGCCTCTGTAATTGAGGTGACGCTCATCATAGAAAAGATTCGTTACGCCGCGCTGCATGTAGGGTACAGAACGGCCTGACGTTGTGCTGAATCTGTTTACTCGCCCAGCGCCTCGCGCGTGGGTAAGCCTTCGCTATCGCCCTGAACCTGAATGGCCAGGGAGCCAATTTTATTTCCACGTTTTACCGCCTGCTGCAGCGGTTTTCCTTCCAACAGGGCGCTGATGACCCCGACGGCAAAACCATCGCCCGCGCCGACGGTATCGACGACGTTATCCACTTTTATTGCCGCGACGGCCCCCTGTTCGCCATCGGCGGTTTTATACCAGGCGCCATCGGTTCCGGTTTTAATGATGACCGCGCGAACACCGTGGCGGAGATAAAAGTCCGCAATAGCTTCCGGCGTTTGCTGGCCGGTCAGAATCATGCCTTCTTTTAAACCCGGCAGAACCCAGTCGGCCTGGAAGGCGAGCTGGTTAAGCTTTTCCACCATTTCGGCTTCGCTTTTCCACAGCACCGGCCGCAGATTGGGGTCGAACGAAATGGTTTTTCCCTGCGCCTTCATGGTGCGTGCCGCGCGATCCAGCAGGGCGTATGAACTTTCCGACAGCGCGGCGGCCACGCCGCTTAAGTGCAGGTGGCGGGCGCTGGCGAAGTACGATTCGTTAAAGTCGTCCGGCGAAAGATGGCTGGCGGCGGATCCTTTACGGAAGTATTCCACGATGGGATCGGTTCCATTTTCAACTTTAGATTTCAGCTGAAAGCCGGTAGCGTAGCGGCTATCGGTGCTCACGCCGCAGGCGTCGATCCCCTCCTTCGCCAGCGTATTGAGGACGAAGCGGCCAAAGCTGTCCGCGCCAACGCGGCTTACCCAGCCGACGCTTAAGCCGAGGCGGGCCAGACCGGTCGCGACGTTCAGCTCCGCGCCCGCCACGCGCTTCATAAAGTGTTCTACATCGGCCAGCTCGCCGGTTTCGGTGGCGACAAACATCGCCATAGCTTCGCCTATCGTGATGACATCTAATGGTTTTTGCATAACTTAATCCTCACGTAACAGCTTGACGTAGCGGCGGGTCACGGCCGTCAGGTCATGGCCAGTCAGCGGAAATTCGATCCCCCGCGGGGCATCGGCGGGCAGGTTGTTGAGCAGCGCCAGCCAGCGTGCGGAGGCCTCATCCGGCGGCACGGCGCGAAACTGCGAATGGTGCGGCTCAGCCGCCTTAACATGAATATAGCTAACGGCCGGGGCCAGGTGGCGAGCAGCCTCTTCCGGCGAGTCGCCGACCCATAGCCAGTTGCCCATATCAAAGGTGAGGGTGATCGGCAGCTGATTAACCCGGCAGGCGGCTTTGAAGCGCTGCATCGGCGCCAGCTGGCCGCAGTCGGTTTGGTCGTTTTCCACCACCAGCGCCATCCCGCTCTCCTGCAGAATTTCGCGCAGAGCTTCGAGGTCATCGTGGTGGCTAAAGTGGCCCAGCGAGAGCTTCAGCCACAGCGCGTTGAGCGTTTGCGCTTCCTGCAAAAAGTCGCTAAGACGCGGGTTGAGCGAGCCGTCTGCGGCAAACAGGGCTTCCGGCGCGGAATAGCAGACCAGCAGGCCGCGCCGCTCAATGTCGGCCGCTAATTCCGCCAGGCGGGACAGTTCATCGGGGGTGAACAGTTCGCGGCGGATCTCTACGCCATCGGCGCCGGAACCGGCGATAAACGGCAGGACGGCGGACTGCCCGCCCAGTGCTTTAACGTGGTCATTCCCGTACGCGGCGGTAACGACAATAATCTTTCTGGCCATCCCAATACTCCCGACGATTATCTGATGCGTTGCTTATTACGCTAGATGGTATCGGTTCCAAAGCAAAGGCCAGGATGTCTGATTTATGATCGCCATCACGAAGGATCGCTAGCGGGAGGTTGAGCCTCTGACGATCAGCTCTCCGGAAAATACCCTTTCGCAGACCGGGTCGGTGCTGCCTTCAATCCGGCGCACCACCTGCTCGACGGCGGCGAAGCCAATCTGCCAGGTCGGCTGTTTGAGCGTAGTAATCCCCACGCCCGCCAGCTCGGCCCACTCCAGTTCATCGAAGCCCAGCAGGCCGATATCGCTGCCCCAAATCAGGCCAACGCGTTTCAGGGAGCGTGCCACCTGCAGCGTCAGCGCGCCGTTGGCGGAAATTACCGCCTTACGCATGCCGCGATGGTGGGAGTGGAAATGACGCAGGACGTTATCCAGCATCGCGCCATCGTTCAACGGCACTTCGGCGTTTTCCGCGACGATGCCGGTATGGCGCTGGAGCGTCTGGCGAAACGCGCTCAGGCGCTCGCGACGGGTATTGACTGAGCCAAGGGGCTCGCTGAGGAACAACAGCGCTTCGAAGCCTTTCTCCACCAGATGTTCGGTGGCCGTGGTGGCGGCCTGGGTATTATCGAGGCCGACGACATCGCAGGCGAATTCCGGAATCTTGCGGTCGATAAGCACCATCGGCAGCGCCGACTGCTGCAGGCGGTTAAGGCCATCCTCGCGCATCCCGACGGCGTTGACCACAATCCCCTCGACCTGGTAGCTGCGCAGCAGGTCGAGATAGTGCAGTTCCTGATCCAGCTCGTTGTTGGTATTACATACCAGTAGGGTGAATCCCTTTTCACGACAGGCCGCTTCAATACCGCTGAGCACGTTGACGGAGTAGGGATTGGTAATATCGGCGATGATCAGGCCGATCAGTCGGGTGCGGCCATGCTTCAGGCCGCGGGCCATCAGGCTGGGACGATAGTCGAGCTCGGCAATGGCTTTTTCAATGCGTCCCAGCAAATCGTCGGAAAGCAGGTGCTTCTCGCCGTTCAGATAGCGTGAAATGCTGGTTTTGCCGGTCTTTGCGGCTTTCGCCACATCGCTAATGGTTGCTCGCGCCGCTTTCGCCATGGTGGCTTCCTTTGCTGAAATCTGCACACACCTTAACGCGAAAATCCGCTATATCAAGCATTTTGCCCGGCGATTCGCCGGGCAAAGGGGGAGGTTACTGCAGCGGGCTGAGGGTAATTTCCACGCGGCGGTTCTGCGCTTTCCCTTCCGCCGTGCTGTTGCTGGCGATGGGGTTCGCCGGACCCATGCCGGTCGTGCGGATGCGACTGGCCGCTACGCCCTGGGTGATAAGCGCGCTGGCGACGCTCTCCGCGCGCTGCTGAGAAAGACGCATATTCAGATCCTGGCTACCGGTACTGTCGGTATAGCCAACCACGTTAACCGCGGTTTTCTCATACTCTTTGAGCACCATTGCCACCCCGGTCAGGGTATTGGCGCCTGCCGGTTTGAGATTGGCGCTGCTGCTGTCGAAGGTCACATTGTTTGGCATATTCAGTACGATATTGTCACCGTTGCGCGTCACGCTTACGCCGGTCCCCTGCATTTTGTCGCGCAGCTTCGCTTCCTGCACGTCCATGTAGTAACCGATGCTGCCGCCCAGCGCTGCACCGGCCGCTGCGCCAATCAGCGCGCCTTTGCCGCGGTCATGTTTGGAAGAGGAGAGCACGCCGACGCCTGCGCCGACCAATGAACCAATGCCCGCGCCGATCCCGGATTTACCCGCTTCGCGTTCGCCAGTGTAGGGGTTGGTGGTACAGCCAGAAATGACCAGTGCGCCGCTAACGATAGCCGCAATCATGAGTACGCGTTTTTTCATCTTAATTCCTTAATCCTTTTTATTCTTTGCCACAGCGACCGTGACGGTTGATTATGACGCCCGAAGCCGGAGAAAATTCCGCAGAGAGCATCTCAATTTGTAAATAACATTGAACGGCTGAATAACTTGTCGTCACTACACCTGCTATCGCTGACCAGGAGCCCGTTTTGCCAACCTCATCTGCCACCAAAACTATTCTGACCGCCGCCCACTGGGGACCCATACTGGTCGAAACCGATGGTGAAAACGTCATCTCGTCGCGCGGAGCGCTTGATACGCCTTTCGCCAACTCCCTGCAAACTGCCGTGCGCGATCAGGTGCACAGCAAAACTCGGGTACGTTACCCGATGGTGCGTAAGGGCTTCCTCGCCTCGCCAGAAAGCCCACAAGGCGTGCGCGGGCAGGACGAGTTTGTGCGGGTGAGCTGGGAGCAGGCGCTGGATCTGATTCACGTTCAGCATCGACGCATTCGCGACAGTTATGGCCCGAGCGCCATCTTCGCGGGTTCCTACGGCTGGCGTTCTAACGGCGTGCTGCACAAAGCGGCGACGCTGCTCCAGCGCTATATGAGCCTGGCGGGCGGTTATACCGGGCATCTGGGCGATTATTCCACCGGCGCGGCGCAGGCGATCATGCCGTATGTGGTTGGCGGTAATGAGGTTTATCAGCAGCAGACCAGCTGGCCAATGGTGCTGGAACATAGCGATGTGGTGGTGCTGTGGAGCGCTAACCCATTAAATACGCTAAAAATTGCCTGGAACGCTTCCGATGAGCAGGGCATCCCGTGGTTCGATCGTCTGCGTCAGAGCGGGAAGCGGGTGATCTGCATCGATCCAATGCGATCGGAAACGGCGGAATTCTTTGGCGACGCGGCGGAGTGGATCGCCCCGCATATGGGCACCGACGTGGCGCTGATGCTCGGTATCGCCCATACGCTGGTGGAAAACGGCTGGCAGGATGAGGCGTTTTTGGCCCGCTGCACCAGCGGCTATGACGTTTTCGCCCGCTATCTGACCGGGGAGAGCGACGGAACGGCCAAAACGGCGGAATGGGCGGCGGCGATCTGCGGCATTAGCGCGGAGAAAATTCGCGAACTGGCACAACTTTTCCACGAAAACACCACCATGTTAATGTCCGGCTGGGGAATGCAGCGCCAGCAGTTTGGCGAACAAAAGCACTGGATGCTGGTGACCCTTGCCGCCATGCTCGGCCAGATTGGCACCGAGGGCGGAGGCTTCGGCCTCTCCTATCACTTTGCCAACGGCGGCAACCCTACGCGCCGCGCGGCGGTGCTGGCCTCAATGCAGGGCAGTGTGGCGGGCGGTACCGATGCAGTGGAAAAAATCCCGGTCGCGCGCATCGTTGAAGCGCTGGAAAACCCCGGTGCGTCTTATCAACATAACGGTATGGAACGCCGCTTCCCGGATATCCGCTTTATCTGGTGGGCGGGCGGCGCCAACTTTACCCATCATCAGGATACCAATCGCCTGATCCGCGCCTGGCAAAAGCCGGAGCTGGTGGTGATTTCCGAATGCTTCTGGACCGCAGCGGCGCGCCATGCCGATATCGTCCTGCCTGCGACAACCTCATTTGAACGCAACGATATGACGATGACCGGCGATTACAGTAACCAGCATCTGGTGCCGATGAAGCGGGTGGTCGCGCCGCGCGATGAAGCGCGCGATGATTTCGAGGTCTTCGCCGATCTCAGCGAGCGCTGGGAAGCGGGCGGGCGGGAGCGCTTCACTGAGGGTAAAAACGATCTGCAGTGGCTGGAGACGTTTTACCAGATTGCCGCCCAGCGCGGGGCGGCGCAGCAGGTTTCCCTGCCGCCGTTCGCCCAGTTCTGGCAGGACAATCAGTTGATTGAAATGCCGGAAAATCCTGAAAACGCGCGTTTCGCCCGCTTTGCCGCCTTCAGGGCCGATCCGCTGGCGAATCCGCTGAAAACCGCCAGCGGAAAAATTGAAATTCACTCGCCGACCATCGCCGGGTTTGCTTATGCGGATTGCCCGCCGCATCCTATGTGGCTGGAGCCGGACGAGTGGCACGGCAATGCGCAGGCAGGCCAGCTTCAGGTGCTTTCCGCGCATCCGGCGCATCGCCTTCATAGCCAGCTCAACCAGACGTCGCTGCGCGAACGGTACGCGGTGGCGGGCCGTGAACCGTTAACCCTTCATCCGCAGGATGCGCAGGCGCGCAATATTGCCGATGGCGATCTGGTGCGGGTATGGAATTCACGCGGTCAGGTGCTGGCCGGCGCAGTGGTAACCGAGGGTATCCGTCCGGGGGTTATCTGCCTGCATGAAGGGGCGTGGCCGGATCTCGACGCTCAGGCGGGTATCTGCAAAAATGGTGCGGTAAACGTGCTCACCAAAGATATTCCCACCTCGCGGCTGGGCAACGGCTGCGCCGGAAATACGGCGCTGGCCTGGCTGGAAAAATATACCGGACCCGAGCTTACGCTGACGGCATTTGATCCGCCGACCAATGCATAATCCAGGTTGGATGCTGGGTTTCATCCTGCCATGCGCAGTCTTCAATGCGGAAGCCTTGCGCATGGTAGAAATTTACCGCCTGAACGTTTTTCTGATATACCTCGAGGCTGAGCCAGCCGTAGTGTTTTTTGACTTCGCCGATTAGCGCGCTGCCGATACCCTGTCTGACGGCGTCCGGCGCAACGAACAGCGCGCCGATGAAGCGGGATTCCATTACGCTGATAAAGCCCTTCAGCATGCCATCCTGTTCCCATACCCAGGTTTGGGCGGCGGGCAGATAAACGTCGCGCACTATCGCCAGGCTATCATGCCAGTAGCTTTCGGCGATAAACGGGTGCGCGTGGATCGTACTTTCCAGCCACAGCTCAAGCAGCGGGCCGGTTTCGCTAGCGTCCCAGTGGTGAATCATCCTGGCCTCCTGTGCGACAGAAACAGCCGGTGACGTGGTCATTGACCAGACCGCAGGCCTGCATAAAGGAGTAGCAGATAGTGGAGCCGACAAACTTAAAGCCGCGTTTTTTCAGCGCTTTCGATAGCGCGTCAGAAGCGGGGGTGGTTGTCGGGATCTCCGCCAGCGTGGCGGCGGTCGTCACCTGCGGTTGATTGTCGACGAACGACCAGACGAAATCTGCGAAAGGTTCGCCATTTTCTTCCATTGCCAGGAAGGCGCGAGCGTTGCCGATGATGGCCTGGATTTTACCGCGGTGGCGAATAATACCGGCGTCGAGAAGCAGACGTTCAATATCTTCTTCACCCATCGCGGCGACGCGAACCGGGTCAAACTGGTGAAAAGCGTTGCGGTAGTTTTCACGCTTTTTCAGCACGGTGATCCACGATAGTCCGGCCTGCTGGCCCTCAAGGCAAATCATCTCAAACAGCTTACGAGGATTCTTTTCCGCAACGCCCCACTCGCTATCGTGATACTCAATGTATAAAGGATCCTGACTGACCCATCCGCAACGTTGCATCTGCCTCTCCCTTTTGTCATAAAAATCAGTCGTTCAACTTGACGGCTGAAAGATAAAGATAATAGTTAATACAGGGTTATTATTCCCACAGCAGGAATAGGGCACCCCATAAAAAAACACAGCAACTTTGCCGTTTCGGCTCTTTTTGGAGTCGCATTAATGATAATAAAGAAATGCAATGGCCTCCGGGGATTCCTGGTCCCGGCGTGCGTATCCGTCTGGGCGTCGTGTGTTGCCGGTGCGAATGCCTGGCAACAGGAATATATCGCTATCGATACAAAAAGTAATACAGCGGAACGCTATACATGGGACAGCGATCACCAACCGCGCTATGAAGATATTCTCGCGGAGCGGATAAATGCGGCCGACGATCCTCCAGGACTGGCATTTAATAAGGCAGTATCCCCGGCAGATAGCGCTCGTGGGATGAGCGTCGGCTGGAATTTCTCTCTGCTCGAGGGCATGACGTCCGGTCCGGTAGCCAGTTTACATTCCGATTTGACTTCGCCGCCGCTTAGCCGAAATGCCGCCGGAGCCGGCTATGTGAATACGCTGGGCTGGCGGGTCGATTACCAGAAATTATGGGGCGTACATCCGTGGGCGCAGGTGAGCTATAACCAGGGATTAACGACGGATTCTGGCGGGCCGAATCGCGCGCAGGATGGCGCCTGGCGGGACGTGACCTTTGGCGCGGATATGTCGCTTAACCCCCATATAGCCGCCTGGGCGGCGCTATCGCAGGCGGATAATGTGCCCTCCGGGGAAAACTATCTCTATTTAATGGGCGTGAGCGCCAATTTTTAATTTATTTGTATCATGTTTTATTTAATTTATTAACGTATCAGTTACAGCATTGACGCATCTTGCAGCGATAGTGGACACTAACTTTGCAGTAAATATTTAAGGCGTGAATGTTTTGCAATGTCATTCATTCCGTCTTTTATGCATTTCATTCCGCAGTAGCGGCAGCTCATGCCTTTTTTCCCCAGGCTTACAGGGGACTTCGTTATGGTGGCGGCAGTTAATTATTCAGGACAACTGCTATGAACGCTGCAAACCGTCAATACACCCGCTGGCTCACGCTGCTCGGCACTATCATTACGCAATTTGCGCTGGGATCGGTTTATACATGGAGTTTGTTCAATAGTTCCCTTTCCGCCAAGCTGGACGAACCGGTAAGCCAGGTGGCGTTCTCATTTGGCCTGCTAAGCCTTGGTCTGGCGCTCTCCTCATCCGTGGCGGGTAAATTACAGGAACGTTTTGGCGTCAAACGCGTCACCATGGCGTCAGGCGTTCTGCTGGGCCTCGGTTTCTTCCTTACCGCTCATTCAAACAGCCTGATGATGCTGTGGCTGAGCGCGGGCCTGCTGGTGGGGCTGGCGGATGGCGCCGGCTATCTGCTCACGCTGTCAAACTGCGTCAAATGGTTCCCGGAACGTAAGGGGCTGATCTCCGCCTTTTCCATCGGTTCTTATGGGCTTGGCAGCCTGGGCTTTAAATTTATTGATTCCCATCTGCTGGCGACGGTCGGCCTTGAGAAAACCTTTATTATCTGGGGCGCAATCGTGCTGGTGATGATTGTGTTCGGCGCGACGCTGATGAAAGACGCACCGAACCATACCGCTACCGCCAACAACGGCGTCGTCGAAAACGACTTCACCCTTGCCGAATCGATGCGTAAACCACAGTACTGGATGCTGGCGGTAATGTTCCTGACCGCCTGCATGAGCGGCCTGTACGTGATTGGCGTGGCGAAAGATATTGCCCAGGGGATGGTGCACCTTGATGTGGCGACGGCAGCTAACGCGGTTACGGTAATCTCTATCGCTAACCTTAGCGGTCGCCTGGTGCTGGGGATCCTGTCTGATAAAATGTCCCGTATTCGAGTGATTACCATCGGGCAGGTTGTTTCGCTTATCGGTATGGCGGCGCTGCTGTTCGCTCCGCTGAACGCCACCACTTTCTTCGCCGCCATTGCCTGCGTGGCCTTTAACTTCGGCGGTACGATTACCGTCTTCCCGTCGCTGGTCAGCGAATTCTTTGGCCTCAATAACCTGGCGAAAAACTACGGCGTGATTTATCTCGGCTTTGGTATCGGCAGCATTTGCGGTTCCCTGATTGCGTCCCTGTTCGGCGGTTTCTACGTGACCTTCTGCGTCATCTTTGCGCTGCTGATTCTCTCCCTGGCGCTATCGACCACCATCCGCCAGCCGAAAAGTGAGATTTATCACGAAGCGCATGCCTGAAACCGGGCGTTATCGTGGTCTCGATGATTAATCACCTAAGCTAATAGTGCCAATCCAACCAAATGTTTTGTAAATGTTTGGTTGGATCACATTCCCTCCTGATACTTTTCCCTTCCGCTGTGGTCTACTTAGCGCGCATTGTAGAGGTTTCTTATAACCAAGCTAAACGCACTTTATTAACCTGCTTACTTATATTGCTTAAGTCGGGCGGTTTTATCTCTTCGTTTTCCAGGTTTTTTGCATGAAATACATTAAAACGATGACGCAGCTGAAGCTCAGTATCTGGCTGGCGCTGTACATCGGCTGGTTTATGAACGCTGCCGTACTCTTCCGCCGCTTCGAAGGGTACGCTCAGGAATTTACCATCTGGAAAGGACTCTCAGGGGCAGTGGAACTGGTCGGGACTTTCCTGGTCACCTTCTTTCTGCTGCGTATTTTGTCGCTGTTCGGACGCCGGGTCTGGCGTATCCTCGCGACTATCGTCGTTCTATTCTCCGCTGCCGCCAGCTATTACATGACCTTCCTGAACGTGGTGATCGGCTACGGGATTATCGCCTCGGTGATGACCACCGACATCGACTTATCCAGAGAGGTGATCGGCTGGCACCTGATCCTCTGGCTGGTGCTGATGAGCGCGCTGCCGCTGCTGCTTATCTGGAGCAACCGCTGCCGCTTCACGCTGCTGCGGCAAATTCGTACCCCTGGTCAGCGGATGAAGAATATTACGATCGTATTGCTGGCGGGATTGATGGTCTGGGGGCCAATCCGTTTGCTGGAGGTCCGTCAGAAGAACTTCGAGCGGAGCTCAGAGGTCGATCTGCCAAGCTACGGCGGCGTAGTGGCTAACTCCTACCTGCCGTCAAACTGGCTTTCGGCGCTGGGGCTGTACGCGTGGGCGCAGGTTGATGAGTCATCGGATACTAAATCCCTGATTAATCCGGCGAAAAAATTTACCTACGTGGCGCCCGAAGGGCTCGACGATACCTACGTGGTGTTTATCATCGGCGAAACCACCCGCTGGGATCATATGGGGATTCTGGGCTATAGCCGTAATACCACGCCTAAGCTGGCGCAGGAGAAAAACCTGGTCGCTTTTCGCGGATACTCCTGTGATACCGCGACTAAGCTGTCCCTGCGCTGTATGTTCGTCCGTCAGGGCGGGGCGGATGATAATCCGCAGCGGACGCTGAAAGAGCAGAACGTTTTTGCCGTTCTGCATCAGCTTGGCTTTACCGGCGACCTGTATGCCATGCAGAGCGAGATGTGGTTCTACAGCAACACGATGGCGAACAATATCGCCTATCGCGAGCAGATTGGCGCGGAGCCGAGTAACCGCGGCAAGAGCGTTGACGATATGCTGCTGGTGGACGAAATGAAGCGCGGTCTGGCGAAGAATCCCAATGGTAAGCATCTGATTATTCTGCATACCAAAGGGTCGCACTTTAACTATACCCAGCGCTATCCGCGCAGTTTTGCGCAGTGGCAGCCGGAGTGCGTTGGCGTCGATAATAAGTGTTCGAAGGCTGAGCTGATTAACTCGTATGATAACAGCGTGACCTATGTCGATCACTTTATTGTCAGCGTGCTGGATCAGCTGCGGGATAAGAAAGCGATTGTTTTCTATGCCGCCGACCACGGCGAGTCCATTAATGAGCGCGAGCACCTGCACGGTACGCCTCGCAAGATGGCGCCGCCGGAGCAGTTCCGCGTGCCGATGATGGTATGGATGTCGGATAAGTATCTGGCGTCTCCCGATCATGCCGCCTCTTTTGCTCGCCTGAAGCAGCAGGCAGCCATGAAGGTGCCGCGCCGCCACGTAGAGCTGTATGACACCATTATGGGCTGTCTTGGCTATACTTCGCCGGATGGCGGGATTAACCAATATAACAACTGGTGCCACGTTCCTGACGCTGCGGCGAAAAAGCCGTAGCGGAGTGGCGAGTTTCTCGCCGCTTGAGCGACTTTTTCATAATAAGGCATTGACGGGTGTGTATCGCAGCAGTAAGATGCGCCCGCATTCGGTGATTGGCGCAGCCTGGTAGCGCACTTCGTTCGGGACGAAGGGGTCGGAGGTTCGAATCCTCTATCACCGACCAAATTCAAAAGCCTGCTCAACGAGCAGGCTTTTTTGCATCTGTAGCTTTTACTGATATGCAGCATCGCCTCCGGGAAATTAGCCGCATCGCACACCGCTCCCGGGGGCGGCGCAAAGCGCCTTGCCCGGGCTACAGGTTCAGCATTGTTTGCGGGCAGGTAGCCCGGACAGATGCGCAGCATCGCCTCCGGGAAAAGGCGCTGCCTGCTAAGAGTGTGAAAAAACGCATCCATCCTCATTTCCTGCCGCCAATTCCCTATTTTGTGACATCTTCCATTGTATTTTTTTATATATGCTCCGATCTTTTTTCGCGAAGCTTATGGATAACTTCAGCATTTTCCGCTGTGCGTTTTAACGTTCACGCTATTTATCGCTCACATATTGGTCACATCGCAAGAAATTTTTACCATTTCCTGGAATTGCTTATGACTGCCTGTTGAAAAATATAAAGGGCTTTATTCTGTCTATTGGCCGCTAGCATAAATTTCTCTGCTGGAAATAGCGCATTGCACTTTTTTTAATCTTTGCCTGCCGATTCTCACCCCGGATGTAAAACCAGGTTGGCTGTATTGACGTTTCCCCATTCTGTTGACAGATTGTAGGGCATGAGGGGCATTTCATGGAGAATCCGTACTGCAACTCAGTCGTTTTTGCGAAAGGAATCCCCATCTCTCTCAACGCTTTCGGGCACCACCGACCGGACCGGGTATATTCTAAATAGTTCGAGCTGCGGGAAGGCGGCAAGCTTGAGAATCCCCAGGAGCATAGATGGCTATGTGACTGGAGCGATCGAGCGCAGCCGACGCATCCGTAGTTCGAAATATGACGAATAAAAATAAATAAAGGTCTGGCGGATATATGCAAACAACATCACATTTGGAGCAGAATAATGAGTATTTCCTTGAAGAAATCAGGGATGCTGAAGCTTGGTCTGAGCCTGGTTGCCATGACCGTCGCAGCAAGCGTACAAGCGAAGACCCTGGTTTATTGTTCAGAAGGTTCGCCGGAAGGCTTTAACCCACAGCTCTTCACCTCTGGTACCACCTATGACGCCAGCTCAGTGCCAATTTATAACCGCCTGGTAGAATTCAAAACCGGCACCACGGAAGTTATTCCGGGCCTGGCGGAGAAATGGGAAGTTAGTGAAGACGGAAAAACCTATACTTTCCATCTGCGTAAAGACGTGAAGTGGCAGGATAACAAAGATTTTAAACCGACCCGCACGCTGAACGCCGATGACGTCGTTTTCTCATTCGACAGACAAAAAAATACCAATAACCCGTACCACAAAGTGTCTGGCGGCAGCTATGAATACTTTGAAGGCATGGGATTACCAGACCTGATTAGCGAAGTGAAGAAAGTGGACGATAATACCGTCCAGTTCGTGCTGACCCGTCCGGAATCGCCGTTCCTTGCCGACCTCGCTATGGACTTCGCCTCTATTCTGTCAAAAGAGTATGCCGATAACATGCTGAAAGCCGGTACGCCGGAGAAAGTGGACCTCAACCCAATCGGTACCGGTCCGTTCCAGCTGCTGCAGTATCAAAAAGACTCCCGTATTCTCTATAAAGCCTTCCCGGGTTACTGGGGCACTAAGCCGAAAATCGATCGCCTGGTCTTCTCCATCACCCCTGATGCTTCCGTGCGCTACGCTAAGCTGCAGAAAAATGAATGCCAGATCATGCCGTACCCGAACCCGGCAGACATCGCGCGCATGAAGGAAGACAAAAATATCACCCTGCTGGAACAGCCGGGTCTGAACGTCGGCTACCTCTCTTTCAACACCGAGAAGAAGCCGCTGGATGATGTCAAAGTTCGTCAGGCGCTGACCTACGCGGTAAACAAAGAAGCGATTATCAAAGCCGTTTATCAGGGCGCCGGCCAGGCCGCGAAGAACCTGATCCCGCCGACCATGTGGGGCTATAACGACGACATTAAAGACTACACCTACGATCCAGAAAAAGCGAAAGCGCTGCTGAAAGAGGCAGGACTGGAAAAAGGCTTTACCATCGACCTGTGGGCGATGCCGGTACAGCGTCCGTATAACCCGAACGCGCGCCGTATGGCTGAGATGATTCAGGCCGACTGGGCTAAAGTTGGCGTCCAGGCCAAGATCGTGACCTTCGAGTGGGGTGAATACCTCAAGCGCGCGAAAGCGGGCGAGCACCAGACCGTAATGATGGGCTGGACCGGCGACAACGGGGATCCGGATAACTTCTTCGCGACCCTGTTTAGCTGCGCCGCGGCAAAAGACGGTTCTAACTACTCCCGCTGGTGCTACAAGCCGTTTGAAGACTTGATTCAACCGGCTCGCGCTACCGACGACCACAACAAGCGTATTGAGCTGTACAAACAGGCTCAGGTTGTGATGCATGACCAGGCGCCGGCGCTGATCGTCGCTCACTCCACCGTCTATGAGCCGGTGCGTAAAGAGGTCAAAGGCTACGTGGTCGATCCATTAGGTAAACACCACTTCGATAACGTCTCTATCGAATAATAACAGCGTGTTTCCCCTCTCCCCGCCTTGGGGAGAGGGAATTGACATTTGTGAGCAATACAGACGTCCTGTCACCAGGCGGGTCGTCACTAGAGAGAATCCGGGTTATGTTGCAGTTCATTCTCCGACGTTTGGGACTTGTCATCCCGACATTTATCGGTATTACCCTTCTCACTTTTGCCTTCGTTCATATGATTCCCGGCGACCCGGTGATGATTATGGCGGGCGAACGTGGTATTTCCCCTGAACGTCACGCGCAGCTGCTGGCCGAGATGGGCCTTGATAAACCGATGTGGCAGCAGTACGTCAACTATATTTGGGGCGTGATGCACGGTGATTTGGGCATCTCGCTGAAAAGCCGTATTCCCGTCTGGGAAGAGTTCGTACCGCGCTTTAAAGCCACGATGGAGCTGGGCGTCTGCGCGATGATTTTTGCCGTCATTGTCGGTATCCCGGTGGGCGTGCTGGCGGCGGTTAAGCGCGGCTCTATCTTCGACCACACCTCCGTTGGCCTCGCGCTGACCGGCTACTCTATGCCCATCTTCTGGTGGGGCATGATGCTAATCATGCTGGTGTCGGTGCAGCTCAATCTGACGCCGGTTTCCGGGCGTATCAGCGATACCGTCTTCCTTGACGATACCCTGCCGTTGACCGGATTTATGCTGATCGATACCGCGATTTGGGGCGAGCCGGGCGACTTTATTGATGCGGTAATGCATATGATCCTGCCCGCAGTGGTGCTGGGGACGATTCCCCTGGCGGTGATCGTGCGTATGACCCGTTCGTCGATGCTGGAAGTGCTGGGTGAGGATTATATCCGTACCGCGCGCGCGAAAGGCCTGACGCGGATGCGGGTAATCATCGTGCATGCTTTACGTAACGCGATGCTGCCGGTGGTCACGGTTATCGGCCTGCAGGTCGGTACGCTGCTGGCGGGGGCTATCCTGACCGAAACCATCTTCTCCTGGCCGGGCCTTGGCCGCTGGCTGATTGATGCGCTGCAGCGCCGCGACTATCCGGTGGTGCAGGGCGGGGTGCTGCTGGTGGCGACGATGATTATTCTCGTCAACCTGCTGGTCGACCTATTGTACGGCGTGGTGAACCCGCGTATCCGGCATAAGAAGTAAGGGGCCATCATGTCACAAGTTACTGAAAATAAAGTTGTCGCCGCGCCGGTGCCAATGACCCCGTTGCAGGAGTTCTGGCACTATTTTAAACGTAATAAAGGCGCCGTCGTGGGGCTGGCCTATGTCGCGGTGATGATCATCATCGCCGTCTTTGCCAACTTCCTCGCGCCTTACAATCCGGCGGATCAGTTCCGCGATGCGCTGCTGGCTCCGCCGTTCTGGCAGGAGGGCGGCAGCATGTCCCACCTGCTCGGCACCGATGACGTTGGCCGCGATATCCTGTCGCGCCTGATGTACGGCGCGCGCCTGTCGCTGCTGGTAGGCTGTCTGGTCGTTGTGCTATCGCTGATCCTCGGTGTGGTGCTCGGTCTTGTCGCGGGCTATTTTGGCGGCGTGATTGACTCGGTCATTATGCGCGTTGTCGACATTATGCTGGCCCTGCCAAGTCTGCTGCTGGCGCTGGTGCTGGTGGCCATCTTCGGCCCGTCGATCGTCAATGCCTCTATAGCGCTGACCTTTGTCGCCCTGCCGCACTACGTGCGTCTGACCCGCGCGGCGGTGCTGGTAGAGGTGAACCGCGATTACGTCACCGCTTCCCGCGTGGCGGGGGCCGGCGCGATGCGTCAGATGTTCATCAACATTCTTCCTAACTGCCTTGCGCCGCTGATTGTTCAGGCGTCTCTGGGCTTCTCTAACGCCATTCTCGATATGGCCGCTCTTGGCTTCCTTGGCATGGGTGCGCAGCCGCCGACACCGGAGTGGGGCACGATGCTCTCCGACGTGTTGCAGTTCGCGCAGAGCGCCTGGTGGGTCGTCACCTTTCCCGGTGTCGCTATCCTGCTGACGGTGCTGGCATTTAACCTGATGGGTGACGGTCTGCGTGACGCGCTCGATCCCAAACTGAAGCAGTAAGAGGTTCGAGATGGCGTTATTAAATGTAGATAAACTCTCGGTGCACTTCGGCGACGAAGGGACGCCGTTCCGCGCCGTAGATCGCGTGAGCTACAGCGTAAATCAGGGTGAAGTGGTTGGTATCGTCGGCGAGTCCGGTTCGGGTAAATCGGTTAGCTCTTTGGCGATTATGGGGCTGATTGACTATCCCGGCCGGGTAATGGCTGAAAAGCTGGAGTTTAACGGTCGCGACCTGACGCGCATTTCCGAAAAAGAGCGCCGCCAGCTGGTGGGCGCGGAAGTGGCGATGATCTTCCAGGACCCGATGACCAGCCTGAATCCGTGCTATACCGTCGGCTACCAGATCATGGAAGCCATTAAGGTGCACCAGGGCGGCAACAAGAAAACCCGCGTGCAGCGGGCGATTGACCTGCTGACGCTGGTCGGTATCCCCGACCCGGCTTCGCGTCTTGATGTCTATCCGCATCAGCTTTCCGGCGGTATGAGCCAGCGCGTGATGATTGCGATGGCCATCGCCTGTCGGCCAAAGCTGCTGATTGCCGATGAACCCACGACGGCGCTGGATGTGACTATCCAGGCGCAGATCATTGAACTGCTGCTGGAGCTGCAGCAAAAAGAGAATATGGCGCTGATCCTGATCACCCACGATCTGGCGCTGGTGGCCGAAGCGGCGCACAAAATCATCGTCATGTACGCGGGGCAGGTGGTGGAAACCGGCGACGCGCAGGATATCTTCCGCGCGCCTCGCCACCCCTATACGCAGGCGCTGCTGCGCGCGCTGCCGGAGTTCGCTCAGGATAAAGCGCGCCTTGCCTCGCTGCCGGGCGTGGTGCCGGGTAAATACGACCGTCCGAACGGCTGTTTGCTTAATCCGCGCTGCCCCTATGCGACAGACAAATGCCGCAGTGAAGAACCTGAGCTGAACCTGCTTAACGGCGGTCGCCAGTCGAAATGCCATTACCCACTTGATGATGCCGGGAGGCCTGGGCTATGAGTACGCATGAGGCCACCACGCAACAGCCTCTGTTGCTGGCCACCGATCTGAAAAAATACTACCCGGTGAAGAAGGGGCTGTTTGCGCCGGAACGCCTGGTCAAAGCGCTGGACGGCGTTTCGTTTACCCTTGAACGCGGTAAAACGCTGGCGGTGGTGGGGGAGTCTGGCTGCGGCAAGTCGACGCTCGGTCGTCTGCTGACGATGATTGAAATTCCCACCGGCGGGGAGCTTTACTACCAGGGACAGGACCTGTTGAAGCACGATCCGCAGGCGCAGAAGCTGCGCCGGCAGAAAATCCAGATTGTGTTCCAGAATCCCTACGGTTCGCTTAACCCGCGTAAAAAGGTGGGGCAGATTCTCGAGGAGCCGCTGCAGATCAACACCAGCTTGAGCAAAGAGCAGCGCCGGGAGAAGGCGCTGGCGATGATGGCGAAAGTGGGTCTGAAAACCGAACATTACGACCGTTATCCGCATATGTTCTCCGGCGGCCAGCGTCAGCGTATCGCCATTGCCCGCGGTCTGATGCTTGACCCGGACGTGGTGATCGCCGATGAACCGGTCTCCGCGCTGGACGTTTCGGTGCGCGCGCAGGTGCTGAACCTGATGATGGATTTACAGCAGGATATGGGGCTTTCTTACGTCTTCATCTCTCACGATTTGTCGGTCGTGGAGCATATCGCTGATGAAGTCATGGTGATGTATCTGGGCCGCTGCGTGGAGAAAGGGACGAAGGATCAAATCTTCAATAACCCGCAGCATCCGTACACTCAGGCGCTACTGTCAGCCACGCCGCGTCTGAATCCGGATGACCGCCGCGAGCGTATCAAGCTCACCGGCGAGCTGCCGAGCCCACTGAATCCGCCGCCGGGATGCGCGTTTAACGCCCGCTGTCGCCGCCGTTTTGGCCCATGTACCCAGCTTCAACCGCAGCTGAAAGACTACAGCGGCCAACTGGTGGCCTGCTTTGCGGTCGACCAGGATCAAAACGGCGAGAAGCCGCTGAGCTGATCCAGGTAACCGATAATCAAAGCCGAAGCCTGTGCTTCGGCTTTTTTTATCCCGGACTCAGCGCTGTTGGAACAAACCTACAACGAACAATGCTGGCACCCTACGCCAGTACAATAGTTATTGCGGGAGTTCGAGATAACTACATGAAAATATTTTGTTTTATCTTCGTTCTTTCTTTGGTTGGAGCGGGTAAGCAGCAAAGGTGATTCATGAAGTTGTTCCTTGTTGTTCGGTCAACGCTTTATATTCCTGGTTTTTGGCTAACATCCTGAGCTATTTATTTTGCGCCGCGGTGTTATTTATTATTTTAATTAAGCGTGGCAGGTGATTACTAAAGACATTAAAAAATATTAAAATGTTTTCTCTTTCGCATTCAGTCGGCGCGTATTACACGGTTTTTAAAAGTTAAACGGCATAAAAAACTACGGTCTGCTGATAGCCCGGCAGGTTGCGGGGGGATTGATGACGCTGCCGCCCAAAAAATGGGGCTATCATTTTGAAAAAGAGCTGTTAGTGTAGCCGCACTACCGCTATGGAATTAAACCAGTCAGGCTTATTCAAAATAATCAAATTAATACTAAAGTTAGCGTATCGTGACGGGCGTAACTCCCCAAAAAACAACCCATTAAACTATGCTCTGGCGGCATAGCATGACAATTAAAACAGATTAAATATGATGTATTTAAAATCATGAGGTTATCTATGAACCATTATGATGATTTGCAGCGCTTCAAGGAAAAGACGCGGACACACAGTCTCCCATTCAAGGACCTCTCATCAGAAATCGGCGCCGGTGAAAAAGGCGATTGGGTTATTCTCAATCAGCTTATTCCTGCGGAGCAAGCATCCTCTTTGGCTATGGGGGGATCGATATCTTTACCCCTGCCGCAGTTGGTGCCGGCCAATATGTTTCATCAGGTGGAGCGGACAGCCGTTCAGACCGCGCCGGCGGCATCGTCGGTTGCGCCGTCGGTAATGATTTCCGACCCTGTCGCCCCATCCGCGCCGCAGCCTGTGCCCGCGGTGAGTCATATTGCTCCGGTTGCCGTAGAACCGATAGTGCAGGCAGGCGAGGCCGCGACCGGGCAAGCGTTCCGGACAGCCGTGTCGCAACCTGCTGCGCCGCTATCTGACCACGTGCCAGCTCCGGCTGTCAGACCTCGCCCGGCGATAGCGCCGACGGTGGACGGTTTTGCCCATCTCTTTGCGGCAAAAACGGTGGCGCCAGCGGCGAAAGATAAAGATCAGCCCCTGAAATCACTCTTAGAAAGGATTGCGACATGCCGTTGATCTGCGTGTGTTCGCCGAAAGGCGGCGTAGGAAAGACGACCCTGGCGGCAAACCTGGCCTGGGCGCTGGCCCGCGCAGGCAGCAAAGTCCTGGCTCTAGATTTTGATGTGCAGAACGCGCTGCGCCTGCATTTTGGCGTGCCTCTCGGCGATGAGCGTGGGTATGTCGCAAAAGCGCTGGAGCTCCATGACTGGAGCCAGTGCGTATTAAGCGCCGGCAGCAATATTTTCGTTTTGCCCTACGGCGAGGTGAGCGAGGCGCAGCGACAGGCGTTCGATGAGCGTCTGATCCATGACGCGCATTTCCTGACGCGCGGGCTGGCGGCGCTGCTTAACTATCCTGGGCTGATTACCGTTGCCGACCTGCCGCCGGGCCCTTCACCCGCGCTAAAGGCGCTGACTTCGCTGGCCGACATGCATCTGGTACCGCTGCTGGCGGATACCGCATCGATGTCCGCATTGTCGCACGTGGAAAAGCAGCGCCTGACCGGAGGCGCTCTCAACGCTAAACTCGGTCACTATTTTGTGATTAACCAGAGCGATAACCGTCGCCAGGTCAGTCGCGATGTCACGGCGTTGATGGAAGAAAAGCTGGGCGATCGTCTGCTGGGCATTATTCATCGTGATGAAAGCGTGGTGGAGGCAAATGCCTCCCAGAAGTCGATCCTCGACTTTAACTCATCCTCCGCAGCCGCCTTTGATATTGAAATTATTGCCAAAAAAATCTCTGCGCAGTTGGGTATCAATATCGGCGACGGCACGGTGCACAGCCAGCTTCGCAGGTCAGGTCTTTAATTTAACTGCAGGGCTGCTGAATGAAAAAAACGCTTTTCTGGGCGCTGGTACTGGTGCTTGCGCCCATTGCCGTGCTGGTGGTGATTACGCCGATGGACAGCCAAAAGCAGTCTATTTTTGGCCTGCTGAGCATCGGTATTCTCTTTGTTATGGGTTTCAGTAAAAACCGCAGCGTTTCCGTCATTATGGTGGTGACATCGCTGTTGATGTCGACCCGTTATATGTATTTTCGTCTGACGCAGACCCTGCATTTCAACTCCACCATCGAAGCGATTCTGGGAATGGGGTTGTTTCTGGCGGAAGTCTATATCTGGGTGATGTTGCTGCTGAACTACCTGCAAACGGTCTGGCCGCTGAAGCGTGAAATCGTCCCGTTGCCCGATGATATGAGCCAGTGGCCGACGGTAGATATCTATATTCCCAGCTATAACGAACCGCTTGAAGTGGTGCGTGATACCGTGCTCGCTGCGCAATGTATTGATTATCCAAAAGATAAATTAAAAATCTATTTGCTGGATGACGGCAAGCGTAACGAATTCGCCGTATTCGCCGCCGACGTTGGGGTAGGGTATATCACCCGCAACGATAACAAACACGCCAAGGCAGGCAACCTCAACCACGCGATGACGCTAACCAACGGCGAGCTGATCTGCGTTTTTGACTGCGACCACGTGGCAACCCGCGTCTTCTTGCAGGCAACGGTGGGGGGATTCCTCAAGGACCCGATGCTGGCGCTGGTGCAGACGCCGCACTACTTTTACTCGCCGGATCCCTTCGAGCGCAATCTCTCCGTCGGCCGCAATATTCCCAACGAAGGGATGCTGTTTTATGGTCCGATTCAGCAGGGAAACGACAACTGGAACGCGACCTTCTTCTGCGGTTCCTGCGCGGTTATTCGCCGCGCTGCGCTGGAGCAGATCGGTGGCTTTGCGGTTGAGACCGTCACCGAAGACGCCCATACCGCGCTGAAGTTCCAGCGTCTGGGCTGGAAATCGGCGTTCCTGGATATTCCTCTGGCGGCAGGTTTGGCTACCGAACGCCTGGTGGTGCACGTCATTCAGCGTACCCGCTGGGCCCGCGGGATGACGCAAATTTTCCGTCTGGATAACCCGCTACTTGGCCGTGGGCTAACGTTCCAGCAGCGCCTGTGCTACCTCAGCGCCATGCTCTATTATCAGTTCGCTCTGCCGCGCGTGGTCTTTGTCACCGCACCGCTGGCCTATCTGCTGTTCAACCTGAATATCATCTACTCCTCGGCGAGCCTGATTGTTTCCTACGCGCTGCCGCATCTGTTCCTCGCGATCTATGTCGGATCGCGCATGAACGGCCGCTATCGCTACAGTTTCTGGGGCGAAATCTACGATATCGTGCTGGCCTTCCACCTGGTACTACCAACGCTGGTCACCATGATTTTCCCCAAACGCGGAAAATTCAACGTGACCGATAAAGGCGGCCTGCTGGACGTGGGCTACTTCGACTTTACCGTCGTCAGGCCGCACCTGGTCGTCGCCTGCCTGCTGGGCCTGGGGGTGGTGGTTGGTATCGTCCGCGCCATCGGTCACGACTATTTTGGCTCAGACCCGAACGTTATCGCGCTGAACGTCGGTTGGGGGATTTACAGCCTGATTTTCCTGCTGGCCGCCATTGCCGTGGCGCGCGAAACCCGTCAGGTACGAAAAACGATTCGTATTGATGTCGATATCCCGGTGCTTATCCACTACACCAGCGGCATTGTCTCCCGCAGCCACACCGCAGATCTGTCCATGGGCGGTTGCCGCGTAAGCGCGCCGGATAAGCGTCACCTGGAGGATGAAATCGAAGAGATTGAGCTGATTCTTCAGTCCGGAGCGATTTCGATCCCGGTACGCCAGGTCACCGCTGACGATCGGTTTATCCGCCTGCAATTTGATGAAAACATTCAGCTTTCCCGTCGCCGTGAACTGGTGCGGGTGGTGCTGGCCCGCGCCGATGCGTGGATTAACCCGCCGCGCCCGCAGGACAACCCGTTCCGCTCTTTCGCCACGATTTTACGCTGCGTATTTGAACTCTTCTGGCTGACGTGGAAGACGCGCCGCAGCCAGCGTCGTCAGCCCTCTGCGAGGAGGATGGCAGTCTATGAAATCCTTAACGACGCTCGCGCTGCTGGTTGGAGTGCTCTCTGCGCCAGCGCTGCACAGCGAGGAGATGCCCGCAGATTCATTGCCGGAGCTTAACTTTCCGCTTCCAGATGCGGCTGCGAACAGCGCATCGGTGCCCGCTAGCGAAGCGAATTCACCGGCGACGACGGAAGCCGCGTCGGCAAACGCCGATCAGCCGGATTCGCTACCCGCGCTGCCGCCGATAACGCCTGTTGTCCCTGATACGGTACCGCTTACGCCGATCGTTGGCGGCAATCTTAACCTGATGCAGATGGGCATGCCGGACGGCATTATCCTCAGCGGTGGACAAAATCAGGGCGGCGCCAGCTTTACGCTCCCCTCCGATCAGGTGGTCACCCACGCCCAGCTGATGCTGGAGGTCAAGGTTTCGCCGGAGATGGCGTCCCGCAACGCCACGCTGCAATTAATGCTCAACGGCCAGCCGCTCGGCACCTTGCCGCTGGGGGCTGATGGCGAGGATATTTCGCACTACCAGCTGGATATCCCGGCGGCGCTGATGGTGTCCAGCAACAACCTGAGCTTTAAGATTAACGACGGCGATGCGCTGCAGTGCCGGCTCGATATTCACGACACCTCGCGGGTAACCATTCTGCCCGGCTCCCACTTTAGCTGGGAGAGCCAGCAGCTCAATATCAGCAACGATTTGGGCCACTTCCCGCGCCCGTTTTTCGACCGTATGCAGATGACGCCAGCGGATATCGCTATCGCGTATCCGGAGAAACCAACGGCGGATATTTTCAGTGCAGCGGCGCTGGTGTCGTCATGGCTGGGTATTCAGGCCGACTATCGTGGTATCGCTTTTGACGCGCTGCGCGATCGCCTGCCCGAGAAACACGGGATTATCATCGGTCATCCCGGGGATCGGGTGGGCGGCCTGACGCTGCCGCAAACCGACAAACCGCTGCTGCGGATCGTGGAAAATCCCGGTAATCCGGCTTATAAGCTGCTGCTGATCGTCGGCCAGAATGACGCCGCACTGCGCATGGCCGCGTGGCGCCTGACCCGCGGCGATTTCGCCGCGCAGACGGCCAGCATGACCGTGGATCCGCAGGCGATTCCCGTCGGCAAGCCCTACGATGCGCCGCGCTGGATCGCCACCGATCGTCCGGTAAAAATCAGCGAGCTGATCCGTCAGGATCAAAGTATGACCGTCAGCGGCGTGTGGCATGAACCGCTGCGCGTGGCCTTTCGCGCCGCGCCGGATCTTTATCTGTGGGATGGAGAAACTATCCCCCTGCAAATTGGCTATCGTTTCCCGTCGGAGAACTGGATTAACGAGGATAAGTCGCTGCTGAGCGTGACGCTGAACAACACCTTCCTTAATAATCTACCGATGAACAAACAGGGGCCGCTGGAGAAGCTCTGGCGGCATCTGGGCGGCGACGCGCGTCAGGAACGGTTTACTATCCCGCTGGCGCCGTATCTGATTTACGGTGATAACCAGCTGTCGCTCTATTTCAACCTGGTGCCGAAGGATAACGCGCCCTGTTCGCTCCTGCTGAACAGCACTATCAAGAGTCGAATCACCGACGATTCGTGGATCGATTTGAGCGGTACGCGGCACTTCTCGCTGCTGCCGAATCTTTCCTATTTTGTCGGCGCTTCGTTCCCGTTCTCCCGGTTAGCGGATTATTCGCAAACTACGCTGCTGCTGCCGGAACAGCCTTCGGAAACCCAGGTGGCGATGATGCTGAATCTGGCAGCCCGTTCGGGTAATTCAACCGGCAAAGCATTAGCCAACAACCGCGTAATATTGGGCGTTCCTGATGGCGGCGCCAATGCGCCGCTGCTGCGCGATCGCGACGTGCTGGCGGTCAGTTCCCTCGAGCAACAAGCGTTTAACCAGCGCCTGCTGGCCCATTCCCCCTACGCCCCGGTCGATAACCTGCTGAGCGTACGTGAACCGACGCTGTGGGAAAAGATTCAGCGCAGGCTGAGCGGCGACTGGGCTTCTGACGGCGTCGATGCCGACCGCTATTTCTCCTCCAGCAGCGCCTGGCGCGGTTTTATCAGCTATCGCTCACCGTGGAACCCGCAGCGGGTGGTGGTGGTGGCGATGGCCAGCAGCGACGATCAGCTGGCGAAACTGGAAGACGATCTTAATTCCCCGCGTATCAATGCCGGTATTCGCGGCGATACGGCAGTGATCACCAGCGATAACGGCGTGCGTAGCTTCCAGGTCAGCACGCCGTTCCCCAGCGGCCAGATGCCGTGGTACATGATGGCGGTATGGTACGCCAATCAGCACTCCGGGCTGCTGGCGGTGCTGGGGTTGATTATGACATCGATTCTGGGTCTGGCGCTGACCGCCATGTTTAAACGTCATGCTCGTAAGCGCCTGGATTCGGGAGAGAGCCAATGAAAAGAGCCAGCAGAATGAATACCCATGCAGCCCGTCAATTTTCTACGCTGTGCCTGTCCGGCGCGCTGACGCTTGGCGCATTCGGCGGAGCGCACGCGGCGGGTAACGATGCCGCGCTACAAGCGTTGTTCGCACAGGCCAACTACTGGCACGAAAAATCGCATGACGAACTGGCGATGGAATCGCTGCAAAAAGTGCTATCGGTGGATGCCAACAACGCTCAGGCGCTGTACCTGATGGCGCTATGGGCGCAGCAGGGGGGCAATCTGCAGGCCGCAGCCCAGTGGCGGGCGCGGCTGGAGAAAGCGGCGCCCGACAGCCCCGGACTACAGGATCTGGATAGCGCAAAAAAAATGGCGCAGGTGCCGCAGGGACAGCTCACTCTGGCCAGACAGCAGGCGCGCAGCGGCAATGTTCCCGCCGCGCTGGCGACCTGGCGGAGTATGTTTAACGGCAACGTTCCGCCTTCCGGGCTGGCGGCCGAATACTATATGACCATGGCCAGCGACAAGGCGCTCTACCCACAGGCGTTGAGCGAACTACGTCAATACGTCGCGCAGCATCCGCAGGAGAACGCGCCGCGCGTTGCCCTGGGCAAAGTGCTCACCTGGCGCGAAGAGACCCGCCGGGAAGGCATCGCCATGCTGGAGCCGATGGCCAGCGGCAGCAAAGAAGCCGATAGCGGGCTGCGTCAGGCGCTGCTGTGGCTGGGGCCGCAGCTGGGGGATGAGCCGTTTTACGACACCTGGATGCAGCGTCATCCGCAGGATACTGAAGTCCAGAACTACTTTCGCGAACGGCGCAGCGGCCAGGCGCGCGGCCAGGGCTATTCTGACCTCAACAGCGGCAATACCGCCGCGGCGAAGCAGCAGTTTGAACAGGTTCTGCAAAGCAACCCGCAGGACGCTGACGCGCTGGCCGGAATGGGCTATATCGCCCAGCGCAGCGGCGATTTTCAGGCGGCCTCTCAGTATTTGAGCCGGGCGGCGGATCTCGGCGGCGATGGCTCGGAAACCCGTCGTCAGCAGGCGGCGGATGCGCTGTTTTACGGGCAGCTCGCTCAGGCGCAGCAGGCTTACAAGCAAGGGAATATTAGCCAGGCGCTGGCGCTCTCTGCGCCGCTGGCGCAGCAGAGCGGGACGCAGGGCACGGCGGCGAAGCTGTTCCGCGCCGACGTTCTGCGGCATAACAAAGATTTGCCGCAGGCCGAACAAACGCTACGGGCGCTGCTCAACGACCAGCCGCAAAACGGCCCGGCGCGGGAGAATCTCTATTACGTTCTGCGCGAACAGAATAAAACGGCAGAAGCGCAGGCGATGCTGCGCACGCTGCCGGAAAGCCTGCAGCAAAAACTGCAGCCGCGGGTGGTCATCGGACAGCCCGGCGATTCGCTGCGTCGCCAGGCGCAGGAGCAGGCCAGCGCCGGTAACGTGACGGCGGCTATCGCCATGCTGCGCCAGGGGCTTTCTCGCTATCCGGACGATGCGTGGATACGCCTCGATCTGGCCCGTATGCTGCAAAAAGCCGGTAACGACGGTGAGGCAAATGCGGTTATGGGCGCCGCCTGGCGTCCCGGCGCCGGCGCCAGCTCGCTGTACGCTGCGGCACTTTTTGCCAGCGAGAACGGCGGCTGGCAGCAGGCGCAAACCCTGCTGGCAAGAATTCCCCCCGCCAGTCAGACCAGCCAGATGCGCGACCTGAAACAACGGGTGAACTACAACCTGCAGCTGGCGACGGCGGAGAGCTATCTGGCGCAGGGCAATACCGTTGCCGCTGCTAATACGCTCAGGACGATGACCGCAACGCCGCCTGAAGCCCCGGCGGATGTGGGTAAACTGGCGCGGCTGCTGGCCCAGAGTGGCGATGTCACCACCGCGGTATCGCTGGTGCGCAACAATATTAACGGCGGTATCTCAGGTAATGCCGGGGATTATGCCGATCAGGTGACGGTACTTAACCAGGCGGGCCTGACAACCGAAGCGCAGAGTCTGCTCACTAACCCGCAGCTGCAGGCAAGCAGTACGCCGACGCAGCTGGCCAGTATTCGCAACGGTTATGTGATTAACGAAGCGGACCATCTGCGCGAGCAGGGCAACTACGCGGCAGCGTATGACAAGCTGATGGGCGCGATGCAGAACGACCCGCAAAATACCGATCTGATGTTCGCTATGGCGCGGCTCTATCAGAGCGGCAAAATGAACAAAGAGGCCGGTGTCGTCTATGACTATCTGATGACCCGCGATACGCCGACGCAGGATGCGCGCAGCGGGGCTATTGATGTCGCACTCTCGGCGGGGAATAGCGAACGGGCGGCGCAGCTGGCGGGTGGACTGCGCCCGGATAATTCGCCGGACCGTTTGCTGCTGCTGGCGCGCGTTGCCGAGTCGCAGGGGCATCATCAGCAGGCGATGACTTACCTGCGCAGCGCCCGCGGCAGGCTGCTGGGACAACAGAGCAGCAATGGCGCGCAAACGCCGACCGTGGGCGGCGCGCTGGCGGCGGATAATCCGTTTGTCGGCGTTTCGCGTACCCCCGGGGCGACGCGTGCGGCCTCCGCCTACGGGCAATATATGCCGTGGCAGGTCTCTCAGGTATCGACCGGGGATGGCGGCGCGCTGCCGGGGATCCAGCGCACCGATCTGCCGGTCGAAACCGCCCAGACCCGGATGCTGCGCCAGGTGGATACCATGATGGAGACGTTGCAGGAAAAAACCGGCACCTGGCTGCAGGGGGGCATGGAGGTTCGCGGTCGCGACGGCGAATCCGGCACCAGTAAGCTCAGCGAGATAAAAAACCCGCTCACCTGGTCCTCATCGCCGTTTGGTGATTCGCGTTTCGATTTTACCGTTACGCCGATTACGCTGAACGCGGGGACGGCGACCGGCGACGCCTGGCGGCGTTACGGCGCGAACCCGCTATCCAATGCAGTCTCCAATATGATTTCCACCGCGACCAGCGAGCAGGCGGCGATTGCGGCGATGACCGCGACCGAGCGCACGACGTACTTTGCCAACAATCCGGGGGCGGAAGCCTTGAGCGGTCTGGGCACGCTCAAGGCCTCTGACTTTAATGCCACCACCAGCAGCGGCATGGAGAATCTGGCGAAACTCGGAACTTACGATTCCGGGCAGGTCGCCAGCTATCTGGCCTCTTCCAGCCTGAAGCCGAATGTCGATCAGGCGAGCGGCTCAACCGATTCACAAAAAGCCAACGGCGTGGAGCTGGCTCTGGCGCTGAGCGGCGACGAATACCGCGTCGATATCGGCAGCACGCCTTTGGGCCAGGATCTAAATACCGTGGTGGGCGGCGTAAAGTGGTCGCCGAAGCTGACCAACTATCTGTCGTTGATTTTTACCGGCGAGCGTCGGTCGCTGACCGACAGTCTGCTCTCCTGGGTAGGGCTGAAGGATTCCTACTCCGGCAAGACCTGGGGGCAGGTGACCAAAAACGGCGGTACCCTGCAGCTAAGCTATGACGACGGCGATGCCGGTTTCTACGTCGGCGGCGGGGGCTATAGCTACCTGGGACAAAACGTCGCCAGCAATACCAGCATAAACGCCAACGCCGGAGTTTATTTGCGGCCTTACCACGATGAGTATCGTCAGCTGCAGACCGGGTTGAGCATGAGTTACATGGATTACTCGAAAAACCTGAGCTACTTCACCTACGGGCAAGGGGGCTACTTCAGCCCGCAGAACTACGTCAGCGTATCGCTGCCGGTGAGCCTGACGGAAAAATATGACAACTGGACGATGAAACTTGGCGGCTCGGTGGGCTATCAATCCTATAGCCAGGATAAGAGCGCTTATTTCCCGACTAACGCCGGGTGGCAGCAGGCCCTCGAGACCGCAGTGAGCAACGGTTTTGCCAAAGAAGCCTACTATTCAGCCACTTCGAAGAGCGGTATCGGCTATACCCTACGCGCCGGCGCAGATTACAAAGTCAACAAACAAATGACGCTCGGTGGTCAGGTTGGCTATGACACCTTCGGCGATTATAACGAGAGCACCGCTGGTCTCTATATCCGCTACATGCTGGGAGATAACTGATCGTGACGGACAATAATAACGCGCAGGTTATGACGTGGTTTCAGCAGCAGCAAACGCCTGCCGGATGGTTCGATCTGCTGCTCATTATGGTTGATGGTATGGTCAACAACGCGGGTGAGCTGGAGAGCCAGCCCTTTCTGCGGCAGATGGGCGAGGCGCTGGCCGATGAACATCCGCTGCCGGAGTCTGAGACTCTCGGCCAGCTGGAGACCAACATGAATGCGCTGCTAAGCCGCTTTCAGTGGGGCTTCGTCAGCGTCGAGGTGAACGATGAAGGCCTGCGATTACGCCATCAGGCTCTGCCGGTCAGCCGCGATGAAGCGCGGCGCATCCGCTGGTGTAATGCATTTTGTGCCATACTCGAGGGGCTCTATTCCCGCTGGTTACAGGGACAGGGCGGCGCGGCGCACGTGGTTTTACAGCGTGAGCGGCTGTTTTCAGTCTCTGACGTTCAGTTTCTTTACTTCCATCCCTAATGGGTGAATTTATGTCCTTGCGTGCTTTAGCGACAGTCGTGGTAACGACGGTGATGATGCTTCCCCACGCGTGGGCCGATACGGCGTGGGAAAGTTATAAATCGCGTTTTATGATGCCGGACGGGCGTATTGTTGATACCGGTAACGGCAACGTCTCTCATACTGAAGGGCAGGGTTTTGCCATGCTGTTAGCGGTGGCCAACGACGATCGTCCCGCCTTTGACAAGCTCTGGCAGTGGACAGATAAAACCCTGCGCAACAAAGATAACGGGCTGTTTTACTGGCGCTATAACCCGGTGGCGCCCGATCCAGTGGCGGATAAAAATGACGCCACCGATGGCGATACCCTGATTGCCTGGGCGCTGCTGCGCGCGCAGCAGCAGTGGCATGAAAAAACCTACGGTACCGCTTCGGATGCGATAACCGCTTCGCTGCTGAAGCATACGGTGGTGACCTTCGCCGACCGTCAGGTGATGCTCCCGGGCGCAAAGGGATTTTATCTCAACGACCATCTGAATCTGAATCCATCCTACTTTATCTTTCCCGCCTGGCAGGCCTTCGCGGCGCGTACTCATTTGACTGCCTGGCGAAAGCTGAAGAGTGATGCTCAGGCGCTGCTGGGGAAAATGGCGTGGGGGAAATCGCAGCTACCCAGCGACTGGGTCGCCTTAAGAGCGGACGGCAAGATGGAGCCGGCAAAAGAGTGGCCGACGCGGATGAGCTTCGATGCTATCCGCATTCCTATGTATGTCTACTGGGACGACCCGCAAAGCAGCCTGCTGACGCCGTGGAAAAACTGGTTTCAGCGCTATCCGCGTCTGCAGACGCCGGCCTGGATAAACATCAATACCAATGAGGCCGCGCCGTGGTTTATGACCGGCGGGCTATTGGCGGTACGCGATTTAACCCTTGGTGAAGAGCAGGCCGAGCCGCAGATTAATTCCCAGGACGACTATTACTCCGCCAGCCTGAAGCTGCTGGTATGGCTGGCAAAGAAAGAACGGTCGTAAACTGTGGAATGCGCCTCGAATAACGCAGTCGAGCCGGGTGCTGAGATCTGAAGGGCGCCGTAGAATTGTGGGCAAGCCGGCTTGCCCGGTGAGGCGCAATGTTGCGGGGGGTTGAAC
>NZ_KV793495.1:149426-201249 GCF_001808475.1 Klebsiella sp. HMSC09D12 | reverse complement strand
AATTGCAATATCTCTGTGAACTTACACAGGAGAACAAACCATGAAGGTAACGCCCAACGTCCCGATCTGGTGTCTGCTCATCGTGTGTATACCCGTCATACTTCAAGTTGCATGTGCGTTGGCTTTCCTCGCTCACCCCAGTCACTTACTAGAGTAAGCTCCTGGGGATTCCCTGCGTCGCCGCCTTCCTGCAACTCGAATTATTTAGGGTATATTAGAAATAATTGCGGCAGTATTCGTGCCATTATTCGCCCCGGTAAGTAGCCACCTGAGCGCCTTTAACGAGGGCTGGCAGGGAAATCTGCCAGCCCTCTTTTATCGCCCGGTTAGAAGCGGTAATCGACGGCCATAAAGTAGCGGCGACCTTCTTCTGTATAGCTGTAGTCGTCGCGGCTCAGATCCTTATCGCCGACGTTAAGCACCCCGGAGCGCAGCTTGACGTTTTTGGTGACGTTCCAGGCCGCGCCGATATCAAACATGGTGTAGCCGCCGGGCGTTTTGCCCGTCGTGCTGACCGAACGCTGTTCGCCGGTATAGTTGGCGGTGACGTAGAAGGACCAGTCGTCCAGCGGTTTCCAGTCGAGTGTGCCGTTAGCCGTATGGAACGGCAGCGTCTGCAGCGGTTTATCGCCGCCGTTACTCAGGTCGCGACCATCGTTATAGGTGTAGTTCACCGTCAGCTTCCATTCATCGCCAAACGGTACTTTCAATTCCGTTTCTACCCCTTTGATTCGCGCCTTATTGACGTTGAAGTAGCGGAAGACCGGCACGCGTTTCCCGTTCACCGTTTTCCAGCCGACAAAGTTCGGATAGCCCGGCGCTTCGCTGGCGCTGGAGGTACGCAGAATATCGATCATATCGTCAACGTTGTTCTGGAAGGTGGTGACGCTTCCTTCCACGCCTTCAAGCCAGCCCTCTTCGCCGCGATAGTACAAACCCAGCTCGAAGCTTTCGCTGGTTTCCGGCTTCAGATCCGGGTTACCGATAATGCTGCACGAACCGCGGCAGGAGTTGGTGGTCCAGTCCGGGTTCAGCTGCAGCAGCGATGGCGCTTTAAATGCCGTCGCCCAGCCGCCCTTCACGGTCACGGTATCGGTAGCGTTATAGACCAGATAAGCACGCGGGCTCCAGTGATCGCCATAGGTCTGGTGATCGTCCATACGGATGCCGGTGGTTAAGGCCAGAGGTTCGATTATCCGCCATTCATCTTCCAGGAACAGCGCATACTGGCTGGCGGAAGTGGATTTACCGCCGCTGCTCAGGTTGACCGGATCCTTCAACTTATCGTGGCGCCATTCGCCGCCGAAGGTCAGCAGCTGGTTAATCATTCCCAGCGGCAGAACGTATTTGCCATCCACCGCGTTACTCTCAGAAGTGATGGTGCCGGCCTGTCCGGGATTTTTATTATCCACTTTCTCGCCGTAGAATTTCAGCTCGCTATTGCCGACATCCCAGCGACCGTTGTGGCTCAGGGAGTAGTTCTGACGTTCAAGGCGGTTGCGGTCGAGAGAGTCGGAATCACGATCCTGGCGATCAAAACCGTAGCCTGCGGTAATGTCCTGATTGTCATTGGGCGTCCAGGCGAATTCGACATTGCCGTCGCGGCTGGTGAAGCCTTCAATACGCGGCGTTTCGCCAGCTGCGTTGCTGGAAGCCTGCTGATCGTCCTTGGCGCGCTTTGCCAGGCTGCCGTAGGCCTTCATTCCGAGCACACCGTCAATCAGCGGGCCGCTGGTAAAGAACTGGCCATTGTACGTATCGCCGCGATCGCGGTGTTCCTGAATGGTGGTGTCCGCGCTGAGGGTGCCGGTCCACTGCTGGCCGACTTTTTTAGTGATGATATTCACTACGCCGCCGAGGGCGTCGGAACCATAGAGGGAAGACATCGGCCCGCGCACGACTTCGATACGCTCAATGGCATCAACCGGGATCCAGTTAAGGTCAAAATCATTGTGGCGGAAAACGGCGTTGCGCGAGTTAACGCGTTTGCCATCAACGAGGATCAGCGTATAGCCGCTGCTGAGGCCGCGAATACTCACCCCCTTGCGGTTATCCCCTTCGTTGGTGAGCTGCACGCCCGGCACTTCCCGCAGTACATCCTTCAGGTTTTGTACCGGTCTACGCTGCAGATCCTGTTGGGTGATAACGCTAATACTGGCGGGCGCATCTTTGACGCTCTGTTCAGTTGCCGCAGCGGTGACGACCAGCGTCTCTTCATTAACGTCAGCCAGCGCCGGAAACGCTAAGGATACGACGGACGCACATAATCCGGCCCGGACAAAAGGGTTTAGCCTGAACATTCCATATCTCCATGAGGTGTACAACAAAACAAACAAAAAAGGTGCTGCTCACAGGTACTGTCGGCATACCGCTCTAACGGCGGCGTGCGCGCAATTTTTTACAGTAGATGTGGCTGGTCGCCCCTTGTCAGTTTGAGTGTCTGCAAGATACGGGGATTGGCTTCATCCTGAATTTGGCGAAAATGATAAAGATAATGATTACAATTATCAATACAATTATGGAGATCTGTATCAATTTGTAAGAACTGGAGACATAAAAAAACCCTCTCGTTGAGAGGGTTTTATCTGACCGAGCAAGCTAACCTTAGCCTTTGAAGCGATCCGGGAACTTCATTTCACTGTAGCGCACAAAGCGCGTTCCTTTTGCCAGCTTGTAGCCAAACCAGATGACCAGGAACAGTGGAATGCCGATATAGGTTGCCGCAACGCCGCCCCAGTCGATGGTGTCTTTGAGGAACGCTTCGTAGTTCTGCCCCAGGGTAATGATAAGACACAGGACGAACGCGAAGATCGGCCCCAGCGGGAAGAAGCCTGAACGGTACGGCAGGTTATTCAGATCGTTCCCCTGCATAACGTAGCCGCGACGGAAGCGATAGTGGCTGATGGCAATCCCCAGCCAGGCAATAAAGCCAGTCATCCCCGAGGTGTTCAGCAGCCACAGGTAAACGGTCTGGTTACCGAACATTGAGCTCAGGAAGCACAGCGCAGCAATCACCGTGGTGGCATACAGCGCATTACGCGGCACGCCGCCTTTTGACAGCTTAGAGAAAATACGCGGCGCTTTGCCATCGCAGGCCAGGGTATAGAGCATGCGGGTGGACGCGTACATCCCGGAGTTACCCGCCGACAATACCGCAGTCAGAATAACCGCGTTCATAATCGCCGCCGCCGACAACAGCCCTGCGTGCTGGAATACCAGCGTAAACGGACTGACGGAAATATCTTTCACGTCGTTACGCAGCAGGCTCGGGTCGGTATAAGGAATAATCAGACTGATGATCAGGATGGCGAACACATAGAACAGCAGGATACGCCAGAACACCTGACGCACCGCGCGCGGGATGTTCTTCTCCGGGTTTTCCGATTCGCCGGCCGCGATGCCGATAAGCTCGGTTCCCTGAAATGAGAAGCCGACAATCATCGCCACGCCAATCATCGCCGCAAAGCCGCCCGCGAACGGCGCATCGTCGACAACCCAGTTGCTCCAGCCCGCAGGCTGTGCGCCTTTGAAGATGCCGAAGATCATCATCACGCCGACAATAATGAAGATAATGACGGTGGCGACTTTGATCAGCGAAAACCAGTATTCCGCCTCGCCAAAGCCTTTTACCGAAATCCAGTTCAGCAGGAACATGATCCCGAGGAACAGCGCGCTCCAGATCCAGCCGGGCGCGTCCGGGAACCAGTAGGTCATCACCAGCTGAGCGGCAACGAGGTCAACGGCGATGGTCACCGCCCAGTTGTACCAGTAGTTCCAGCCCAGCGCGAAGCCAAAACCTTCCTCGACGTAATTTTGCCCATAGGTAGCAAAAGAGCCGGAGACCGGCATAAACGCCGCCAGCTCGCCGAGGCTGGTCATCAGGAAATAAACCATCAGGCCGATGAGAATATAGGAGAGCAGCGCCCCGCCTGGGCCTGCCTGAGAAATCGTTGCGCCAGAGGCAACAAAAAGACCTGTACCTATGGAACCGCCAATAGCGATCATGGTCAAGTGGCGCGCCTTCAGTTCACGACGTAAACCGGGCGCTTCTGTGGTTTTAGTATCCGAAACCATGTGAAAATGCTATCCATCCAAAAAACGAGGCGAGATTGTAGCAGAGAGTCTGTGATCCATCCGATACAAATGCAAAGTTATAAGAGAGCTTCATGATCGACTGCCGATTATTAGTAAAGAACAAATCCGCCATTAGCACAAATAAATGCACAAACCAGAGGGATATCGGGCAAACTTCCGCGAAATTCCACGGAAGGAACCGACGATGAAACGCAAGAACAAGCGCAAACGCCGCACCATGTCGCTCGCTGAGGGAGTCTACGCAGCTTGCTTTTGCTTCATTCTTTTTATCATTGGCTTCTATCAAAGCATCAAGATTATTGAAGAGTGGTACTTCCGTCCGGATTATATTGTCGACAGCGCCGACTCGCTCTTCTCCGGCATCCTCTTTCTCGGTCTGGCACTGCTGATGGCGCTGATTGCCGCCTGCACCGCCAACGGTACGCCTGGCGAGCGCTACGCCACGCTCCTGTTTTTGTTCTTTATTGCGATGGGGCCGGTGTGGTCTGTCAGCCTTTATGTCCTGCAATACGTCACTATTGAGCACTATAAAAGCCCACAGTTTGGCGTGTGTATCAGCAAAGGCGGCCATGGGGCCACGTATATGTACGTCAGGAATAGCCGCTGGTGCCAGCATTTTGGCTACACCATTATCAGGCCATCGCCGGATGAGCGAGGGAGCAATTGATGCGCAAAGTGCAACCGCCGCCTCAGTATGACTGGCCGGTCTGGGTCGGCGTTTCGCTGATTTGCCCTCTGCTTGCTTTGTGCTCTCTTTACCTGGCAGGCGACTATTTCACGCTACTCAGGCTGCCACGGGCGCCGGATTTCTGTTCGCAGAATATTTTAAAAGCAAACTTTGTCTGCCTGGGGCCTGCGCTGCTGATATTGAGCATAGAGGGAAATAAAAAACTCTTTTTCCCCCAGGCTGCGCCGCTACCTTTTGCAACCCCCATCGTCAGGTCTTGCCTTTACCTGACGCCGCTATTGCTGCTCACCGCAAATACGCTGATTCTGGTTTTACATTTCACCCTTTTTAGCCCTGACCGCTATATTCGCTGCTGGGAACCTTATCCATGGGGAACATGGTATTACGCGAAAACAGCGGATATTTGCGTTCAACACGGGCTGGCGCCGGTGCAAAACCTCGCGTATCAGGTTGCGATCTCGCAATAGCTCAGGAAACGCTGTAATGCCTTGGAAATATGCTTCTGGCGGTGATGAATACGCCACAGGGTGCGGGTTAAGCGCGGCAGTGGAATCTTCAGCGCCACCAGCGATCCCACTTCAAGCTGCTCCGCAACCACGCGTCGCGACAGGCAGCTAATGCCCAGACCATGGCGCACCGCGTGCTTGATGGCTTCCGAATTACCCAGTTCCATTCCAAGATGAAATGCCGGTAGATGCGATAATAATAAATAGTCGACAATTTCCCGGGTCCCGGAGCCGTGCTCGCGTAGAATCCACGGCGCCTCCGCCAGCCGTTGCAGCGTCACCTCCCCTTCCAGCAGCGGTGAATCCGGCGCGGCAAAGACCACCAGTTCATCTTCCAGCCAGGGTTCGGCGATAATATCCGCCGCGTGGCAGGGACCTTCAATCAACCCGATATCCACCCGCAGATCGGCCACCGCGTTGATCACGTCCTGGCTATTGCCCACGCTCAGCTCCAGCGGTAAATCCGGCAGGTCGCGTCGATAGCGCGCAATGATCTCCGGCAAGATATAGTTGCCGATGGTGCTGCTGGCGTAGACGCGAATCGCGCCGTTGTCGCCGCGAAACAGCTGCTCTATCTCCAGCGCCCGCTCCAGCAGCGCCAGCGCCCGCGGATAGAGCAGCCTGCCGTGTTCGTTGACCACCAGCCTTTTCCCGACGCGGTCAAACAGCTGCACTCCCAACTGCCCTTCAAGATCGGTCAGCGCGGCGCTGACCGCCGACTGCGACAGCGCCAGCATTTGCGAGGCCTGGGTCGTCGACCCGCTTTTCAGAACTTCAGCAAAAACTTCCAGCTGCCGTAGCGTGATATGCATGATTTTTCCTGCCTTTATAGACGACCCGGCATCCGCGGCTAAGGCTTATACACATCGTGCTCACACCGCGAAACCGCTCGTTTACCACTTATTACGATTAATTATAAATATATAATCAATTTTATATTTAAACCAGCGCGTCGTATGCTTTTCCCAGACAAAGGAGAAGGTTATGACAGCACTCACTTTACCGACTAAACATCGCCCATTGCGGCACTTTGCACCTGGACTGGCGCTGACCGCCCTGCTCACCGGCGCAGCGCTGTGGGCCGGTAGTTTTCCGGCAATCGCTGGCGCGGGCTTCAGCGCCCTTACGTTGGCCATTTTGTTCGGCATGGTCATCGGTAACACGGTTTACCCGAAAATCTGGCAGCCCTGCGACGGCGGCGTACTCTTTGCCAAACAGCACCTACTGCGCCTCGGCATCATTCTATACGGCTTTCGCCTGACGTTCGCTCAGATTGCCGACGTTGGCGTCAGCGGTATCGTGATTGATGTGCTGACGCTTTCCAGCACCTTTTTTATCGCCTGTTTTCTTGGGCAAAAGGTTTTCGGCCTCGATAAACATACCAGTTGGCTGATTGGCGCCGGTAGCAGCATTTGCGGCGCGGCAGCGGTCCTGGCGACGGAACCGGTCGTCAAAGCGGAAGCCAGCAAAGTGACGGTCGCCGTGGCCACGGTGGTGATTTTCGGTACCATTGCTATCTTCCTGTACCCGGCAGTTTATCCTTTCCTGGCGCACTGGTTTACGCCGGAGGCCTACGGCATCTATATGGGTTCGACGATGCATGAGGTTGCCCAGGTTGTCGCCGCCGGCCACGCCGTAAGTCCGGATGCGGAAAACGCGGCGGTGATTGCAAAAATGCTGCGCGTGATGATGCTGGCTCCGTTCCTGCTGTTCCTTGCCGCTCGCGTGAAGCAATTAGCCCCGGCAAACGGCGGCGAGAAAAGCAAAATCACCATTCCGTGGTTTGCGATCCTGTTTATTCTGGTGGCGGTATTTAACTCCTTCCACCTGCTGCCGAAAGCGGTAGTTGATATGCTGGTGACCCTGGATACCGTGCTGCTGGCGATGGCGATGGCGGCCCTCGGCCTGACCACCCACGTCAGCGCGCTGAAAAAAGCCGGCGCTAAACCGCTGCTGATGGCGCTGATGCTCTTTGTCTGGCTGATTGTCGGCGGCGGCGCGATTAACCTTGCTATCCACAGTCTGATGGCCTGAGTCTCCTCAATACTCAGGTTGTATTAAGGATGATGTAACTCTCCGGCTAAGCCGCTATCATTACCCTCCCCCCAGCGGCTTAACTGGAGTTTTTTTATGAAATACATTGGAGCGCACGTCAGCGCCTCCGGCGGTGTAGCCAATGCCGCCATTCGCGCAGCCGAAATCGGCGCGACCGCATTTGCCCTCTTCACCAAAAACCAGCGCCAGTGGCGCGCCGCGCCTTTGAGCGACGACACCATTGCTGAATTTAAAGCCGCCTGCGAGAAGCATCATTTCGGCCCGGGACAAATTCTGCCGCACGACAGCTATCTGATTAACCTCGGCCACCCGGTTGCGGACGCGCTGGAAAAATCCCGCGATGCCTTTATTGATGAACTCTCCCGTTGCCAGCAGCTCGGCCTGACGCTGCTCAATTTTCATCCGGGTAGTCATCTGCAGCAAATTCCAGAAGACGAATGCCTGGCGCGCATTGCCGAGTCCATTAACATCGCGCTGGCCAAAACCGAAGGCGTGACGGCGGTCATTGAAAACACCGCCGGCCAGGGCAGTAACCTGGGGTTTAAGTTTGAACATCTGGCAGCCATCATCGATGGCGTGGAAGATAAATCGCGCGTCGGCGTGTGCATTGATACCTGCCACGCCTTCGCCGCCGGCTACGACCTGCGTAGCGCCGAAGAGTGTGAAAAAACCTTCGCTGATTTTGAACGGATTGTCGGTTTTCAGTATTTGCGCGGTATGCATCTGAACGATGCGAAAAGCACGTTCGGCAGCCGCGTTGACCGCCACCACAGCCTGGGTGAAGGCAATATCGGCCACGATGCCTTCCGCTGGATAATGCAGGATAGCCGCTTTGACGGTATCCCGCTGATCCTGGAAACGATCAATCCTGATATCTGGGCGGAAGAGATCGCCTGGCTGCGGGCGCAGCAGACGGAAGAGGCCGTGGTCTGATATGAACGACAGGGAAAAGCAGATCCTCAAAATTTTGCGGCGCAATCCGCTGATTCAGCAGCATGAGATTGCCGATATTCTGCAGATTAGCCGCTCCCGCGTAGCCGCGCATATTATGGACCTCACGCGTAAGGGGGCCATCAAGGGCAAAGGCTACATCCTTACCGAGCAGGAGTATTGCGTCTCGCTGGGCGCGGTGAATATGGATATCCGCGGCATTGCCGATATTCATTATCCCCAACCGGTCTCCAACCCGGGCAATATCCAGTGCTCCGCCGGCGGAGTGGCGCGGAACATCGCGCATAATCTGGCGCTGCTGGGCCGCGATGTGCATCTGATTTCCGCCGTCGGCAGCGACTTTTACGGCGAAACGTTGCTTGAGCAGACCCGACAAGCCGGGGTTAACGTGCAAAGCTGTATCCGCCTGCACGGTCACAATACCGCCACCTATCTCTCCATCGCCAATCCGCAGGAAGAGACGGTGCTGGCGATTAACGATACGCATATCTTACAGTCGCTCACCCCGCAGCTGCTGAATCAATATCGGGATCTGCTGACCCATGCCGGCGTCATCCTGGTCGATTGTAATTTAACGGAGCCGTTGCTGGAGTGGGTATTTACGCTGGCCAACGCTATTCCGGTATTTGTTGATACCGTGTCGGAGTTTAAAGCGCACCGCATTCGCCCGTGGCTGGGAAAGATCCATACCCTCAAGCCGACGCTGCGCGAACTGCAGATCCTCTGGGGAGAACCCATTGAAAACGAGGCCGATCGCGATCGCGCGTTAGCCTGGCTGCATGAAAGGGGAACGCGGCGCGTGGTAATTTGCTCGGAAGACGATTCCGTTTTCTGTAGCGAAGCCGGCGGTGAACGTTTTCAGATGAAGCTACCGGGCCATACCACGATAGACAGCTTTGGCGCCGACGATGCGCTGATGGCCGGGCTGCTTTATAGCTATCTTGACGGCAGCGATTTCAAAGAGAGCGTCGCTTTCGCCATGGCCTGCACCGCCATTACCCGCGCCAGCGACAGCATCAACAACCCTTCTTTATCCGTTGATAACGCGCTCAATTTACTTCCCAGCCTATAGCATCGCGCACCGCAGGCGCGGTGCGCGCGCTGTTTTATGCCAGACCGATAAAGAACCCGGCAATGGTGGCGCTCATCAGGTTAGAGAGCGTGGCCGCCGCCAGAGCGCGCAGCCCAAGCTGAGCAATTTCCGGCGCGCGCTGCGGTGAAATAGCCGAAAATGCCCCGACAACCACACCTATTGAGCCAAAGTTGGCGAAACCGCACAGCGCAAACGAGATAATCGCAACGGTTTTCACGTCCAGGGTACCGCCGGTTTGCAGATAAGGCGAAAAGTTGAGGTAGGCGACGAATTCGTTTATCGCCAGCTTTTGGCCAATCAGGCTTCCCGCCAGCGTCGCATCGCTCCAGTCAACGCCCATAATCCACGCCAGAGGCGCGAGCAGGAAACCGAAAATACCCTCCAGCGTGGCGTGACCGTAGCCAAACCAGCCGCCAATGCCGCCGATAATACCGTTCAGCAACGCGATGATCGCCACAAACGCCATCACCACCGTTGCCACCCCGGCGGCAATTTTCAGCCCGGTCATCGCCCCGGATGCTGCCGCCTCGATAATGCTTTTCGGCGGCGTCTCGGTGAAGGAGAGATTATCGAAAGTGACCCGGGAGGCTTCGGTTGCCGGGCTCAGCATACGAGCAAACAGAATCCCGCCTGGAATAGCCATCAGCGAAGCGGCTAACAGATAATCGATCGGTACGCCCATGCCGGCATAGCCGATCATCATCGATCCGGCGATCGACGCCATCCCGCTACAAATGGCGGTAAACAGCTCATTGCGGTTGAGACGGTCGATAAAGGGTTTGACGATCGCCGGGATCTCATTTTGGCCAAGAAAGATGGTGGTCACGGCGACAAAGGACTCAATCTTGCTGATATTCAGCGCTTTCTGGAAGATACCGCCGAGAATCCGGATCAGCAGCCCCATCACGCCGAGGTAGTAAAGCAGGCTTATCAGCGCGGTGACAAAAATGATGGCGGGCAGCACGCGGAAGGCGAAGATAAAACCCGCGCCGTCAAACAGCACATCCATTTTCGGACCGACAAGCGATCCAAAAATAAACGCGCTTCCGGCGTCGCTGTAGGACATGACTTTATGTACCCCGAGCGCCGCCTGTTCCACCAGCCACTTGCCCGGCGGGAAATAGAGCATCACTCCGCCAATCACGATCTGCAGCAGCAGCGCGGCCCCTACGGTTCTGATACTGATGCGTTTTTTATTTACTGACAGCGCAAAGGCGATGGCCAGCAATACCACCATCCCCAAAAGACTTCTCATGATGTCCATAATGATATCCTTACCTGGTGGAAAACCCGGCGTCAGGCCAGGCTTTCGGTATATTTGATATCGGGGCGGGCAACCGCAAACAGCCCGCTACTGTCGTCAGGCGATCTGCTGATACTCTTTGGCAATCTCGCAGGCCAGCACGGCATTATTGAAGACCAGCTGAATATTGGATTTCAGGCTATCCCCGCCGGTCAGCTCCGCAACGCGGGCCAGCAGGAACGGCGTACTCTCCTTACCCACCACACCCTGCTCTTCCGCTTCCTTCACCGCCTGGTCGATGGCGGCGTTGATTTTCGCTTCCGGCATCGCAAACTGTTCCGGTATCGGGTTCGCCACCACCATCCCCCCGTTCAGGCCCGACTGCCATTTCACCGCCATCGCTTTAGCGATTTCTTTAGCGCTATTCAGGCGAATACTGACGTCAAACGGACTGGTTCGACAGAAAAATGCCGGGAGCGCCGAAGTTTGATAGCCAATAAGCGGAACGCCAAACGTTTCTAAATATTCGGTTGTTAATCCAAGGTCGAGAATAGATTTTGCGCCGGCACAAACTACGGTAACATTGGTATTGGCCAGTTCCTGTAAATCGGCGGAAATATCAAAAGTATGCTCTGCTCCGCGGTGCACACCGCCAATACCGCCGGTCGCGAAGACTTTTATCCCGGCCATGGCGGCAATAATCATGGTAGAAGCCACGGTGGTCGCGCCATTTAATCCTGCGGCGACAACGAAAGGTAAATCACGGCGACTGACTTTGGTAACGTTATGTCCTTCACGACCGAGCAATTCAATTTCTTCGCGGCTCAGGCCAACTTTCATAACGCCATGAATAATCGCAATTGTTGCCGGAACCGCTCCCTGACGGCGAATCATTTCTTCGACTTCCAGCGCGGTCTGCGCATTTTCTGGAAACGGCATTCCGTGAGAAATAATAGTCGACTCCAGCGCGACTATGGGTTGGTTATTCTTTAATGCCTGCTGAACTTCCGCAGAAACCTGTAATAATTCAGAGGAAATATTTAATTCAGACATGTTCGTTCTCCACTACCTTTTTTACGTTGGCGTAAGATAATTCAGGGTTATTGGTGAATTCCGATGAGAGCGCCAGAGAAGAGCATCCCTGAGCAAACTTCACCGCTTGCGAAAATGAACAGCCGTCGAGCCAGCAGCAGGCCAGACCGGCCATCATGGCGTCACCGGCGCCGGTGACGTTGACTACCTGGGTTTTTAACGGCGCCGACCAGCCGCGCTCGCCGTCTTTCTCGCTGAAGTAAACCCCGTCGCCCCCCATGCTCAGCACCAGGCGCCGCAGGCCACGCTGGTGAAACCAGTCGGCAACGCGCGTGACGTCATCAGTGCCGGAAAGCGCAATTCCGCTCAGCGTTTCAGCTTCAATTCGGTTCGGTTTTAGAGTGTGGATACGCCCCAGATGCTGGCTGATTTTCACGCACTTCCAGGCAGAGACCGGGTCAACAAAAATGGGCGTCGGGCCGCTATTTTCCATCAACCAGGCCAGCGCCGATTCGCTGATATTACAGTCAACGACGATGACCGCAGCGCTGCGAATAAAATCCCGGTGCTGGCTTAAAAAGGCTGGCGTAATATGCTCGGTGATACTCATATCATTAATCGCCACCAGCATTTCACCGGTATTATCGAGCAGCGATAAATAGCTCGATGTCCCCTCGCCGTGGACGATCTGACATTTATCGACATGAACGCCGGACTGAGCCGTTTGTTTTAATAGGGAGTGGCCATAGAAATCATCTCCGACAACCGACAGTAGCCAGGATGGTTTATTCAATAAAGCAATATTCTGCGCAATATTCCGCCCCACTCCACCGGGAGTGTATTTTATTTTTCCGGGGTTAGAATCAGCATAGTTCAACGATACATGGGAATAACCAGCAACATCCATATTTGCCGATCCAATAATTACAACGTAATCATTTTCAGGCATAAAAATACCCTCCAGCATACAAAAACGCTTTGGCAGTGGAATGTTTGAATATCAGTAAATAATCATACGCCCATTCAGCACCCTCTCATTAAACACATGTTTGAATGTGAACATATGTTTATGTTAAGCGGATTGGTTTTAAAGTAAAGGGGTCCGCCAGAGGGATTTCATATGAACATGAAGAGAATCACAAAATTTGGCTAGTATGGTTTTTAAACAGCTTAAAAATGCGAAGGAGAGCACATATGGCGGGTTAAGCAGAGGGCGGATACGGCATAAAAAAAGGGCAGAGAAGACTCTGCCCTTTTGCGTGTAACACCGTCGATCAGGCGACTTTTTCTTCCACCTGAACTTCAGGACGTTTCAGCACCGCGTAGGAAAGGCCTGCGACCAGCGTACCGACCACAATCGCCATCAGATATCCGAGCACCGGGGTAATCGCGCCAGGGATCAGCAGGACGAACAGACCGCCGTGCGGCGCCATCAGTTTCGCGCCAACCCACATGGACATCGCACCGGTCACCGCGCCGCCAACGATACAGCAAGGCAGGACGCGCATCGGATCGCGAGCGGCAAAAGGAATTGCTCCTTCGGTGATAAAGCACAGGCCGAGAACCAGTGCGGCTTTACCGCCTTCCTGCTGCGCTTTGTCAAACTTTTTACGCGCAATCAGCGTCGCCAGACCCAGCGCCAGCGGTGGAACCATACCTGCCGCCATAATGGCCGCCATCGGGGCATAGGTTTGGGTACTCAGAAGACCAACACCAAAGGCGTAAGCTGCTTTGTTCACCGGGCCGCCCATGTCGGTACACATCATACCGCCGAGAATTGCACCGAGCAGAACCGCGTTCGCCGTCCCCATAGTTTGTAGCCAGTGGGTCAGGCCTTCGAGGATCCCGGCAACGGGTTTACCAATCAGGTAAATCATTGCCAGACCCACGATCAGGCTGGAAACCAGCGGAATGATGAGGATCGGTTTCAGCGCTTCCATACTTTGCGGCAGTTTCAGCCTGGTACTGATCGCTTTCGCCACGTAACCGGCAAGGAAGCCGGCGATAATACCGCCGATAAAGCCAGATCCGGTGCTAACCGCCAGCATACCGCCGATAAGACCTGGCGTCAGGCCAGGGCGGTCAGCGATGGAGAAGGCAATAAAGCCCGCCAGTACCGGTACCATCAGCGCGAAGGCTGATCCCCCGCCGATTTGCATCAGCGCGGCGGCCAGAGTGTCTTTTACTTCAAAGGCTTTGATACCAAAAGCGAAGGAGAGCGCGATACACAGGCCGCCCGCTACCACCATCGGCAGCATATACGATACGCCAGTCAGCAGATGACGATAGGCGCCCGCGGACTCTTTTTTGCCTTCTGCCGCGGCCTGGGATTTACCCGCAGGCTGATATGGTTTCGCTTCAACAACGGCTTTATCCAGCTCCTGAGCGGTTTTCTTCAGCGCCAGACCGGTTGTGGTGCGATACATCGGCTTGCCGGCAAATTTCGCCAGATCCACTTCGATATCAGCCGCGACAACCACCAGATCCGCCTGCTCAACCTCTTCAGGAGTGATGGTATTACCCGCCCCCACGGAGCCGCGAGTTTCAACTTTCACCCACCAGCCGCGTTTTTTGGCTTCGGTTTCAATCGCTTCCGCCGCCATAAAGGTGTGCGCGACGCCGGTCGGGCAGGCAGTGACCGCCACAATGCGTTTCGGACCATGAGTTGCCGCCGGTAAAGCTGTAGCAGCCGGAGCGGCATATGGCGTGGCATGGCTCCTGGCTTCCCCGAGGAATAGTTCCGGGTGAGCAACGGCGCGATTAATATCGCCGAGATAAACCTTTTTGCCGTTCAGCGCGCTATCAGCTGGCAGCGTCGCGCCCAGCACAATCGCCAGCTCAGCGTCGTTTGGGTTATCAATCAGTTCAAGTTGCGCTTTTTGCGCCGCGGTGCTTAACAGGGTCTTCGCCATATAGGCGCGGGCCTGTCCGAGCCCGGCATCAATAATCAGCAGCGTTTTCATTATGCCTCTCCTGCTGTTAATTAAAGGGTTGTAAGTCGACGCGCGCCATCATTGCGGCCAACTGGGTACGATCGGTAATACCGACATTGCTCTGACTCACCGCCAGCGCGGCGACGGCCGTTGCCAGGCGCAGCGTATGCTCGCTGGACTCACGCATCAGCAGTCCGTAAATCAGGCCGCCAACCATTGAATCGCCCGCGCCAACGGTGCTAACCACTTCCACTGAAGGCGGCTTGGCAATCCACTCGCCGGAGGCGTTAACCCACAGGGCGCCTTCTTCGCCAAGGGAGATCACCACGTGGGCAATCCCCTGCTCGCGCAGCGCATGAGCGGCCTCAATCACATCCTTCATTTCAGGTAACTTGCGACCCGCCCAGATTTCCAGCTCACGACGGTTAGGTTTAACCAGCCACGGCGCCGCTTTAAGACCGGCAACCAGCGCTTCGCGGCTGCTGTCAAAAATGATGCACGGGCACTGGCTGCGCAAGCGGGTCATCCAGTCGGTGAACGCTTCCGGACTTACGCCGGAAGGTAAGCTGCCGCTCACGCAGACCATATCGAACTGGCCCAGCCAGCTCAGGGAGTCGTTAACAAAACGCTCCCAGTCACCCGGCGTGACTTCAAAGCCGGAGAAGTTGAAGTCGGTCACTTCGCCATCTTTTTCTGTCAGCTTGACGTTAATACGGGTACGGCCCTGAACGACCTGAAAACGGTTAGCGATGCCCAGCTCACTGAACAGTTGCTGAAAGCCATCCTGATTATCTTTACCGAGAAAACCGCCCACGGTGACGTCGATACCGAGATCTTTCAGCACTTTTGCAACGTTGATCCCCTTCCCTGCGGCGTGCAAGCCGGTCGTGCGAACAAGGTTAACCTCACCGCGTTCAATTTCCGGGGTAAAACCCACCAGGTCATAGGCCGGGTTTAAAGTAATCGTTGCGACACGTCTGCTCATTTATGCGCCCTCCCCAAGGCCTGCGGCGATCGCTTCGCCAATCGCATCCAGCGCCTGCTGCGCATCTTCACCCTGCGCGGTGAAGCGCAAGCGGTGACCTTTTTTCACTCCCAGGGCCACGACTTTCATCAGGCTGCGGCCGTTTGCCGGCTTGCCCGAACCATCGAGGTTAGTGACCGTAATGTCGCTGGAAAATTGTTTAATGGTATTCACCAGCATCGTGCCGGGACGCGCGTGCAGCCCGTGCTCGTTGCGGATAACGTATTCAGCGCTGAGAACATCTTCAGCAATCGCATCGTCGCTGGTCAGCAGCGCCAGCAGCGTTGCGCCATCGGACTTCAGCAAACGGTCAGCTTTTTTGTCCAGCAGCAAATTGCTCAGGCGATTAAGGACCGCCGTCGGCTGGTCATCGGCCATCGCCACGGTGATCAGCAGGGAAACCGGCTGCTCATCGCGAATAAAGGCGTTGGCCGCGCGGCTCACGGCAATGGCGCTACGCAGGTTGCCTTCCGGACTGTCGTTCAGCCAGATGCCCTGGCCGAGGTTCAGCGGTTTGTCATTAATCGCATGGCTAACAAAGGAAGCATCGACGGCGCCCGCTTCTTTCAGCCGCGCGGCGTTGAGCGCCTGCAGGGTCAGCAGATCGCTGGCGACCACGTCCAGGGTCAGCGTTTCGTTATCCAGCTTCAGCGCTTCGCTCTGCTTTTCACCCATCAGCAGGGCGCGCAGCTCTTCAGCGGTGGTGGCGGACTTTAGCTGTTCAGCAACCGAGTCGTCGCTCAGCACATGGGTCAGCTGACGCAGCAGCCCAAGGTGTTCATCCGAACTGGCGGCGATACCGATAGCGACGTAGGCGGTCTGCCCTTCGCCCCAGGTCACGCCCTGCGGGAACTGATAAACCTGAACGCCGGTTTTCAGCACCTGATCGCGCGTGTCGGTGGTGCCGTGCGGAATCGCAATACCGTTGCCAAGGAAAGTGGAGGTTTGCTGCTCGCGAGCCAGCATCCCGTTGATGTACCCTTCAGCCACATTGCCCGCGCTAACCAGCGCGGAGGCAACCTGACGAATAGCCTCTTCTTTATTACCGGCCTGCTGACCGGGATGAATATCCTGCACAGATAACTGGAACATGGTTCTCCTCTCCTGCTGAATTGAATCGTTTCAGCTACTTTGAGAAAAAATGCGTCACCTGACTGCCGGAGAATCTCCCGATGACGCTGAAACGTTTCAAGAAGTCTGTACCTTTATTAGGCAGCGCGCAAGAAAAGTTACTCTCCCGATAACAGAAGTTAGAGATACAGCACACTTTTGCTGACGAGGTGGTGACAAACCCGCCAGAACTTCAGCATTTTGCTGAAGCAAAATTTTGAAACGTCTTTTTGATTTATTCGTGCCCTGGTACTGTTCATTATCTGACTGACGGCGTAAACTCCGCGACTCCTGAAACCGATGAAAGCCGACATGCAAAACAGTAGCGCCGCCCTGCCACGACGCGGGTTCGATTTAACCTCTTCCGCCTTCCTGATCGTCGCCTTCCTGACGGGCATTGCCGGGGCGCTACAAACGCCTACCCTGAGCCTGTTCCTGACTGGCGAAGTTCACGTACGACCGGCGATGGTCGGCTTCTTTTTTACCGGCAGCGCGGTGATCGGCATTCTGGTGAGCCAGTTTCTCGCCGGGCGCTCAGATCGCAAAGGCGACCGCAAGCAGCTGATCGTCTTCTGCTGCCTGATGGGCGTACTGGCCTGCGTGCTCTTCGCGTGGAATCGTAACTACTTTATTTTGCTCTTCGTCGGCGTTTTCCTCAGCAGCTTTGGTTCCACCGCGAACCCGCAGATGTTTGCCCTCGCCCGCGAACATGCGGACAAAACGGGCCGCGAGGCGGTCATGTTCAGCTCGATCCTGCGCGCTCAGGTGTCGCTGGCATGGGTCATCGGTCCGCCGCTGGCCTACGCGCTGGCGATGGGTTTCGGCTTTACGGTGATGTACCTCAGCGCGGCGATTGCCTTCGTGGTCTGCGGCGCAATAGTCTGGTTTTTTCTCCCCAGCATGCGCAAAGAGCCGAAGTTGGTGACGGGACATCTTGAAGCGCCGCGCACCAACCGCCGCGACGCGCTGCTGCTGTTTATCATCTGTACGCTGATGTGGGGAATTAACAGCCTGTACATCATTAACATGCCGCTGTTCATTATTAATGAGCTGCATTTACCTGAAAAACTGGCGGGATTAATGATGGGCACCGCCGCCGGGCTGGAAATCCCGACCATGCTGATTGCGGGTTACTACGCCAAACGTTTCGGTAAGCGTTTCCTGATGCAGATCTCTGCGGTTGCCGGGGTGCTGTTCTATGTCGGCATGCTAACCGTACACACCCCGGGACTGCTGCTGGCCCTGCAGGTGCTGAATGCTATTTTTATCGGCATTCTGGCCGGTATCGGTATGCTCTATTTTCAGGACCTGATGCCAGGCCAGGCTGGTGCGGCCACGACCCTCTATACCAATACTATCCGCGTTGGCTGGATTATTGCCGGTTCGCTGGCGGGGGTCGTTGCGGAAGTCTGGAGCTATCACGCCGTATTCTGGATTGCGCTGGTGATGGGCCTCGCCACTCAGGCCTGCCTGTGGCGCATTAAAGACGTATAAAGGGTGTCCGTGCGGGCTTCCGACGTCACGAAGTGCTCAGCTCAAGATGAAGAAGCCAGATCATGGCTTCTTCGCGATTTGTGGCGCACATCTCCGCTTCCGGCTTCAGGCTGGCGCACACTTTGGGCCTCAACGGCGAGCCAAAAATCGCGCACAGGTTATTGTCCGAAAGCTGTATACAGCGGGTATTTGCCGGTTTGCCCTGCGGCATACCCGGGATAGGGCTGGAGATAGAAGGAGCGATACAGCAAGCTCCGCATTCAGGGCGGCATTCCATAATCGACTCTTCCGATAGGCTTTTGCGGCCCAGCCTAAACGTTTTACCCGAAGATAGCAAAACACACGAATTCCGCTTGCCTGAAAGGCCCGGCGCGAGTAGTTTTACGCGATATTTTCGACCCTTTAAGTGACAGGATTACTGCAATGCCAAGAGCGAATGAAATTAAGAAAGGTATGGTGCTGAATTACAACGGCAAACTGCTGATTGTTAAAAATATTGATATTCAGTCACCGAGCGCCCGCGGCGCAGCGACGCTGTACAAAATGCGTTTCTCCGATGTGCGCACCGGCCTGAAAGTGGAAGAGCGCTTCAAAGGCGACGACATTGTCGATACCGTTACCCTGACCCGCCGCTTCGTTGACTTCTCCTATATCGATGGCAATGAATACGTCTTTATGGATAAAGAAGATTACACCCCGTATATCTTCACCAAAGAGCAAATCGAAGAAGAGCTGCTGTTTATGCCGGAAGGCGGCATGCCTGACATGCAGGTTCTGACCTGGGACGGCCAACTGCTGGCGCTGGAACTGCCGCAGACCGTGGATCTGGAAATTATTGAGACGGCGCCGGGCATCAAAGGCGCATCCGCCAGCGCCCGCAACAAACCGGCTACCCTCAGCACCGGCCTGGTCGTTCAGGTGCCGGAATACCTCAGCGCGGGCGAGCGCATTCGTATTCATATCGAAGAGAGCCGCTACATGGGCCGCGCGGACTAAATCCAGCCTTTAAAGTCAGTGCAAAATGCAAAAGACAGTCAATGGCTGTCTTTTTGCTTCTTAATGCGCGCCATACGGCTGTTGGCCCTTCATCATCGCCAGGCTATCCCCTACAAAGCCTCCCAAAGTTGTCATACCAATAGCGACGAAATTATCGCTAATTTCCCGCTCCTGTTAGCAGGATCTTCGCTAAACAGCGCTCGATTGCTTGATCAAGCTCACACTAAGCGGATAAACAAGGCTCACCAATTTAATTTGCTGTCATATAACTTTACACTAGAGATGTTAATTATCGGTTAATCAGGTGTATTAAGAATGACTACCATTGCGACGGCCACGCTGCCGGAAGGCGTACAGCTCCCTCATTATGACCGCAGCCAGCTGCGCTCACGTATTGTGCATTTCGGCTTTGGCGCTTTTCATCGCGCGCATCAGGCGCTACTCACCGATCGGGTGCTTAACGCCAGCGGCGGAGACTGGGGGATTTGTGAGATTAGCCTGTTCAGCGGCGATCGGCTGATGAGCCAGCTTCGCCAGCAAAACCACCTGTTTACCGTGCTGGAAAAAGGCGCTGAGGGCAGCCAGCCAATTGTTGTCGGCGCCGTGCATGAATGTCTGAACGCTAAACTCGATTCACTCGCCGCTATTATTGAGAAATTTTGTGAACCGCAGGTGGCGATTGTCTCTCTGACCATTACCGAAAAAGGCTACTGCATCGACCCCGCCAGCGGCCTGCTGGATATGACGCAGCCGCGTATTATTCACGATCTGCAAAACCCGACTTTGCCGCAATCGGTTCCTGGAATCCTGGTTGAAGCGCTGGCGCGCCGCCGTCAGCGAGGGCTGTCACCCTTTACCGTGCTCTCCTGCGACAACATCCCTGATAATGGACATGTAGTGAAAAACGCCGTGCTGGGCATGGCTGAAAAACGCGATCCGCAGCTGGCACAGTGGATTGCTGAGCACGTCAGCTTCCCCGGCACCATGGTTGATCGCATCGTACCAGCCGCCACCGAGGAGTCGCTGGCGGAAATTCGCGCCGCGTTGGGCGTAGAAGATCCCTGCGCCATAAGCTGCGAACCCTTTATTCAGTGGGTTATTGAAGATAACTTCGTGGCCGGTCGCCCGGACTGGGAAACGGCGGGCGTTCAGATGACCGACGACGTTTTACCGTGGGAGCAGATGAAGCTGCGGATGCTCAACGGTAGCCACTCGTTCCTCGCCTGGCTTGGCTACCTGGCGGGCCATGCGCATATTAGCGACTGCATGCAGGATCCGATTTTTCACAGCGCCGCATACCGGCTGATGGTTGATGAACAGGCGCCGACGCTATCCATTCAGGGCGTTGACCTGTCGGCATACGCTGACAGCCTGATCGAACGTTTCAGCAACCCGGCGCTGAAGCACCGCACCTGGCAAATCGCCATGGACGGTAGCCAGAAGCTGCCGCAACGTATGCTTGACGGAATTCGCGTCCATCTTGCGCAAGAGAGCCGCTGGCCGCTACTGGCGCTGGGCGTCGCTGGCTGGATGCGCTATGTTAGCGGCGTGGATGACGCCGGAGCCGTCATTGATATTCGCGATCCGCTGGCCGATAAAATACACCACCTCGTTGCCACCAGCGATGAGCGACAGCGCGTAGCGGCGCTGCTTACGCTTGAGGAGATCTTCGGCCGCGACCTGCCGCAGAATCCGCAGTTCGTCGCTGATGTCACCGCCGCGTGGCATCAGCTCGCCGCTTTTGGCGCACGCCAGGCCGTCGCCGCCGCGCTGAATGATTAACAATTTCTGCCTTTAAGCGGACGGAGCGCCTTTCTGTCCGCGTTAACGCTTCTCTTTTCCCCTTTTTTTCGTCAGGATAGCCTCAACTGTTACAACATTACATTTATCCTGGAGAAAAAGTGACCAAAACCAACTTGATCACGGGGTTTCTCGGCAGCGGTAAGACCACTTCCATTCTGCACCTGCTGGCCAATAAGCCCGCAAATGAAAAATGGGCCGTACTGGTCAACGAGTTTGGCGAAGTGGGCATTGACGGCGCGCTGCTTGCGGAAAGCGGCGCGCTGCTGAAAGAGATCCCCGGCGGCTGCATGTGCTGCGTTAACGGCCTGCCGATGCAGGTTGGGCTCAACACCCTGCTGCGCCAGGGCAAACCTGACCGTCTGCTGATAGAACCCACCGGACTAGGCCATCCTAAACAGATCCTCGATATGCTGACCGCGCCGGTCTACGCGCCGTGGATCGATCTGCGCGCCACCCTGTGCATACTGGATCCGCGTCAGCTGCTGGACGAAAAAGTCGTGAGCAACGAAAACTTTCGCGACCAGCTGGCTGCCGCTGACGTTATTGTCAGCAATAAAGCCGACCGCTCGACGGAGGAGAGCCAGCGCGCTTTTGTCGCCTGGCGTGAGGCGTACGCCGGTGAGCGTCGCTGCGTCAGCGCTAGCCAAGGTAATATCGACCCGGCGCTGCTTGATTTGCCGCGCCGCAATCTGGCGCCGCTACCCGCAGGGGTCGGGCATGCGCACGACCACGGGCAGAAAAAAGGCCTTGCCGCGCTTAGCCTTCCCGCGCACCAGCGCTGGCGTCGTAGCCTCAATAGCGCTCAGGGCTATCACGCCTGCGGCTGGATTTTTGACGCTGAAACCGTCTTCGATACCGTCGCTCTGCTTGAATGGGCGCGCCTGGCGCCGGTTGGACGAGTTAAAGGCGTCATGCGTATTGCCGAAGGGCTGGTTCGTATCAATCGCCAGCAGCTCGATCTGCATATTGAGACGCAAAACGTTGCCCCGCCCGATAGCCGTATTGAGCTGATAGCCGATACAGAAACGGACTGGAATGCTCTTCAGGCCTCTTTGTTGAAGATTCGTTTAACTTAGGGCGGCTATGGTTGCCGTCGTTTTACACAACACGCGATAGTTATGATTAAAAATCGAATTCCCCTCATCCTGCTGTTAAACGCGGCAGGTATAGCGCTTTTCTGTTCATGGTATCTTCCGGTTAACCATGGTTTCTGGGCTCCGCTGGACGCGGCGATTTTCTATTTCTTTAACCACCTGGTCGGCGTCAACACCGCTTACACCTGGCTGTTGGCGGTTATCAACAACCGCGCGTTTGACGCCTGTTCGCTGCTGGCGATGGGCAGCCTGATGCTGAGCTTCTGGTTTAAAGAACAGAGCGCCGGACGCCGCCGGGTGATTATCATCGGCCTGGTGATGCTGCTGGCTGCCGTCATTATCAATCAGCTGGCCCAGCACCTGATGCCGGTGAAGCGAGCCAGCCCTTCGCTCTCGTTCACCGATATCACTAAAGTCAGCGATGTCATCTCCTTTCCGACTAAAGATGCGTCTAAAGACAGCTTCCCGGGCGATCACGGCATGATGCTGCTGATTTTTGCCTCTTTCATGTGGCGCTATTTTGGCCGTCGCGCCTTCGCTATTGCGCTGGTTATCTTTGTGGTGTTCGCTTTCCCGCGGGTGATGATCGGCGCGCACTGGTTTACCGATATTGCCGTCGGATCATTAACGGCCGTGCTCATTGGCGCTCCCTGGGTGTTGATGACCCCACTGAGCGATAAAGTGATTACTTTATTTGAACGTTACCTCCCCGGCGGAAGAACGAAAATTTAAAGTGATCTTTACAATTAATTAATATCATTCATAAGGGATCGTTCTGGGTCCCTTTTTTTATCATCTCACTCTTTCTCACCCGCTATCATCTTGCTGTCACATTAATCCTGTTAAAAATGAGTAAATTGCATATTTTTTACCCATCCCTGCCGCTATTTTGGCCTTTGCCGATGATTCACTTTTTGTCGCAAAAATACTTATAAGAAAATGCGCAAAACCGCTCGCCATCCCCCGTTCGATCGGGTAACCTCAATCTCGTTTTGCCTCTCCAGCAACATCAATTCAGATAATGAATAAATTTGTGCGTCAGGCCACAATTTTATGCTTACGGAATTGTCTCATTGCGACCAGGTAATTAGGCTCTAACACGTTTGGCATTTTTTATAACGACATTGTCGTTAAGGACAACAAGGGATAACACACAGCATGGTCAAATCTCAGCCGATTTTGAGATATATCTTGCGGGTCGCCCCCGCGATTGCAGTTGCGGTTCTGCTTTCCGCGTGTAGTTCAAATAGTACCGCCAGAAATATGCATTCTGAGACGCTTGCTGTGGGTAGTGGCGATTTATCATCACTGCAAGCCTCTCAGGATGAATTTGAAACCATGGTCCGCAACCTGGACGTTAAGTCCCGTTTGATGGATCAATATGCCAGCTGGAAGGGCGTGCGTTACCGCCTCGGCGGCAGCACTCGCAAAGGCATTGATTGTTCCGCCTTTGTGCAGCGTACTTTCCGTGAACAGTTTGGCCTGGAGCTGCCGCGTTCGACTTCTGAGCAACAGGATTCCGGAAAATCCATCAGCCGTTCACAGCTGCGTACCGGTGATTTAGTACTGTTCCGTGCGGGTTCAACGGGCCGTCATGTAGGCATCTACATCGGCAACAACCAGTTTGTTCATGCTTCCACCAGCAGCGGTGTGACGATTTCCAGCATGGATGAGCCGTACTGGAAAAAGCGCTATAACGAAGCGCGACGCGTTCTGAGCCGCTCGTAATCTCTTCTGCCGTTGGTTATTCCCTTGGCCAACGGAAGAAACAAAACACTGCTGAAGCAGTGTTTTTTTTGCTCGCCAGCCAATAAACTTCGTAAAATAGGCTATCTCTTGAAGCGACGACAGAAAACGCATGTTTCTGTTAGCGCATTGCGCGAATCAACCACACGGACTGCCTGGAGCCTATGCCTACCCGTCACCTCTCTCCCCGGCGAAAAATCTGGCTAACCAGCATATGCGTTGGCGTAGCCGTCGCCCTGCTGGCCGGTAGCATCCAGTTTATGGTGATCTATCACAACCGCGCGGAGCGTTTCGACGTTATCATCAACAATGTTCATGCTTATCTGACGGGCTATTTTCACGATTTAGACCAGACGATTGCGGGACTACAGCCGCTGGTGAGTCAGCCCTGCGAAAATATCGATTCCGGATTAACCGCCCATGCGGCATTCAGCCCAAACGTACGCGCTTTCCTGCTGGTTAAAAATGGTATTGCGTTTTGCTCCTCCGCCACCGGTGCAATGAACACACCTTTTAACCAGCTCATTCCACAGCTGGATATCACTCAAGCGGTGGATATGGCGATCCTTCCCGGTACGCCCATGATGCCGAAAAGCGCGGCGCTGGCGATGTGGGTTCGTAGCCCGCACGGCGGTAAAGACGGCGTTTTTGTCTCGATCAATGCGAATCTGACACCCTATATACTCTACTCCTCACGGCAGAATGATTTCAGCGGCCTGGCGCTGTCCATTAAGCACACCGCGATCCCGACCTTCAGCAACAAGCTTATCGACCCGCAGACCCTGCTCTCGCCGCCTATTCGCCAGACGCAGATTGAGGGTTTACCGTTGAAAATCTATCTCTATGCTAACAGCTGGCTGGCGGAGAATACGCAGTTTGCCCTGCTGCTGGGGGTGGTGTGCGGGCTGCTGGCCGGACTGTTAAGCTATTACATTCTCACGATAAAATCAGACCCGCGAAAGGAGCTGCTGCTGGCGATCAAAAACGATCAGTTTTACCTGGTCTATCAGCCGGTGGTGAAATCGGAGACGCTGCAGATCAGCGGCGTTGAGGTACTGATGCGCTGGAAACATCCGGTGGCCGGAGAGATCCCCCCTGACGTCTTTATTAATCTTGCGGAAACCCAGCAGATCATCATTCCGCTTACTCGCCACCTCTTAAAACTGATTGCGCACGATGCGCCTGTTTTGCAGACGCTCCTGCCCGCAGGGATCAAGCTTGGGATCAATATTTCCCCCCTTCATCTGCACGCAGAGAGCTTTCAGCAGGACCTTAAGCACTTCGCCGCCGCCATGCCAGCCGACCACTTTAAGCTGGTACTGGAGATCACCGAGCGCGCGATGATCGATAAAAATCGTTCATTAGAGAACTTCGACTGGCTGCACGAGCAGGGTTTTGAAATCGCGATTGATGATTTTGGTACCGGCCATAGCGCGCTCATCTATCTGGAGCGCTTTAGCTTTGATTACCTGAAGATTGATCGCGGCTTCGTACAGGCTATCGGGACGGAGACCGTGACCTCGCCGGTGCTCGATGCCGTCATCACTCTAAGCCGCCGCCTGAAGCTCGCTACCGTTGCCGAAGGCGTGGAAACGCAGGAACAGGCGGAATGGCTGCGCGATCATGGCGTAAACTTTTTGCAGGGCTACTGGTTAAGTCGCCCGCTGACGCTGGAAGCGCTGATCGCCGCCCACGCGCAGCCGGCGAAATATTTCCCAACCCGCTAAGTGTCCTTTATTATTTGCTATCAGAGGTCAGGCCACTTCAGGCCTGTCATTGGAGGACGATACCCTGGTTATGTTTGCCCGCATCAGCCTGATACTGCTGACCTTATTTAGCCTGCACAGCCGGGCGCAAACTATTCTGACGAGCGATACGTTCGCGATTATCGGCCAACCGAAGTACGCCGCGGGCTTTGACCACTACGATTATGCGAATCCCGCCGCGCCTAAAGGCGGCGCGATTACCCTTGCGGCTATCGGTACCTTTGATAATTTCAACCGCTACGCCCTGCGCGGTAATCCGGGTATTCGAACCGAAGCGCTATACGATACGCTGTTCACCACCTCTGACGATGAGCCCGGCAGTTACTACCCGCTGATTGCCGAGCATACGCGCTATGCCGATGATTTTTCGTGGATGGAGATTACGCTCAATCCGCACGCCCGCTATCACGACGGCAGTCCCATCACCGCCAGCGATGTCGCTTTTACCTTCCAGAAGTTTATGACCGAAGGGGTGCCGCAGTTTCGTCTCTATTATAAAGGCACTACCGTTAAAGCTATCGCCCCGCTAACCGTTCGCATTGAGTTAGCCAAACCGGGCAAAGAGAACATGCTTAGCCTGATGACGCTACCGGTGATGCCGGAAAAATTCTGGAAAAAGCATAAACTCAGCGACCCGCTCTCCGCTCCACCGCTGGCCAGCGGCCCCTACCGCATTACCGCCTGGCGCATGGGCCAGTACATCACCTATTCCCGCGTGAAGGACTACTGGGCCGCCGATTTACCGGTCAACCGCGGGCGCTGGAATTTCGATACGCTACGCTACGATTATTACCTTGATGACAATGTCGCCTTCGAAGCCTTTAAGGCCGGCGCCGTCGATCGTCGGGAAGAGAACGTCGCCAAAAACTGGGCGACCCGCTACGTCGGGCGCAACTTTAGCCACGGCTATATCGTTAAAGACGAATACACCAATACCTCGGCGCAAAATACCCAGTGGCTGGCCTTTAATATTCAGCGCCCGATATTTGCCGACCGCCGGATTCGCGAGGCCATCACCCTCGCCTTTGATTTTGAATGGATGAATAAGGCGCTGTTCTATCACTCCTACAGCCGCGCCAACAGCTTCTTTCAGAATACCGAATACGCGGCGCGCGATTATCCTGATGCCGACGAGCTCGCCCTGCTGACGCCGCTGAAAAAAGAGATCCCGGCCGAAGTCTTCACGCAGATTTACCGGCCGCCGGTTTCCAGCGGCGATGGTTTTGCACGGGAGAATTTACTCAAAGCGGATGCCATCCTCAACCAGGCGGGATGGATAGTGAAAAACCAGCGGCGGGTAAACGCGCAGAGCGGCAAACCGTTACGCTTTGAGCTGCTGCTCCCCTCCGGCAGCAGCGATCGCTGGGTACTGCCATTTCAGCACAATCTTCAGCGGCTCGGCATCGTTATGGACATTCGCCAGGTCGATAACTCCCAGTACAGTAACCGCAAGCGCAGCCGGGATTACGACATGATGCCAAACGTCTGGCGCGCGTCGCCCTGGCCCGACACCGGCCTGCAAATCTCCTGGGATTCGGAATATATTAATTCCAGCTATAACGCCTCAGGGGTTCAAAACCCGGCCGTCGACCAGCTTATTGCGCAGATCATTCGCTGGCAGGGCAACAAGGAAAAACTGCTGCCGCTGGGCCGGGCCCTCGACCGCGTGCTGACCTGGAACTATTACATGCTGCCGATGTGGTATATGGCGCAGGATCGCACCGCCTACTGGGATAAATTCTCCTTCCCGAAGACTCGCGCGATTTACTCATCCGGTTTCGAAAACTGGTGGTACGACGCCAACAAAGCGGCCAGACTTCCCGCGGACAGACGTTAAGGAATTAAGATGGGTGCATATCTGCTCCGCCGACTACTGCTCATCGTCCCCACCCTGTGGGCGATTATCACCATTAACTTTTTCATTGTGCAAATCGCTCCCGGCGGCCCGGTCGATCAAGCGATTGCGGCGATAGAGTTCGGCGATCGCGGCGGTCTGCCCGGAGCCGGAGACGGCGGGATGGCCGCCAGCCATGCGCGTACCGGCGTCAGCAACATCAGCGACGGCCACTATCGAGGTGGGCGCGGGCTGGACCCGGAAGTCATCGCCGAGATAACCCAACGCTACGGCTTTGATAAGCCTCTCCACGAGCGCTATTTTAAAATGCTCGGCGACTACCTGCGCTTTGATTTTGGCGACAGCCTGTTTCGCAGCTCATCGGTCGTGCAGCTGATCGGGGACAGCCTGCCGGTCTCTATCTCGCTGGGCTTGTGGAGCACGCTCATCATCTATCTGGTGTCGATCCCGCTGGGGATCCGCAAAGCGGTCAGCAACGGCAGTCATTTTGACGTCTGGAGCAGTACGCTGATTATTATCGGCTATGCGATCCCGGCCTTTCTGTTCGCCATTTTGTTGATCGTTATCTTTGCCGGCGGCAGCTATTTCGATCTCTTTCCGCTGCGCGGGCTGGTGTCAGCCAACTTCGACAGCCTGCCGTGGTATCAAAAAATCCTCGACTATCTCTGGCATATCACCCTACCGGTGCTGGCCACGGTGATCGGCGGTTTTGCCGCCCTCACCATGCTCACCAAAAACAGCTTTCTCGACGAAATTCGCAAGCAGTACGTCGTCACCGCCCGCGCAAAGGGCGTTAGCGAAAAGCAGATCCTGTGGGGCCACGTATTTCGCAACGCGATGCTGCTGGTGATCGCCGGTTTCCCGGCCACCTTTATCAGCATGTTTTTTACCGGCTCGCTGCTGATTGAAGTGATGTTCTCGCTGAACGGACTGGGGCTGCTGGGCTATGAAGCCACGGTATCTCGTGATTACCCGGTCATGTTCGGCACGCTGTATATTTTTACTCTGATTGGCCTGCTGCTGAATATCATCAGCGACATCAGCTATACGCTGGTCGATCCGCGTATCGATTTTGAGGGCCGCTAATGTCATTTTTCAGTCCCGTCAATCAGGCCCGCTGGGCGCGCTTTCGCGACAACCGCCGCGGCTACTGGTCGCTCTGGTTATTCTTAGTCATTTTCGCCTGCAGCCTGTGCGCCGAGCTGATTGCTAACGATAAACCGCTGCTGGTGCAGTACCGCGGCAGTCTCTACGTACCGTTATTAAAAAACTATAGCGAGAGCACCTTCGGTGGCCGCTTTGCTACTGCCGCCGACTATCAGGACCCGTGGCTGCAAAAACGACTGGACGATAACGGCTGGGCCCTGTGGGCGCCGGTTCGCTTCGGCGCAACGACCATTAATTTCGCCACCGAAACCCCCTTCCCTTCGCCGCCGTCAAGGCTGAACTGGCTGGGCACCGATGCCAACGGCGGCGACGTGCTGGCACGTATTCTGTACGGCACGCGCATTTCCATTCTCTTTGGCCTGCTGCTGACCTTCTTCTCCAGCGTGCTGGGGGTGATGGCCGGCGCCGTTCAGGGATATTACGGCGGAAAGATTGATCTCTGGGGACAGCGCTTTATCGAGGTCTGGTCGGGGATGCCGACCCTGTTTCTGATTATCCTGCTTTCGAGCGTCGTGCAGGCCAACTTCTGGTGGCTGCTGGCCATTACCGTGCTGTTCGGCTGGATGACGCTGGTCGGGGTCGTCCGCGCCGAGTTTCTGCGCACCCGCAACTATGATTATATCCGCGCCGCGCAGGCGCTCGGCGTTAGCGATCGCGCCATTATTCTGCGCCATATGCTGCCTAACGCTATGGTCGCCACCCTGACCTTCCTGCCGTTTATTCTGTGCAGTTCGATTACGACTCTGACCTCGCTGGACTTCCTCGGCTTCGGCCTGCCGCTGGGCTCTCCTTCGCTGGGCGAGCTGCTGTTGCAGGGTAAAAATAATCTTCAGGCGCCGTGGCTGGGCATCGCCGCCTTTCTGTCGGTAGCACTCCTGCTGACGTTATTGATTTTTATCGGTGAAGCGGTTCGCGACGCTTTTGACCCAAGCAAGGCGGTGTAGCATGACGCAACCTCTGTTAGATATCGACAACCTTTCCATCGCCTTTCGCCAGCAGGGGGAAACCACCACCGTGGTCAGCGAGCTGTCGCTACGCATTGCGGTCGGTGAAACCCTGGCGCTGGTGGGCGAATCCGGCTCCGGTAAGAGCGTTTCCGCGCTGTCGATACTGCGGCTGCTGCCCTCGCCGCCGGTCTGCTACCCCGCAGGGGATATCCGCTTTCACGGCCAGTCGCTGCTACACGCCGATGAACATACGCTGCGCGGCGTGCGCGGCAACCGCATCGCGATGATTTTTCAGGAGCCGATGGTTTCACTCAATCCGCTGCATACCCTCGAAAAACAGCTCTACGAAGTGCTCTCTTTGCATCGCGGGATGCGTAAAGAAGCGGCGCGCGGAGAGATCCTCGACTGTCTGGATCGCGTTGGGATCCGCAATGCGCCGCGGCGTCTGGCCGACTACCCGCACCAGCTCTCCGGCGGCGAACGCCAGCGGGTAATGATCGCCATGGCGCTGTTGACTCGTCCGGAGCTGCTCATCGCCGACGAACCCACGACCGCGCTGGACGTGTCGGTACAGGCGCAAATCCTCGCGCTGCTGCGCGAACTCAAGCAAGAGTTAAATATGGGGCTGCTGTTTATCACCCATAACCTGAGCATCGTTCGTCAGCTTGCCGATCGCGTCGCGGTGATGCAGAACGGCCGATGCGTGGAGCAAAACGGCTGCCGGGCACTATTCTCCGCTGCCGAACACCCTTACACCCGCCGCCTGCTGGACAGCGAGCCGTCGGGCGATCCCGTGCCCCTCGCGCCGGATGCGCCAGAATTACTGCGGGCGGAAAACTTAAGTATCGCCTTTCCGATCCGCAAAGGGGTTCTGCGGCGGGTGGTCGATCATAATCGCGTGGTTAACGCCCTCAGCTTTCAATTGCGCGCGGGAGAAACGCTGGGTCTGGTCGGCGAATCCGGATCGGGCAAGAGTACTACAGGGCTGGCGCTGCTGCGCCTGATTCATTCTGAAGGCGCAATCGTCTTTGACGGCGAGACGCTCCAGGGGCGCAGCCGTCGGCAGATGCTGCCGCTGCGTCGACGCATGCAGGTAGTCTTTCAGGATCCCAACTCATCGCTAAACCCACGGCTTAACGTTCTGCAAATTATTGAAGAAGGATTGCGCGTCCATCAGCCAACGCTCACGCCGGCCGAGCGAGAGCAGGCGGTGATTCAGGCGATGCAGGAGGTCGGGCTCGATCCGCAATCCCGGCATCGCTACCCTGCCGCTTTCTCCGGCGGACAGCGCCAGCGCATCGCTATCGCCAGGGCGCTGGTCGTCAAACCGCAGCTAATCGTGCTGGATGAGCCCACCTCTTCGCTGGATAAAACCGTGCAGGCGCAAATTCTGGCGCTGCTGAAGGCGCTACAGCAAAAGCATCAGCTGGCCTATATTTTCATCAGCCATGATTTGCGCGTCGTGCGTGCGCTTTGTCATCAGGTAATGGTGCTGCGGCAGGGAGAGGTCGTCGAGCAGGGTAAGTGCGAACGCGTGTTTACCGCTCCGCAACAGGAGTATACCCGTCAGCTGCTGGCGTTAAGCTGACGGTCAGAATGGGTTGTTGCCGGAGAACGGTTCTGCAATCGCCACGCCGAAATTTTTCAGCCGGCAGGTTGCCGCGAATTCGTCCTGACGATTAACAAACAGGCACGGTTCGCCCTCGCATTCAACAACGGAACTGTCGACTTCGATGTCGCTCAGCGCCTGGCTGAGTTTATGCATAACCGGCCAGGCCTTATCGCCATCGGGGCTAAGTAATTTCAACGCCACAAGGCTATTTTCGCTCTGAGCGCCGTTTTGCGGAATCGGTTCAACTCTTGAACCTGCAAAACCGGCCAGCCAGCGATAGCTCTGCGGCAGACGGTGTACGATAGAGAGTTGCAGTGTATTCACGTGTTTTCCCCGGAAGCAAAATACTTCACAATAATTTTACAACAATACTAACACATTATTGACAATTAGTCCTGTTCCTGCACCGAAAACGCTTACACCAGCGGCATAGCCGTGTTAGTGGTTTGTAATATAAAAGTTTATAATTGTGCAGAGTGAACATCTTCGGGCTATATGTACCCGTTTCTGTGATCTAAAACAACTTTTTTATCGCAATAATGCGACTAATTGAGCGATTTGATTTTACATAAAAGAAACAAATTGCTGAACAGAGAAGCCGGTTTCGGTTGATATGTATCAAAAAAGGGGGCGATATCGCCCCCTGGAAGTCGCTTATCGTGCGGCTTTTCGCCGCCGACTGGCATAGAGGTAGAACAGAATAGAGCTGCTGGCGCAGAAGGCGATGGAAATCAGCATTGGCCAGGCCGTGGTAAAGGTCGCCATCGACAGCAGCGCGCCGACAATGGCGCCAATCCCAAAGCGGAACGTCCCAGCCAGCGAGGAGGCCGTCCCGGCCATATGCGGAAACTCATCGAGAATAACCGCCATCGCGTTGGAGGAGACCATCGAAACGCAGCCGATGAAAGCCGCCACGCCAAACACCAGCGCCCAGAAGCCGACGTCAAACAGCGCACACACCACCATCCATACCGCCATCGCAAACTGGATCCACAGCCCCGCGCGGAACATATTCAGCGCCCCAACCCGCCGCACAAACCGGCTGTTGATCATGGTCATGACAAACAGGAAAACCACGTTCAGCGCAAAATAGTAGCCAAAGTGCTGCGGTGAAACGTGGTTGATATTGATATAGACAAACGGGCCAGCGCTCAGAAACGAGAACATCCCGGCAAAGCTAAATCCGCTTGCCAGCATATAACTTAGCACGCGCTTATGGCGAAACAGGGTGGCGAAGTTGCCAAGCGTAGTGCGAATATGAAATTTCTGTCGCCGTTCCGGCGGCAGGGTTTCGCTAATGAAAAATGCGATCATCGCCGACGCTAACAGGGCCGCAAGCGCGAGGATCCAGAAGATCGCATGCCAGCTAAACCATACCAGCACCGCTCCGCCGACCATCGGCGCCACCAGCGGCGCAACGGTGGTGACCAGCATGACGAACGACATCATCCGCGAGAACTCTTCCTTGGGATAGATATCGCGCATCAGGGCGTTAATCACCACGCTTGCCGCTGCGGCTGCCAGGCCGTGGAAAAAGCGCATGGTAATCAGCATATCGATAGTCTGCGACAGCGCGCAGGCCACCGCCGCCGCGGCAAAAATGAGCGTCCCGCCTAGTATCACTGGTTTACGGCCAAGACTATCCGCCATCGGGCCATATAAAAGCTGGCCCAGCGCAAAGCCCAGAATATAGGTACTGAGCGTCATCTGCGCGCTGCCGTCCGGCACATTAAACTGGGCCGCAATCACCGGCAGCGCCGGAAGATACATATCAATCGACAGCGGCATTAACATAGCCAGCAGGCCAAGAATAAACACAATCCCTAATGAAGAATTCTGCTTTGCCGTCACGTTTTACTCCGTGCATGTTGGCCGCCGACGCTGGCGACTTCTTCTGCCGTCAGCGGACGATATTCACCCGGCGCCAGCGAAGCATCCAGCGCAATGTCGCCAATGCGTTCGCGATGCAGGCCAACCACATGATTCCCCACGGCGGCAAACATCCGCTTAACCTGATGGTAACGCCCTTCGCTAATGGTCAGGCGGACTTCGGTTGGTGTCACCACTTCCAGCACTGCAGGCCTGGTCAGCTCTTTCTCATTATGCAGCTGAACGCCTTTAGCAAACTGCCCGGCAGTGGAGTCATCAACCGGATTTTCCAGCGTCACCAGATAGGTTTTTTCGCAATGGTGGCGCGGAGACGTAATGCGGTGCGACCACTGACCATCGTCGGTCATCAGCACCAGACCGGTGGTGTCGATATCCAGACGACCGGCAGCATGCAGCTTGTGCGCCACCGGCTCATCGAGGAAATAGAGTACCGTCGGATGATCCGGATCGTCGGTAGAACAAACGTAACCCTGCGGCTTGTTGAGCATAAAGTAGCGCGGGCCGTTCTGCTGAACCAGCGTATTGCCGTCATACTCGACGTCATGCTCCGGCTGAAGCTTGAAGGAGGAGTCTTTTACAATTTCGCCGTCCACGGTAACGCGGCTGCCGCGGATTTCACGCCCGGCAATAGCCCGACTAACGCCAAGTTGCTGAGCGATAAACTTATCAAGTCGCATGAGATTTTTTTAGCCTGTACAAGTGCTGGAGCGGGCAACGCGCCCGAAAAAGAAGAATTTCATGGGGTAGTATAACGGGCTATTAACACCACTCAAGGGAAAAGATTCGTGGCATACTATTCGCGAGTTAATTAACCGCCATAAATTCATGACATTTACATTACGTCCCTACCAAAAAGAGGCGGTCGACGCCACGCTCGCCTGGTTTCGCCGCCATCATGAACCTGCCGCGATTGTCCTGCCAACAGGCGCAGGTAAAAGCCTGGTCATTGCTGAACTCGCACGCCTGGCGCGCGGTCGCGTGCTGGTGCTGGCGCACGTAAAAGAGCTGGTGGCGCAGAACCACGCCAAGTATTGCGCGCTCGGCCTGGAAGCGGATATTTTCGCCGCGGGCCTTAAACGGAAAGAGAGCCACGGTAAAGTGGTCTTTGGCAGCGTGCAGTCGGTAGCCCGTAACCTTGACCAGTTTCAGGGGGAGTTCTCGCTGCTGATCGTCGACGAGTGTCACCGCATCGGCGACGATAATGACAGCCAGTATCAGCAGATTATCAGCCACCTTCAGCAGGTCAATCCGCATCTGCGCCTGCTGGGGCTGACCGCAACGCCGTTTCGCCTGGGTAAAGGTTGGATTTATCAGTTTCACTATCACGGCATGGTGCGCGGTGATGAAAAAGCGCTGTTTCGCGACTGCATTTATGAACTGCCGCTGCGCTATATGATTAAGAATGGCTACCTGACGCCGCCGGAGCGGCTGGACATGCCGGTGGTTCAATACGACTTCAGCCGTTTACAGGCACAAAGTAACGGCCTGTTCAGCGAAGCCGATCTGAATCACGAGCTGAAAAAGCAGCAGCGGGTCACGCCGCATATCGTCAGCCAAATCGTTGAATTCGCCGAAACGCGCAAAGGGGTGATGATTTTCGCCGCCACCGTTGAACACGCCCGTGAAGTGACCGGGTTGCTTCCGCAGGGCGAGGCGGCTCTTATCACCGGTGAAACGCCAGGGCCGGAGCGCGATCGCATCATCGAAGCGTTTAAAGCGCAGCAGTACCGCTATCTGGTTAACGTCGCGGTGTTGACGACCGGCTTTGATGCGCCGCATGTCGATCTGATCGCCATCCTGCGCCCGACCGAGTCGGTGAGCCTTTACCAACAGATCGTCGGCCGTGGCCTGCGCCTGGCGCCGGGTAAAACTGACTGCCTGATTCTCGATTACGCCGGCAATCCGCACGACCTGTATGCCCCTGAAGTGGGAACGCCGAAGGGAAAAAGCGACAACGTTCCGGTCCAGGTTTTTTGTCCGGCATGCGGTTTCGCCAATACCTTCTGGGGAAAAACTACCGCTGACGGCACGCTGATTGAACACTTTGGCCGCCGCTGCCAGGGCTGGTTTGAGGATGACGAAGGCCATCGTGAACAGTGCGATTTTCGTTTTCGCTTTAAAAACTGCCCGCAGTGTAACGCGGAAAACGATATCGCCGCCCGCCGCTGCCGCGAGTGCGATACCATTCTGGTCGACCCCGATGACATGCTGAAAGCCGCGCTGAAGCTCAAAGATGCGCTGGTGCTGCGCTGTAGCGGTATGGTTCTTCAGCACGGTGCGGATGACAAAGGCGCCTGGTTAAAAATCACCTATTACGATGAAGATGGCGCGGATGTTAGTGAGCGCTTCCGCCTGCATACGCCCGCCCAGCGTACCGCCTTTGAGCAGCTCTTTATCCGACCGCATACCCGAACGCCGGGCGTGCCGCTGCGCTGGATAACGCCTGCCGATATCCTCGCCCAGCAGGCGCTTCTGCGCCACCCGGACTTTGTCGTTGCCCGCATGAAGGGGCAATACTGGCAGGTCCGGGAGAAAGTGTTTGATTATCAGGGGCGATTCCGCCGGGCCAACGAACTGCGCTAATCGTCCTCAGGACTGAGGTTTTGGTTGCTGCAAAAACGCAGGGCGGATATAATGCCGCCCGCTTTTGCATTCGCGAAGCAGATAATCTGCCTGCTGCTGGGTCGCCTGTAGCAGGATTTATATATAGAGAGACATCAATGTTTACTATCAACGCAGAAGTACGTAAAGAGCAGGGTAAGGGTGCGAGCCGCCGCCTGCGTGCAGCTAACAAATTCCCGGCCATCATCTATGGCGGCGAAGCTGCGCCAGTAGCAATCGAACTGGATCACGACAAAGTGTGGAACATGCAGACCAATGCAGAGTTCTACAACGAAGTTCTGACCATCGTTGTTGATGGCAAAGAAGAGAAAGTTAAAGCTCAGGCTGTTCAGCGTCACCCGTTCAAGCCGAAGCTGACCTACATCGACTTCGTTCGCGCTTAATCGCTCGCTGAAAGTTGTATGGCAAACGCCCCGCTCCGCAAGGTTCGGGGCGTTTTGTTTATTAGGCGAGTAGCGTTGAGGCATTCAGCGCGAGATGCTGCAACAGCATAATCGTTTTCGCATCGACGATTTCTCCTTCGCGAATAGCCTGCAGCGCTTTTTCCAGCGGCCACTCCAGCACTTCGATATCTTCTCCCTCCGTCGCCAGGCCGCCACCGTCGCTGCGCCGATCGTCGGCAGAGTATTCAGCGATGAAAAAGTAAAGCTTCTCCGTCACCGAACCGGGACTCATATAAGCGGTAAATACCGGCTCGATCCGGGTGACGCGAAAACCGGTCTCTTCTTCGGCCTCGGCAACGATGCGTTCTTCCGGAGAAGCGTCATCCAGCAGTCCTGCGGCGGCTTCGATCAAAAACCCATCATGACCGTTAATCCATACCGGAAAGCGAAACTGACGGACCAGCACTACCGTTTGCTTTTCACGATTGTAGAGCAGGATCACCGCGCCGTTGCCGCGATCGTAAGCTTCCCGACTCTGCTCCTGCCAGCGCCCGTCACGGCGCAGTAGTTCAAAGGTATATTTCTTGAGCGTGTACCAGTTGTCCGATAATAGCGTTTCGCGGATATGGCGAACGCGCGGTGCGTCAGCGTGCATGTTTTTCCCCTTTTAGGTGACAGCGAGCAACATAACATGCATAATCGTGCACAAACAAGATCACTCATGAAGGTATTTTGATGCTTGCCAGCCAGAGAAAACAGCAGATTTTGCAGATCCTCGCTGAGGAAAAACAGGTGATGTCAGGCGATCTTAGCCAGCGCTTCAGCGTCTCAGAAGACTCTATTCGCCGGGATCTGCGGGAGCTGGCAGCGGAAGGCAAACTGCAGCGCGTGCACGGCGGGGCGCTGCCGGTATCCGAAGCCATCGCGCCTATTGAAACAAGAAAGAACGTGCAGATGGCCTCAAAGCTAACTATTGCCCAGCGCGCGGTTGAGCTTATTCAGCCCGGTCAGGTGGTGATTATCGACGGAGGCACGACTACCGGAGAGATGGTGCGCCTGCTGCCCGATAACCTCGCGTGTACCGTGGTCACCCATAGCCCGGGAATTGCCGTCGCGCTGGTGGAGAAACCGCTTATCGAGGTGATTTTGATCGGCGGCCGGTTGTTTAAGCATTCGGTCGTCAGCGTCGGGGCTGCGGCCCTGGAAAGCATTTCCCGCATCAATGCCGATCTGTTTTTCATGGGCGTTACCGGCGTGCACCCGCGGGCGGGATTAACCACCGGTGATTATGAAGAAGCGGGCATCAAGCGCGCGCTTGCGGCACGGGCAGCCGAAACGGTGGTGATGGCGTCGCAAGAAAAGCTGAACTCCGCTTCGACCTTTGCTATCGGCGAGCTGGGGGGCGTCAGTACGCTGATCGTGGATACGACTCTCGACGAGGCGCTGCGACAGCAGCTAACCCTGAATGGGGTGGAAATCCTCTACGCGCTGTAGGGCAGGTCTGACGCTAAAAAAATCCCGACTCGGCGTCGGGATTTTGCATTTTAATTTCCGCCAGAAGTGCGGCGCTGCAGCTGATCGCGCAGATTCGGCGGCGTGCCTTTAATGGTTAAGGTATCCGTAGCCGGATCCCAGAACACCCGCTCGCCCAGCAGCATAGCGTCAAAGTTGATGGTTAACCCGCCGCCGCTGCCGGCAAACTTGGTTAACTGACGCAAAGTGCTGCGATCCGCCGGAAAGCTCTCTTCCAGCTCGTAACCTTGCTCGGCGGTAAATTCCTGGAAGGTCTTCTCGCTGACGCCAGCCAGCTCTTTGGACAGCGATTCCAGTTCGATTTCCTCACCGGCCTGCAGCTGTTCGTTGCAGTAGCTGTATACCTGCTGACGTACGTTCTGACGTTCAGATTTGTCCAGCTGCGCATCGGCGGCGAAATCATCCAGCGCCTGCAGCAGGCCGCGATTTTGCGCTTTCGCATTCAGCCCTTCGCTGGCGCCGAGGAAGTCCATGAAGAAATCCGCCACTTTGCGCCCTACCCGCCCCTTCAGGAAGGTCAAATAGCGCGTTGACTCCGGGTTGGTTTCCCATTCGGTTAAATCAATACGCGCGACGATGTCAGCGTGATTGATATCCAGATAATGGGTAGAGCTGATATCCAGCTCTTCGTTGACGCGCATGCTGCTTAAGTTATTCAGCACCGCCACCATCAGGTATTCCACCGCCAGATAGCGATACTGGCAAAACAGCACGATCCCGCCTTCAGCAAAAGGGTATTTTGCCAGTTCGTCACGCAGGCGCCCGGTAGCGGCGCGGCTGAACGGCAGGAACTCTTCTTCGCCTTTACGCTGCCCGCGCAGCGCCTGCGCCAGCTCGCTCTCTTCAGTAAACAGGCCATAGGCTTTATTTTTTGCGCTGTAGACACGATGCAGCTCAGCCATCATCTCAACAACCGTCGCCGTCGGCTCCAGCAACGATTCGCGCAGCACCAGTTCCAGATTTTGTTCATCACGTTTGATTAACTGATGCAGGGCAATCTGGTCGATATCCAGACTCATGTTAAACTCTCCTTTTAGACCGGGCGGTATTCAACCACCGCCGGGGCGACGACGCAACCGCCGCGTGACTCTTTGCGAGCGAAGCCGCGCGCTTTTGCGTCGTGGCGAAAAAATGCGGAAAAAAAGCTTCTGCTACGGTAATATGTTGCCCTTTCACGAACAAACAGATTTTGAGTTTATGCCGCAATTATCCCGCTATAGCGATGAACACGTCGAACAGCTGCTCAGCGAGCTGACGAGCGTTCTGGAAACACATAAAGCGCCCGTTGACCTTTCACTGATGGTATTGGGCAATATGGTGACTAACCTGATTAACAGTAGCGTCGCGCCGGCGCAGCGTCAGGCCATCGCCCGTTCTTTTGCCCAGGCGCTGCAGTCATCTATCAACGACGATCCAGCGCACTAAGGATAACGAACAACAGTATATGGTGACTCTTCGTCAGCCCTACCGAGAAAAAGTCTCCCAGATGGTCAGCTGGGGACACTGGTTCGCCCTTTTCAACATGTTGTTGGCTATGGCGCTCGGCAGTCGCTATCTGTTTGTCGCCGACTGGCCAACGACGCTTGCCGGGCGCCTTTTTTCGTACGTCAGCCTCGTTGGTCACTTCAGCTTCCTGGTCTTTACCAGCTATGTGCTGATTCTTTTCCCGCTAACGTTTATCGTTGTCTCTCAGCGCTTAATGCGCTTTATCTCGGTGGTTCTCGCGACCATCGGCATGACGCTGCTGTTGATCGACAGCGAAGTATTCACCCGTTTCCACCTGCATCTTAATCCCTTTGTCTGGGAACTGGTCATTAACCCCGATCAGAACGAGATGGCGCGCGACTGGCAGCTGATGTTTATCAGCGTCCCGATCATCTTCCTTCTGGAAATGCTCTTTGCGACCTGGAGCTGGCAGAAACTGCGCAGCCTGACGCGCCGCCGCCACTATGCCCGGCCCGTTGCGTGGTTCTTCTTTATTTCTTTTATCAGTAGCCACCTGGTCTATATCTGGGCGGATGCCAATTTCTATCGCCCGATAACCATGCAGCGGGCCAATCTGCCGCTTTCCTATCCAATGACGGCGCGCCGTTTTCTGGAAAAACACGGCCTGCTCGACGCGCAGGACTATCAGCGCCGTCTGGTAGAACAAGGCGCGCCGGAAGCCGTTTCGGTGCAGTACCCGCTTAGCGAACTGCGTTACCGCGATCTCGGTACCGGTTATAACGTGCTGCTGATTACCGTCGATAATCTTAACTACTCGCGCTTTGAGCAAAACATGCCAGCGCTGACCGGCTTCGCGAAAGAAAACGTTAACTTTACCCAGCATATGAGCTCCGGTAACACTGCCGACAGCGGCATGTTTGGCCTGTTCTATGGTATTTCGCCGAGCTATATGGACGGCGTCCTGTCAGCGCGTATCCCCGCAGCGCTGATTACGTCGCTGAATCAGCAGGGCTACCAGTTGGGCCTGTTCTCTTCTGACGGTTTTAGCAGCCCGCTGTACCGCCAGGCGCTGCTGTCCGATTTCTCGCTGCCGGCGGCGAAAGCGCAAAGCGACGAGCAGACGGCAAACCAGTGGATAAACTGGCTGGACCGCTACGCCCAGGACGAAAACCGCTGGTTCTCATGGGTTGCGCTCAACGGCACCGCTCTGGATAACGGGCAGCAGCAAAACTTTGTCCGGCGCTACGCCAGCGCCGCTGGCGCGGTCGATACGCAAATTGGTCGCGTGCTGAATGCGCTGCGCGAAGCGGGCAAGCTGGACAACACGGTAGTTATCGTGACGGCGGGCCACGGTATGCCGCTGAACCCACAGCATGACGCGTTTGGCTGGTCGCGCGAAGAGCTTCAGGTTCCGTTGGTGATCCATTGGCCTGGCACCCCGGCCCAGGAGATCGCTACGCTGACCGATAATAAAGACGTGATGACGACGCTGATGCAGCGCTTACTTCACGTCTCCACACCGGCGAATGAGTATTCGCAAGGTGAAGACCTGTTTAGCGCCGCCCGCCGCCGCGCCTGGGTTACCGCAGCCAATAGCGATACGCTGGCTATTACCACGCCGAAGGTTACCGTCGTGCTCAATCACAACGGTACCTACAGAACATGGAACAGCGACGGCGAGAAAATTAAAGATCAAAAACCGCAGCTCAGCTTGCTGCTGCAGGTGCTGACCGATGAAAAACGCTTTATCGCTAACTGATTGATTATTTATAAATCAATCAGTCATTTCCCGGCTTGCATTCGCCCGGGGAACGGGTAATATTGTTCCCCACAAATCGGCACGTAGCGCAGCCTGGTAGCGCACCGTCATGGGGTGTCGGGGGTCGGAGGTTCAAATCCTCTCGTGCCGACCAAATAATCCCAGTAAAACCAGCCTTTTAAGGCTGGTTTTTTTATGCCTGTTTTTCGAGCGGGGTGAAATTGGGGTGTTTCGTTCAGCGCAGAGGCTTACAGATACTGCCGCCGTTTCAGATAGCGAACAAGCCCCCTGCTACCGGACATACATTCGTGGCATCGCGCTCCGGGCATCTGCTGAAAGATTTTCGACATATCAAGCCGATCGTTTCCCGTCAGGATGTAAATGCAGTGACGCGCCAGTTGAGAGAATGCGCTGCACGTTGTCCAGTATCGGCAGACCTGGCTGATGACTTCTTCTTTCTTTTTTATTTCTGTCCAGCGTCAGGCGCTACGATCGTGGCCGCCGCCGGGTTCATTATTCACTCACCTTCCCCGCGTCGTATTCCTCTTCATCCGTGCGGCCGGCTGCCGGGACACCGGCGCTGAATATCTGCGCCGGCAGCCTGAAGTTGCGCAGTTTCAGCAGCGCCAGCGGACCGTCGCCCAGCTCCGTGCGCAGCAGCCACTGCAGCTGCCGCCTGTCCGGCGCGGTGACGGTCAGCCGGTACAGCCCGTCCCCCGCTTTCTGCCGCGCCATCGGCTCCAGCATCCGGATGACGCCCCACGGGCCGCTGTGGTTTGCATACAGACGGCTTCCCGCCGTCGTTGACGTCCAGGTCAGCATCGCCCCCGGTTTATTCATCACCCCCGGCCAGCGGAAGCGCTGCCAGTCGGCCAGCTGGTTAAAATAGTGCAGCGTCTGCCCGTCAAGCGTCAGCGCTGTTTCCACCACTTCCCGCATCGCCACCCCCTGCATCTCAAAGCTGATGCCCTGGCTGCCGTCGGTGAACAGGATATCGGACAGCTGGCTGAGCTGGTTCACCGCGTTCAGGAAGGCCGGGCTGAAGGTCAGCCCCTGGCTGCGGGTGCTGTCCGCCACCCAGTCGCTGCCCTCCCGGCGCAGCACCCCGCCCAGCTCCGTACTGAGAAAACGGTCAATACGTCCGGTATCGCGGCGGATAAACGCCGCCAGCATCGGCAGCGAAGCGTCGCTCTTCCCGGCCGCAAAGGGATAGCGCCCCTGAAACGCCGCATTCCAGTTCGCGACCACGGAGCGCTGCCACGCCTCGTTCAGGCTGGCCGCCGACGGCTGCAGTACCGCCTCCCGGGCCTGAGTCAGCGGCTGAACAAACATCGTCTGCCCGAAACCGCGCCACGCCTCACCGAGGCTGGCCGCCACCAAGGTGCCGTACTCCTGCGTGTCGGTCAGCTCCACGCTCCGGCCCCGGAACACCGTCTGCGCCAGCTGCTGCATCATCGCCTGCGGGTCGGCGGCGTTCGCCACCTGCTGAAGTTTCAGGCGCACGCGGGTGATGCGGGTGAGCCAGGTCTGTAAGCTGAGCGAGCTGTCGGCAGCCATCACCTTCTGCGCGCTGTTTTTGCCCGTCAGGGTCAGCAGCGGGCCGAAGGTGCTGTCCAGCGGGCCGCGAGGACCGGCTGCCTGCTGGTCAATGACCGGCTTTTTATCCTTACCCGGCAGATTTTTCGCCGTCCTCACCAGGAAATCAGAGAGAGCCTCCCCCTGCTCTCCGGTCTGCCCCTGCCAGGCCAGAGTGTTCATCAGCGCAATCAGCGGCGACTGGCGGACATCGCCGGTCAGGGTGAGCTGGTCGGTGACATCGGTAATGTTGTGCGCCGGATTCAGCCGGATGCTGTTAAGGAAGTTCAGCCACGCTCCGGCAAAATCGGTAAAGTAGCGGTTCGTCAGCCGCTGTTTCAGCGCCTCCGGGGAGACATCCGTGGACACGGTGTTACGGTTGTCGCTCAGCACCCAGTCGATTTCATCGCGCCGCGAGGCCACGGCGGCGTCGATGGCGTCCTGAATCCCGCCTTCCCACGCCTGGCGGGTGAACATTCCCGGCACCACCTCGCCCGTGCTGAACAGACGGCGGGCGTCGGTCTGCGGCGTCATGTCCTCAAGCGTCATATCGGCATAGTTGCGCCGGACGGCCGTCAGCATGTTCTCATAGAGCGTGCTTTCGGCGTTGCGCTGGCCTGCCTGCTCCAGCAGCACCCTGCGCACCTGCGCCACCAGCGCCGCATCCGGCGTGATTTTCCATGACGGCTGCGCGGGCAGGCTCTGCATGTAAAAGGTGTGCAAATCCGGCGCCATCTCCTGCCACAGCGCCGGGGACAGACCCGGACGGGACGGTTCGGCGGTTTTCATCACCTGCGCAAAAAACGCGGCGTCCGCCTTCTCCGGGTGCGCCATCATCAGGTACGCCTTCAGCTGGTCGTAGCCCCGCTTCGCCCGTTTCTCGCGCAGCGGACTGCGCGGCGGCAGGTCTGCCAGCGCGTTCAGCTGCTTTGTGAGCGCCTGCGCCGCCGCATCGCGTATCAGCCGGTTATTCGCCTGCCCGTACCACGGCATCAGGGCCGCCAGCAGCGGGGCGTTATGGTCCAGCCCGAAGCGCTGATACCAGGGCGCGCCGTGCGCCTGCTGATGCTGTAACCGTCCGATATCGTTACGCAGCGCCTGCAGCGCCATCAGCTGTTCATCATTCACCGCGGGAGAGCTCACCAGCAGCTGCGCCGCGCTGACAATATGCTGGCGGTTAACGGCGAAGGAGACCAGGCTGCCCGCCCCCCACAGGGCCATCAGCGACAGGGCGATAACCCCCGATGCGCGCTGCCAGGGCAGACCGGCCCGCACGCCCCGCGCCTGAGCGCAGTCCGCCGTCACTCCCTGCCAGACCGCCGGAGCGGACCAGCGGTGAGGATGTGGCGCCTCCCCGGCGGTCGTGTCCGGCGCCAGCGGCGGGCTGAACATCAGGCCGCGCAGCGGAACGCGCTGCAGGCGCTCCGTCAGCCAGGGCGTCAGCAGCGTACGCCAGCGGGCAATGCCGCTCCCCTCAAGCGTGCGCCCCAGGCGCAGCAGATAATCATGGGCCGGGTCGGCGCACAGCTGCTGCATTCCCCTTTCCCCCAGGGACGGCAGAATGGCGCGGAGTTGTTGCGCCACCCCCTCCGGCGTGGCGCCGGGCGGGAACAGCGCCCCCACCGTCTGACTGATGCGGGTATCCTGCGGCCAGGCGCTGTCAGTCACCTGCCACAGGTACACCGGCGGCTGCCAGCGCAGGGCCTCCCCGACCTGCTCGAGGGTGCGAAGATGGTTATCCAGGCTAGCGCTGGTCGCCTGCGCCTCATCAAGCGCCAGCACGATGCCGTCCAGCGGACGGCTGCGGCGCAGCTTGCGCAGGGCGGTCAGGCGTTCAGTATCCGGCGCCGATGACAGAGTGCCGCCGTAAATCAGCACCGTGCGGTGGCCTTCGAGCCACTGCTTTTCCGCCAGACCGGGGGCGATGGCGGCAATGTGCGCGGGTTCACCGGCCACCAGCAGCAGGCGGACTTTGTGGCGCCAGAAACGGTTATAGCGGCGGCGGAGATATTGACGCAGTTCAGTAAGATAATGCGAATTTGCATCCAGGGTTTGTTGATGTGTGGCGGGTCCTGGATGATAAATCTTGTTTAAAGCCTCGGCTCGCGCCAAAGCATTCCACCCTTGCAGAATAAAAGGTGATAACCACATCAGTAAAAACCACGCTCCTGCAAGGTATAGCAGGAACATTTGTAATGTGAAGGGAGGTAAACCGAGCGCGTCCTTTAAAAACCAATACAGGCAACCAATAATCACCAGAAATAGAGTGATCGTAACTGAACACCAGATGAACTGGCGAAAAAGAGAGCCTTGATGTTCCTTATCATTTATCAATGGTAATTACTCCAATAATACATTTACGCATTTGATCCTGGGCTATCCATCCACATGATTGCCCAGCCTCAAGGCTTCTGAAGGCAGCCATAGAAATTGCAACAAATGGGGACATTTGCTGCAGGTCCCCCCAATATGGGGCAAGGATGTGTTCCAGCGTCGGCCATCCTCCCGATTGCAAATATTCTGCTGCACGGTTATTAAATGACAGACAGTGTTCAGGCGGAGAAGTCATAAGGGAAATTTTTTCAACCTGCCTGGTTAGCATCAGGGCGGTTTCATCTGGAGTATCCTGCCGTTCAGCACGTTGCACGATAACTTTTTTTTCTACCCCGACGCACCAGACAAACCCTGCTTCTCCGGTAATCTGCGTAGAGTCGATGTGGCTCGCCGAATAAATGCCAGCACACAGTAATCTATTTTTATGCCGGGAGAGACGATGGTAATGGTCGATAGCATCATCTAACTGATCGATATCGTTCAGCGGTAAAAGCGGCTGCTGAAACTGCCATCCTGAATCACATAACGTCTGCATAAACTGTTGCCCCGCTTGTGACGAACCACACCAGTACAACGCCTGAAATACTGGAGGACATGAGCTTTTTAATGCGTATGTCTCAATCAACGTGCGCACTAAATGTCGAGTTAATGCCGCCTCCCGGCGCCAAATGTCGTTTTCCAGTATTTGTGGGCAACGCAAAACCCTGAAACCATGCTGGGTTATTAAATATTCTGGCGGAGAGCTATCTCGCGCCAGAGCAGCCAGATGATGCTCTGGTTTATCACCGCCCGGCCCCAGCAAACACCATGGTTCTATCGGAAGTCCGGCCGCTCGTTGCCGCCACCATCGCACTTCCTCCTGCTGCAGTATATGGCGATAAGCCCGTTGGTTCCCTGAAGCCACCTGATAAATCAAGACTCGTGCAGCAAACAGAAATCCGATAAAAAGGGTAGGAAAAACGGCAGTCCAGAACCAGAATTCTGCAGTATGGGTGACCTTGTCTAAAGGCCATAACCAGAGGATAAAAAATGTAAACAGTAAATTACCCCCCAGCCATGCCACTCCCCAGCGTTTTTTACAGGGGGGAACAACTCCCCGGTAATCAGGATAAAGCCGCGGATATTTCATAGCGCGATATCCATCTCCTGTAATGAACTCACCAAAGCGCAACCGCAGGTGCAACGGTGTCCATCCAGAGCAACAGACTTACCATCAATCATGGTTCCTGCTGCTCCCTCAATAATTGTTGTAGCTCCATGCTTATTGCACTGCACCGCATCCCCCACGCGGGCAATAGGCTTGCCAAAAGCAAGATATTTCCCGGATAAGACAGTTCCACCATATTCCCGTAAAGTATCGCCCTGTCGGACTATTTTTTTTAACGCGCTCATTGCCGGCTATCTCCTGTTACTGGCTGGCTCGACAAAGTTATTTAAATTTTCCACCAGTTCATCCAACTGTTTTTTATCACTCGCTGCTTCTTGCTGATTATAAATTTTGCGTAACTGGGTAACATTACGCGTGGGGAAAACTATATTCACATATAGCGGAACCTGGCATATCATTTCGCCATTGATATCGGAAACAGGACATGTTTGCATAGAAGACATATGCCTTACTTTCTCGACCATGCCACGGATAACTTTCCCGCCCATTTCACGGATCTTTTTATTTCTGGCAGCGATAGCCTCATTCTCCAGCTGCTGCGCCTGTGCCGATAATTCCATGCCGTCTTTCATGACGTTTCCTAACTTATCCACACCCCGATCCACTGCGGCAAATGCTTTATTTTCCTCAGCAACTAAATAAATATTTATGCCAATAAGCACCTCGCCACCTTTTTGGCTCATTTTTAACAAAGAAGTCTCTTTATTAGCATCATCCCCGCTATAAATGGTACGGTAGCGAAAATAACCCGCCCACAGTTCGCGATACCCCAGACTAGATTGCATAAACCACGCACGTGAATCATGAATATGATCGTCATACAACTTACAAACTTGGGCATAGTCATTATCATCGGTAATCGCGCCACGATCGTCTTTAAAGAGTATTCCTTTTAACGAGTTAGCCGCGGTTTTCATCTGCGTATATTCAGCCGCCTGATCGTCAGGATCGAAGATGTACGTAATCCTCCCACCGATGCCATCAACCAGCATCTGCCATCCACCGCCAGTGTTATTCCGCGTCATGCCTACCGTGTAAGGAGAGAGAGCGTGATAATCTGCACGAAATTCGTCCGCTGCCTGCTGCAACTGCTGCTGATCGAGAGCAGGTTCGAATATTGGTACTCCCGGCGTATCCGGTATTATCTTGCGAGCCTTTTCACGCTCTTTCTGTTTTTCATCACGCGCCCTCTCACTTGCGTCACGGTGCTGCTGGTCCGTATCCCCACTATTCCATGCCGCTTCCTGATAAAAGGACTGACGCTGGTAACTGCCATTCGCAAAACGTCCTATACGCCAGGCAGTTATCCACGCCATCTGCTGTTCAATCACATTTTCCAGCGCATGCTTCAGGTCAACAGGTTGATAACCAGAGGTGGCGTTCTGCGGCAGGTCTGGCTGCAAAGTGGTGCGCCAGGCATTGAAGCGCTCGATAAGCGGTTGTTTGATTTTAAATTCCTGCAGAACGTCCTCACTCATATTCCGTGAAGGCTTACGCGATACTAAATCGGGCGGGATCATCTGTTCCGGTACCATCAGGGGGGCGCCCATAGCAAAGGCTGCGGCATAAAGATCGTGCAGCACAATCTGCGAGAGAATCAGCGCATCCTCAACGCTCTTCCCCTGCTCCCCCCGGGCATAGCCGCCGCCCACGTCAGAGTGAACACCAGGGTAAACCACCTCAAAGGTACTGGCGGGGTAATTTCCCTCCGTGCGTCTGACAGAATCGAGCGGAAAGCACAAACGCTGCTCGTGAGCGGAGACAAAATGGCAGCAGCGCTGAATAAATCCGGGGAATTGACTTTCATCCGGCAGCGCCAGATTATCATCCGCCCACGCCATATGCCCCTGAAATCCAGGGGCTATGCGTGCAATCCCTACCGAGGCCACGGTGTCGCAGAGACCAAGAAACTCAACGGCTATCGGCCAGCCCAGCAGAGTGGGTTGCGGAGTTTTCTCCTGTAGCAATGCCGCATCCAGGATGTCCGTTAACCAGTTCACAAAGGCGCGCGCCTCGGCGGCGCCGCGGGAGAAACCGTAGATAAACAGCTTGATTTTGAGGATTTTCGGCTGATGGGTTTTCGCTCTAGCGCGCAGTGGGGCAAACAGGTGACGGAATACGACCTGCCGCCTCATCGTTCTTATTGGTTTGTTTACTTTCGCCTTGCCTGCCATGTCCTTTGAAAGAGACTGTGCCAACCCCTTCGCTTCGCTATCACCCAGACGTTCTCCGGTTAATGTATGCCTGACGGCATCGACAATGCGCAGCAGTGCCCAATTAATTCGCGCCTCTCCCCCCGTGGCATATCTTAACCCCGCATCGCTAAAATCCAACTCGCCAATTTCCGGAAAAGCAGTCCCCACACCGGGTATATAGTAGCTATAATATCCGCTATCGATATCTTCAAGCGCCGTATGATAAAGTCGGGCGATATTGCTGGGGTTCGGTCTTTTTGCCTCAGCGCTTGCTTTTTCATTATTATTAGTGCCGTCAAAAAATAGGCTGACATGCAGGCTTTTACAACAAGGAGGGGTATTATTAAGACCATTTTGCGCATTCAGCGTTAGTTTAAACTCCTTCTCCTCACGTGTCTGTAAATCTACATTGGCTTGTACCAAGTCAATATTTTTGGGCAACCGGCCTTCAGCGGGGAAATACGGAGGTGCTAAAACCGACCTGACATTCATTTGGGGCATTGCTCAGGCTCCTCCATTTCACGGGGCTCTTTAATCGGATATTCAGCGGCACCATATGTTTTGCAAGAGGCAGTAACCTTGATTTGATTACAGGGCAAAAAATGGACGGTTAATCCGCATTTCCTGTCACCGTAGTCGGGGATATCGACTGTGGTGTAGTGTTTAACCCTCCCCTCTATAACTTTTTTTTCCCATGCCTTATATTTCTCCCAATCCTCATATCCAGGAAAGTTGATTATGTCTGAAGTCGTACTGACCACCCACACAACATCAGCCTTTAAACCTGGTCGCCATTTATCAGGCAGGGAAATGCAACAAGCTCCTCCCTTTTCCCCGAAGGAACCAATATTCGGCCCGATACTGCCGTTGACGCTGAAGCCGGGAATCTCCTGGCGTGTATGGTTAACCCCACGCAAATCACCGCTGCTCCAGGTTTCCGGTTGTTCACAACTGGTCAATAATAATGCCGCAAACAAAAACAGCGTATAGCCCCTGCATTTAGTAAGCATCTTGATCATATTTATTTTTACTCTTTGTCTCACTCATGTAGGCGCATGCTGGCTTTAGGATACACACCAATGAATTATGCGCGAAAAATTACAGAGCCATTATTAATCAGGTCTCTTCTTTTTATCGATGGTTTGCTGTTCACCCCCCCCTCCCGATAAATACTCACTAAAAAAGCGCTCATTATCAAGCGGTGTTTCTTCATCCATCATCTGCAATCGCTGCCACAAATGATTAAATAATGTTTGCTTTGTAAACTCAGGATGCCTGAAGTGATATTTTCTGATAAATCCTTCGATATCACTAATCATACCTAATTGGCTGTATTGAGCATCGGTAAGCGTTAGTAATGTCGTCTCGCTAAAGTTATATTCACAGTTTTCACCCCGAAACCAGACGGATTGCCCATCGCGATTACGCCAGCTCCATAGTTGCGCAATATGTAGAAAATAATTTTTTTGTTGCTCAGTCAATACTGACGTTACCAACGCCGGGAATACTCGGGTATCATAAAATCGCATTAAGCCCTTACGGCCCTCCCATTCCGCAATAATCAGGTTCTGCAAATGTTTTGCCAACGAACTAAAATCACACACAGAAAAAAAGAGCAATATTCGCGCCGGATCATTATATTGCCGAAGTAAGGCTGACAACCACTCTTTGTGCTGCCATACATCAATACATAATTGCAAAAAAAGAGGCGCATCTTCAATAAACTCATTTTCCGGTTCATTCTCTAATAGCGAAACCCAGGCAATCTGCGGTTGAAACCGCATCAAATCATGAACTAAAGAGGGGGCATCCCCAGCCTGATCCACAATAATATTTACTGACACGGTATCCAGACAAGCACACACTTGTTCGATCTGTTTTAACCAATTTAATATTGAATTATCAGTATCTGCGTCCATTTGATATCCTTTTAGTTAGCGAGGGATAAATCCAGCGGCAGCTTCCTGTGCTTTACATAGACACTCTTTACAAATCGATTGTGGGAGTTCTGGTAATGGAAAGTCCTGCCTTGTCGGGCCTTCAAATACATGTTTTCCCTTAAGGCTTAACAAACCAGGCCCATGTATTTCAATTCGACCATCGGGAGACAACCGAATATACGCGCCACCGCATGCCAGGGTAATCCCATTTTTGGCTGTCAATTGCAAATGGCCCTGCGTGGACTGAATAGTAATATCTTTGAGCGCAGTAATAGACAGAGTATCTGCATGCGATTCCAGTTCGCAAGGCCCCTTACCAGAGACAATCCTTACTCCCTCTGTTTGAGCTAATAAAGAAATAGCGTAATTAGCATTAAGCGCAATGCGTTTGCTGCTGGCAATATGTACTTCGCCCATACTTTGGGCATAGAGTGCTTTCCCCGTCTGTAGCATCACTGTATCCGGACTGACAATCCCTACTCCAGCAGGGGCTGTCAACAACATAGCGGGTTTTTGAAGCCGTTCGGCCGCTTTTAAATAGTCACGTAAGCATTGTGCGTCGGGTTGCACGTTATGATGACTCTCAGCAATCTCTCCCCACTCAGTAGCCTGATGAATAGCACCTTTAACAAGGCTTATTGCTGACCCCATCTCAAGTACCTGCCCCTGCGCTTTCATCTGCGCATCAGCGGTGATGAATATCCCTTTCCCGGCCCGTATCGCTCCGTAGCTGTCGGTACGCAGCTCGAATCCCTCCCCGCGCGGCTGTTTTCCGCCGTCCACCAGATGCCCCAGGTTCAGCTGGCTCTTGCCGCCGTACTCCGTGCTGACCTTGATGTGCTCTTTTCCCCGCGCGTCGTCGAGGCGGATTTTGTTGTTCGCCGGCGTGCGCAGCACGTTACGTTTATAGTTCCGGATGGTGACAGGGTCCGGCTGCGCCGAGTCGTGCAGGACACCGGCTATATACGGCCGGTCCGGGTCACCCTGTTCAAAGGCGATGGCCACCTCGGTGCCCGCCAGCAGCGGCAGATGCAGGCCGTACGTGTCACCGGCATACGGGCGCGCCTGGCGTACCCACAGGCTCTCTTCTCCCGGCTGCCAGTGGTCGCGGTCGAACAGCAGGCTGACCCTGTAACGCCCGTCGCGGTCGATATGGCCGTAGATATCACTGCTTTTCGTGCTGGTGACCCGCGCCGGCAGCGTCCCGGCCATCACCGGCCTGGCGATAGTGGCCGGGCGGAAGCCGTAATCTTCTAAGTACGGGATGGCGTGGAAGGCCACCTCAAAACTGCGGTCGCGCCGGGCGCGGCTGTGGAGGTGGGTTATCACCACCCCCTCACGGAAGGTGCCGGTGACCTCTTCGCCGCCGCTCACCTTCAGTTCCTGACCGGGGGCGAGCGTCGCGCAGCTGCTCTTTCCGCTCAGCCGGGTCTGGTCGTTCAGGTAGCGCTCGTGACGCAGGCGGGCATAAAACGCCCCGCTCTCCGGCGCCGGGTCGCGCGGATGGCTGTCGCCCGGCGTCAGGTAGTTATCCCCCCAGTGGTACGCCTCGCCGTAAGTGGTGCTGTCGCCCCGGCTGACATCGATGCTGAGGCTCATCTCCGCCGGCGCGTTGCGGTAGTTATAGTCCCGGGTGAACACCGACTGCGGCACCACGCGATGCCGGCTTTTCAGCGCCCACACCGACTCGGTACCGCTGTCGTGCTGGCCGGAGGGCGGCACCGACGGCAGAATCAGCCCCTGCCCGTCGTGCCGCTGGTCGTCGTAA
>NZ_KV793495.1:0-149406 GCF_001808475.1 Klebsiella sp. HMSC09D12 | reverse complement strand
GCACCACGCGATGCCGGCTTTTCAGCGCCCACACGGATTCCATCCCGCTGTCGTGCTGGCCGGAGGGCGGCACAGACGGCAGAACCAGCCCCTGCCCGTCGTGCCGCTGGTCGTCGTAAAACTCCACCACGTCGATGTTCAGCCGGGTGTCGGCGATGAAGCGGAACCAGATACCCACCTCACTCAGCAGGCGGGTGATAAAGCGCAGGTCGTCCTCGCCGTACTGCATCACCTGCTCGCGACGCGGGTACGCCTGCGCCAGGGTGAAGATAAAGTCCTCCCCGCGCATGCCGTGGCGGGTGCGCAGGATATGCTCCACGATATCCGGCACCGACATATCCTGGTAAATCCGGTTCTGGTGGCTCCGGGAGAGCAGCGCCAGACGCGGCTGCAGGGTCAGGGAATAATGCGTTTCGTCCCGGGAGGCGGAAAGGCGCTCAAACGCCGTCACCACGCCCTGAATCGTGCGTACCGGCTGCCGGATTTTTACCCCGAAGCCCTGGTCAACCGGGGCCTGCAGAGTGAAGGCGGCATCCTGCATCAGCATCTGCTGCGGCGTGAGGGTTTTGTCGGCGCTGGTGAATTCAATCTGGTAGCTGAACGGTTCGCTCAGGGCCTCATCGCCTTCAAAGGCCAGCACGTCCAGGAGGGCGCGGCAACCGCGCACCGTTAACAGAGGATGGTTGTGGCTGAACTGCTGTGCCGGGATATCACTCATTCGCTCACCTCTTTCTCAAACGTCATCGCAGGCCGCTCCACTTTATTGCAGGCCGGAACCGGGCCCGTCTGCGCCGGCTGACAGTGCCCGGGCAGGATTTGCCCGCACGCCCGGGTCTGGCGCACTCCTTCTGCAGCACGGTACAGCAGGAATTAAGTTGGCGTTGCGGCATGGCGGGGTTTTCACAGGGCTCTCTCTTTATCGCTTGCGGGCACGCTACCGCCCGTCGCTGCTCACTTACCAAAGCGCATCAGGCCTGACAGGCTGATTGTGTGTTTTTGCCAGGTTCGCGCATTTCGGCAGCTAACGCTTCTGACCACCCAGGGGCTTTTAAAATATTTCCAGGTTATTTCCTGAAAAGTAGCGTTATTAAGAAGCCAGCAATTAGAGCGGCGTCGCCAGCATGGCGCGATGTTACGATCTCTTCGACCAACTATTTCCTGATTAAAGTCTTTAATACAGGCAACATTCAGCATCAACTTTTATTCCGAACCGTCCCTGCCAGCATATTTTGCACGCTGAAGATTATGTCCGGGACAAATTAAAATAGCCCGACATTGAAATAATTTTTATTGATAATGATTTTTTCTCCTTCAGAGAATAAACGGCTGCTGTATTACGACTGACAATCGCTGGTGGTTAGAAGTTTTAGTCGTAGATCGACACTTCACTGTACGCCACCGACATACAGTCTTAAGGGTAAATTAATACGTTAACCCGGCTTTTATTCTGAGTCGTAGCGGCCATAGCAATCTCTTCTGAGGGACCTTAGAGAAAAATAATGAATAGCCTGAATAAAACCATAGTAGAACAAAGTATTGTAACAGGTCAACCAGTAAGCCTCCCGCTTTTAACCAGGGTTTCAATTAAGAAATTCAACTCTCAGTAAAAAATTACTAATAATTCATTCTGCGTAATGACTAAATTCATAGCAGACGTATGAATAAACTTTGCATTCATATATAAATAAAACCATTTAATTGATATAAATCAATGCACTCTAGGGATAACAATTATTCCTGGAACTGAAAACACTCTGCACAATCAATAGAAGTTTAAATATTTTCATGCATACCCGCTGTAAGGGAATAATAATAGTGGGTATTAATATCGTGATAATAATGGAAAGAGAATTTAATATAAAAGAGCCAAATAATACCTGGCAGTCTCAGCGGCTGATTACTCGTCCTGGCGAGCCGGACAGAGAAAGCGAGAACAAAAATAGCGCGAATCCATTCTGCCGGTGTGTTTAAAGTATGAGCAGAAATGATATCTCCCATCAATACAGCTCTTCTACACATCGCCGCAGCAGCTATGATTGTAAATTGCCGAGAAACTTCTATTATTTGACTGTACACGTCATTTTTCTGAAGGATTTACATGAGAGTTAATGGACTTACGAAAGGATTTTTCATCCTGATCGTGCTGATCGTCACCCTGGCTTTTTTCGACGTTCTCTCCCCCTATTATTCAGCCATTTTATGGGCGGCCATTCTGGCGGTGATCTTCCACCCGGTGAAAAACAAACTGCGCGATCGGCTCGGCGAGCGCAACGGCCTGGCGGCGCTGCTGACCATCGTCATTATCTGCCTGATTGTCTTTACCCCGCTGGCGATCATTCTTTCGTCGCTGGCCTTCGAGCTCAACGTGGTTTACACCAAACTGCAGCATAATGACACCCAGTTCCCGACCGTGGTAGCCAGCCTGTTTGCTCATCTGCCGGAATGGGCCAGGAGCTTCCTTTCTGAGCATAATCTCGATAGCGCGGAACAGATTCAGCGCCAGCTTTCAGACGTAGCGCTGAAAGGAGGCCAGTACCTGGCCGGTAGCGCATTCTTGATTGGGAAAGGGACCTTCGGCTTTACCGTCAGCTTCGGCATCATGCTTTATCTGCTGTTTTTCCTGCTCAAAGATGGCCCGTATCTGGTCAGACTGATCCTTGAATCCCTGCCGCTATCGAATCACGTGAAGCAGCATCTTTTTGCTAAATTTGCCGCCGTCTCCCGGGCGACGGTAAAAGGCACCGTCGCGGTGGCGCTTGCGCAGGGCGCGCTTGGGGGACTGGCGTTCTGGATCGTGGGGATTGATGGCAGCATCCTGTGGGGCGCCCTGATGGCGTTTCTGTCGCTAATCCCGGCGGTGGGCTCGGCGATTATCTGGGTTCCAGCGGCAATCTATCTCTTCGCGACCGGCCAGCTCTGGCAGGGCGCGTTTATCGTCGGTTTCTTTGTGATCATCGTAGGGCTGGTGGATAACATTCTGCGACCTTTACTGGTTGGTAAAGATACCAAAATGCCGGACTACCTGATCCTGATCACCACGATCGGCGGAATGGAAATTTACGGCATCAATGGTTTTGTTATCGGCCCGCTGATCGCCGCGCTGTTTATCGCCTGCTGGAACCTTCTCTCCGGACGCGATCACGCTGGAAACATTGATGAGCTTGATGAAGATTTCCTCGAAGAAGGTAAAAATCACGAAGAGTAGCAGCGCTGTATTGCAGCGCTTACAGGTAAAATGCTGCCATCCCGGCAGGTGGCGATCGGCGTTTTATCTGAGCGGTAAATGAGTAAAAACAGCGCGGGACAGCAAAACGCAGGGGGCACCCCCTGCTCGACTGCGATGAAACCCCGTTCTCAGCGCCCGTCTTAAACCGAGACGTTAAGCTTATGGGAAGTAGTTAACGACTACGCTCCCTCTCATAAACAGAATTTATAACTGCTATTTGTGAAAATTTTGGTAAATTGCACTTATCATTCAGCGGATAAATGCTACTCTTATGCCGTTGAGGATTGATAACAAAGGATTACCCACGTGAAAAAAATCACTACGTTCGCCGCTTCCATGCTGGCTCTTGCCTGCGTTTCCGCCAGCGCCGTTGCAACTGAACAGCCGCTGGAAAAAATCGCTCCCTACCCTAAAGCGGAGCAAGGGATGAAGCGTCAGGTGATCCAGCTGCCGCAGCAGCAGGATGAGTCGACGTTAAAAGTGGAGCTGATGATTGGCCAAACGCTGGAAGTCGACTGCAATCGTCATCGTCTTGGCGGTCAACTGGAAAGCAAAACCCTTGAAGGCTGGGGCTACGACTACTACGTATTTGATAAAGTGACTTCCCCCGTCTCGACCATGATGGCCTGTCCGGATGGTAAAAAAGAGAAGCAGTTTGTGATGGCAGGTCTGGGCGATGCGGGAATGCTGCGTTACAACAGTAAGCTGCCAATCGTGGTTTATACCCCGGCCAACATCGATGTGAAATATCGTATCTGGAGAGCGGACGAAACCATCGGCACGGCCGTTGTGCGTTAATCCCTGTACGAGTGAATCCGGCGGCCTGAGCCGCCGGAGAAGAAGTTAGAGCGCAATATCAGCGACCGGTTTACCTTCCGGCAGCGGCTTCAGCTCCGCCTGCGGAACCTCATCAGCCACCGTAACCGGCTCGTAGTGCAGTTCCAGCACTTCGCTGGTCCACGCCAGCGCCTTTTCTATTTCCGCAGCGTTGCCGTCCAGACGCGTACCGTAGCTTGGTATAATCGCTTTCAGTTTCGCCTGCCACTCCGCTGAGTTGACCTTCTCTTTGAACACTTTTTCCATGAGCTGCAGCATAATCGGCGCCGCAGTGGACGCTCCCGGCGAGGCGCCCAGCAGCGCGGCTACGGTGCCTTCGTCATCGCTGACGACCTCGGTACCGAGGCGCAGAACACCGCCCTTCTTCTCATCGCGCTTGATAATCTGCACGCGCTGGCCAGCCTGCCATAAGCGCCAGTCTTCTTTGCGCGCTTCCGGATAGTATTCACACAGCGCCGCGTGACGATCTTTGTCCTTTTGCAGCACCTGGCTAATCAAATACTTCACCAGATCGAAATTATCCAGCCCCACGTTGAGCATCGGCATGATATTCGAGGTGTTGGTCGAGGCCAGCAGATCCCAAAGCGAACCGTTTTTCAGGAAGCGGGTCGAGAAGGTTGCGAACGGCCCAAACAGCACCACGCGCTTGCCGTCGATAATACGGGTGTCGATGTGCGGAACCGACATCGGCGGCGCGCCAACCTCGGCCTGACCGTAGACTTTGGCCAGATGGTGATTAACCACTTCCGGGTTCTCACACACCAGGAACTGTCCGCCGACCGGGAAGCCCGCGTACTCTTTAGCCTGCGGAATACCGGTTTCCTGCAGCAGGGTTAGCGCGGCGCCGCCGGCCCCGATAAAGATAAATTTAGCCTTGATAACCCGTTTCTGGTGGCGGTTGTTCGCATCCGCCAGCGTAACGGTCCAGCTTTTGTCGGCGTTGCGCTTAAAACGGCGCACCACGGTCCCCAGCTGGAGAGAGAAATTATCATGGGTTTGCAGCCCGGCGATCAGCTGACGGGTGATTTCGCCGTAATTCACGTCGGTACCCACCTCCGAGCGGGTCGCGGCCACCTTCTGCTGCGGATCGCGTCCTTCCATCACCAGCGGAGCCCACTCTTTTATTTGTTGATGATCTTCAGAGTAGCGGATACCGCGGAACAGCTCGCTTTGTTGTAAAGCCGCATAGCGAGCGCGCAGGAAGTTAACATTGTCTTCGCCCCATACGAAGCTCATGTGCGGCACGCTGTTAATAAAGGATTTAGGCTTTTTCAGAATGCCCCGGGTCACCTGATGGGCCCAGAACTGACGAGAAATCTGGAAGGATTCGTTGATGTCGACCGCTTTATCGATGTTGATACCGTTAGCGGTTTGCGGCGTATAGTTCAGTTCCATCAACGCCGCGTGGCCGGTACCCGCGTTGTTCCATCCGTTCGAGCTCTCTTCCGCCACGCTGGACATCTGCTCGACCATGGTAATAGACCAATCCGGCTCCAGTTCCTGCAGCCAGGTTCCCAACGTGGCGCTCATGATGCCGCCGCCAATCAACAATACATCCGTCTCTTGCTCATGGCGGGTGTTGGTCCGAGTGTTATTGGAACCAACCGCCTGTGAGCTGGGTACGGCCATCTTTTTCTTCATCGGATTTGAGCCTTACTTTACTCGCTTTTTTATTTAGCGCAGGTGAAACGATTCTCGGCTTCAAAGGTAACACTGAAGAAAAAAAATTTAAATATTGTTTAAATTTTAAGTTGAGTTTTGAGATCTGTTATAAAAATGTTTAATAAATGTGTATCATAAATCACATTTTGTACTGGTATCAGAGGCGCTTCCGCGCTATTATCCTCGGTTTTGTGACCGACCGCACGTAACCAGCGACCGATCATGGCCCAAATTTTTTAAATTCTGCGAAATTTTTTTATGCCCCCTGTTTCTGATTCCGCTACCTCCAGCAACGCTGGCGCATTAGGCCAGATCCTGCGCTCGCCCGCGCTGCTGACGCGTGAAACGCTGGCGGGCGTACTCACCGCACTGGCGCTAATCCCCGAGGTCATCTCCTTCTCGGTTATCGCTGGCGTTGATCCGAAAGTCAGCCTGATTGCCTCCGTAGTGCTGTGCCTGGCGATGTCGGTTCTCGGCGGCAGACCAGCGATGGTCACCGCCGCCGCCGGTTCGGTAGCGCTGGTGATTGGTCCGATGGTGCATCAATATGGCGTCGGCTACATTCTCCCGGCGGTCATAATGGCCGGCGTTATTCAAATTTTGTTTGGCATTTGCGGCATGGCGCGCCTGATGCGCTTTATTCCGCAGCCGGTGATGACCGGTTTTGTTAACGCGCTGGGTATTCTCATCTTTTTTGCCCAGGTACCGCATTTCTGGAGCAAGCAGCCGCTGATTATCGGCCTGTTCGTGTTAACGCTGCTGATTGTGCTGTGGGCGCCGCGCTATATAAAGGCAATCCCTTCTCCGCTCATCGCTATCGTACTGCTGACGCTGTTTACCGTTTTCAGCGGCCAGCTGCTGCCGACCGTCGGCGATGAAGGCTCAATGAGCGGCGGACTACCGGGGTTAACCAGCCTGATAGTTCCTCTGAATTTAACCACGCTGCACATCATCTGGCCCTGCGCGCTGAGTATCGCTTTTGTCGGCCTGATGGAGTCGCTTCTGACGGCAAAGCTGGTGGATGATTTAACCCAAACGCCTTCCAGCAAAGCGCGCGAGAGCGCGGGTCTGGGCATCGCCAACATTCTCGCCGGGTTCTATGGCGGTATCGCCGGGTGCGCGATGATCGGCCAGACCATCGTTAATGTTGAAATGGGTAAAGCGCGCAGCCGCGTGTCGACCGTTGCCGCAGGCCTGGTGCTGCTCCTGCTGGTGACTGCCTTAAGCGAAGTGATGGCAAAAATCCCGATGGCCGTGCTCGCCGGGGTGATGGTGATTGTCGCGGTGAAGACCTTTAGCTGGCACAGTATTCGTCCGGCTGAGCTGGCGCGCAATCCGTGGCCGGAAACGCTGGTGATGCTGGTGACCGTCGGCGCAACCGTCGGCACCAGCAATCTGGCAATCGGCGTTCTGGCAGGGCTGATCTCAATGGCACTAATCCCCCGCCGTCTGCGGACTCAAGCGCAGGCTACATCAGAAAAAGCGTCGCCAGCCCAAGAAAAATAAAGAATCCGCCGGTGTCGGTAATCGCGGTAATCATTACGCTGGAGCCGACCGCCGGGTCGCGTCCCAGCTTGACCATCACCATTGGGATAATGACGCCCATCATTGCCGCCATCAGTAGATTGAGCATCATCGCCAACGTCATCACGCCGCCCAGTTGCGGATCGTCGTATAGCCACCAGGTGATAGCCCCCATAATCCCGCCCCAGACGATCCCATTGATCAGCGCAACGCCCATCTCGCGCAAGATCAGGAAGGTAAAACTTCCCGGCTGAATATGCTGTAACGCCATTGCCCGCACGATCATGGTGATCGTCTGGTTGCCCGTGTTGCCGCCAATCCCGGCGACAATCGGCATTAGCGACGCCAGCGCCACCAGTTGGGAAATAGTATGTTCGAAGCCATCGATCACGCGGGAAGCGATAAACGCGGTGCAAAGATTCACCGCCAGCCAGGCCCAGCGGGTCTTCACCGCTTTGCTCACCGGGGCAAACACGTCGTCATCGTTGCTCAGGCCGCCCATCCGGCGTAAATCGTTATCCGTCTCCTCATAGACCACGTCAACGATCTCATCAATGGTTAAACGTCCCATCAGCTTGCCGTCGGCATCAATCACCGCGGCGCTAAGTAAGTCATCACGTTCAAAGGTACGCGCCACTTTCTCCGCGTCTTCGTGCGGCTGGAAGGTCACCGGATCGCCTTCCATCACTTCCCCTACCCGCTTCTGCGCATCGTTAAGCAGAATGGTTTGCAGCTCGAGTTCGCCGAGCAGCAGCTTATTGCGGGTGGTCACAAACAGTTTATCGGTATTCTCCGGCATTTTACCTAGTCGCCGCAGATAGCGCTGCACCGCTGCGAGAGTCGCTTCCGGACGAACGGTAATGACCTCAAACTCCATGATCGCGCCGACGGTATTGTCGGCGTAGCGCATCATCTGGCGAATACGCGCGCGCTTATCCGCAGGCAGGGTGGCCAGTAAACGTCCGGTCAGATCGCGGGGCAAGTGCTGTAGCAGGTAAACCTGTTCATCGATATCGAGATTTTGCAGCGCGAACAGCAGATCGTGATCGCTCATCTCTTCGATGAGGTCGCCCCAGACGCTTTCCGACGCCTCCAGCAGCACTTTGCCGCGCTTGTCATCGGCGACCAGCCGCCAGAGCGCGTTGCGCGCATCATAGGGCAGCGCTTCGAGCGCATCGGCAAGATCCGGCGGCGGCAGGTGTGAAACCAGCATTTCCACTTCCGCCAGATCGTCGGCCAGGGTACTGTCATCGTAGCGTTCAGCGAGGGTTAATTTACCCAGCAGTGAAGATGTGACGGCTTTATCGGTGCTCAGGAGCCAAATGAGGCGGGCGCGCTCTTCATCGCGCAATCTGGCGCTTTTTTTGTGCAAAACGGACATCGGTCAGGCAATCCTTGTAAAAATATCTGTCAGACCAGCAGGCCGGAAGCCTTAAGCATAGCGCGAGGAGGCGGAAATAATAACCGCTATGAATTCGGTCGACGGAAAAAACAGCAGCCTGCAGATACCCCGGAGGTCGACTGACGCCTCCGGGACGGCGTAAACCGATCAGGCGGTACGGGCAACCGCATCGCGGGTCGCCAGTTCGCGCTCATTTCCGGTCAGCTCTGAGAGCTGGCCGCCGCGCATTTCCAGCAGCCTGTCGGCGTGCTGAAAGTAGTGATCGTCATGGCTGATGGCAAAGAGGGTTTTGCCCATCTCCTTCATCAGCGGCAGCAGCACCTGATAGAATTCGCGGCGGAAATGGGGGTCCTGATCTGCCGCCCATTCGTCCAGCATGATGATATCTCTGTCTTCCGCTAACGCCAGCAGCAGCGCCACGCGCTTTTTCTGCCCTTTTGACAGCTTCAGGTCGAGAATTTTGCCATCGTCCAGCCGTAGCTTATGGTTCATTTGCAGATAGCCCAGCCACTTCTCCACCAGTGCCGGATCGGCCGCCTTCCCTTCCGGTCCCAGCAGCCTGTCGAACAGCCAGACGTCGGTAAAGACCGCCGAGAAAAGCTTGCGGTAATCTTCCGGCTTATCCGCCGCCATCGGCTGCCCGTCAACCAGGATCTGCCCAGAAACCGGCTGATACAAACCGGTCAGCAGCATGGCCAGCGTCGATTTTCCGCTCCCGTTGCCGCCAATCAGGAATACCAGCTCGCCGCGCCTGAGAGTCAGATTAATCGGCCCGACCGCAAAGCTGTTGTCGGGATAATGGAAGGTAATATCGCGCAGCTCGAGCGTCTGCCAGTGGGGGTACACCTGCGCCTGCGGGAATTCAGCGCGGTAGGGCGCGAGCGAAAACTTATTCAGCTTATTGAATGCCACCTGAGCGCTGAGCAGAGTCGGCAGCGCGCCAACCGCAGAGAGCAGCGGCGTGCGCAGGAAGAGCAGCGTCAACGAATAGGTGGCCGCCACCGCCGTATCGGCCCAGCCCAGGCTGTTAGCCATCCAGAAGACCAGGCCAATCGCGCCCAGCATCATAATATTCGACCAGTTGACCGCGCTCAGATGGAAGGTATCGGCGCGGACAATATGGTGGCGGTATTCGCGCGCGTCCGGGAGATAGAGCTGATTAAATACATATTCAGCGCGCTCGCGATTAAGGGTGAGCTCTTTGCGTCCTTCGAGAACCGTTTGATAATCGTGATACAGCTTATCTTCGGTTTCGCGCAGCGAGGCCATGTGCTTGTAGACCCGCGACACCAGCACAAATCCGCCCCAGATGGTTAACGCCAGCCACAGCGCGGTAACCAGCATCATTTTTCCTGACAGCCAGGCCAGATAAGCGGCGGAACCAAAGGTCAGAATAATCCCCTGTACCAGCTCCGGCAGACGCACGAAAGCAATGGTAATGTTGCGGATGTCGCTGGTTAACCCGGCCAGCAGCGACGCGCTGCCGATTTTCTCGATCTTCTCAATTTGCGTATCCAGAATGCGCTTAATAAATTCCCCGCGCAGGCGATAAACAAAATGGTGGCCGAGCGTAGTAAGCGCCAGTTGCGAGCCGAGGGTGACCGCCATCAGCAGCAATAATAGTCCCAGAAATTCCGGCAGTACCGTCAGGGAGGTATCGACGATAGTTATCAGGCGCAGGTTAATAAAGGCGATAAGCCCAATACCCAGCGCCGCGCTCAGCAGGCTCAGGGCAATGACGGAGATAAACGGCCAGCGGTACTGACGCCAGACAAGAAGAAGAAGTTCCATAACGCGTAATCCGGGCAAGCAAAAACAGCCAGCAGTTTAAACTGCTCGACGATGACAGCAAGAATAATTCTTATTTTTATTCTTTATTCCCTGCCAGGCGGAAAGTGAGATTGTAGCGACAGGAGCCGGTATCCGGATGAACACCCTCTTTTAGCGGCTGAATGCCGTGGTAAAACAGCCGTGATTCGCCACCCCAGACCACCACATCGCCGTGCTCCAGCAGCACCCGCTGTAGCGGATCGCTACGCCGCAGGCCGCCAAACTGGAATATCGCCGGCAACCCCAGCGAGACGGAGACGATCGGCGCCCGCAGGTCGCGCTCGTCTTTATCCTGATGCAGCGACAGCTTTGTGCCGGGCTGATAGCGATTAATAAGACACGCATCCGGGGTAAAGTGCGCATAGCCGCCCGCCGCCGCCGCCTCTGAGGCCAGCTCGCGGAAAAGCGGCGGCATCTGCGGCCAGCGCTTTTCCGTCAGCGGATCGTCGCTGGCATAGAGATAGCCGCGCGCGTTCGTGGTCCAGCCCAGCTCGCCACAGTTAGTCATCGCCACCGACATCGTATAGCCGCCGGGGGTAACCATCTGACGAAAAGGCGAACGATGGGCAATATCGGTGATTGCCTGCAAAAGCGCTGGCGCGCGTTCACGGGCGTAGCGGCGCAAAATTATCGCCCCCGGAGCCAGTTGCTCCTGCCAGGGCGGCGTATCGGCAAAAAGATCGAGCATTATGTCTCCTCGTATTGCGCTTCTCGCGCCAGCAGCAGCGCCTTACGCGCCGTTCCCCAACGATAGCCGGATAGCGCCCCACCCTCGCGAACCACACGATGACACGGGATAACCAGCGCCAGCTTATTGGCGGCACAGGCGCTGGCCACCGCCCTCACCGCGCGGGGACGCCCCATACTTTGCGCCACCTGGCGATAGCTGCGGGTCTCCCCCGCCGGGATCTGGCGCAGCGCCTGCCAGACCTGAAGCTGGAAAGCCGTGCCGCGCAGATCCAGCGGCAAAGAAAACGGCTGGCGATGATCGTTAAGATGAGAAAAGACCTGCGCAACCCGCAGGCGAAAGACTTCATCGCCTGGATGCAGTCGCGCATTGGGGAACAGGCTGGCTAATTGATCATACAGCGAGCTGTCGTTATCTCCCGGTAGCACGGCACAGATTCCCCGTTCGCTCTCAGCCACCAGGCAGCGCCCCAGCGGCCCGTCGCCGCATACCCAGGTAATGTCCATATTCTCACCGCCGCGGCGAAACTGACGGCCGGTCATCCCCAGCGCGGCGTCAGCCTGCTGATAGTAGCTGCTATTATCCGGGAAACCGGCGGATAGCGCCGCGTCGGTAATTTTCGCCCCCTGCCCTAACGCTTCGCGTAAACGGCGAGCGCGCCAGGCCTGTTGCCAGGCTTTGGGGGTCATACCGGTCACGGATTTAAAGAGGCGGTGAAAATGAAAGGGGCTAACCGCAAGCTGGCGTGCCAGTGCTTCCAGCGTGATCGGCGTCTCCTGCTCCAGCAGACGGCAGGCGGCAGCGACTTTCTCTACCTTCTGCTGCTGCGGATCGCTGTTTTCCGGCTGGCAGCGTTTGCACGGGCGAAAGCCTGCCGCCTGCGCGGTATCGACATCAGGATAGAAGCGAACATTTTCCCGCAGCGCGCGACGAGAGCGGCAGGACGGACGGCAGCAAACGCCGGTAGTCAGCACGGCAAAAACGAACTGACCATCGGCGCCGGTATCGCGTTCGCATACTGCCTGCCAGCGGCGCTCATCGTTATCAAACATTATCGGTTTCATCACGGACTCCTGCTGTAAGTGTAACTTCAGTCTGGGCCGAAGTCCGTTAGCAAAAACCCGAAATCTTGCGGTTTAATTTTTCTCGCCAACCAGGAAAGCGCGGAACTGCGGAGACATCCAGGTTTTAAACCCCTCCCCCTCTTTGACAATCATATAGACCGCCAGCCCCTGTTCACGCACCACCTCCTGCGCTTTTTCCGGCCCCAACACCATCAGCCCGGTATCCCAGCCATCGGCTTCCAGCGCCGTCGGAGCGATAACGGTCACCGAAACCAGCTTGTGATCGATTGGTCGCCCGGTTTGCGGATCGATGACGTGCGAGATGCGCTTGCCGTCCAGCTCATAGTAGTTGCGATAGCTGCCCGAGGTACTGATACCGTGGCCGTTAATATCGACGATCGCCTGTACCGCATTTTCGCGATCGGTCGGTTTCTGGATCGCTACCCGCCACGGTTGACCTTCGGCATTCATGCCCCGGCTCACCAGCGCCCCGCCCACCGAGACCAGGTAGCGCGAGATCCCCTCCTGTTCCATCAGGCGCGCCAGATGATCGGCAGCGTAGCCTTCACCGACGGTGGAGAGATCGACGAACAGATCCGCAATGTCTTTTTGCAGATACTGCCCGTCGGCCCGGTTGATCACCGTCAGATGCTGTAAGCCGCTACGCGCTTTGGCATCGGCAATCTGCTGCGGATCCGGCGTTTTTACCGGCTGTTTGTCCGGGCCAAAGCCCCATAAATTGACCAGCGGCCCGACGGTAATATCCATAGCGCCGTGAGTTTTAGCGCCAATTCGCAGGGACATCGTCACGATATCTGCCATCGCCTCGCTGACCGGCCAGGGCGATGTCTCCGGCGAATGGTTAAAGCGCATCAACGCTGAATCGTTCTTCCAGGTAGAAAGCAGGCGATCGTCAGCATCCAGCTGAGCCTGAACTTTCTGACGCAGCGCCTCGGCCTTCGCCTGATCAAGGTCTATGACGCTGACCCGCCAGAATGTGCCCATGGTTTTACCGTCCAGTACGGTAGCGGCGGATTTTGGCGTCTGGGGAGAAGTGGCTGAATCACAACCTGAAAGTAATACCAGGGCCCCGAACAGGGCGGCGCGGAAAAATGTCATGTCCATAAAATTGGCTTCCTCTTGCTAAGGCCCAAAGAGTACACCAGCAAGGTTAAACCGGGCATAAAAAAAGGCGCCATCGGCGCCTTTTTTCAAACTTCAGCGTGCTTAGAACTGGTAAACCAGGCCCAGAGCAACGATGTCGTCGGTAGAGATACCGGCATCTTTGGTGAATTTGTTGTCGTCCAGCAGGTTGATTTTGTAATCAACGTAGGTAGACATATTTTTGTTGAAGTAGTAGGTTGCGCCTACATCAACATATTTCAGGATATCCTGGTCACCATAACGGCCCAGGTCTTTACCTTTTGACTGCAGGTAAGCCACGGACGGACGCAGACCGAAGTCGAACTGGTACTGGGCAACCACTTCAAAGTTCTGCGCTTTATTAGCAAAACCGATGTTACCAGTACGAGTTGCGTTATAGGTCTGGGAGTACTGAGTCGCCAGGTAGATATTGTTGGCGTCATATTTCAGACCGCCGGTGTAGGTTTCAGCGTTGTCGCCTTCACCCAGAATGCGGCGAGAGAAGCCGTCAGAGTCGGTATATCTGGTGTTGATGCTGTTCTGCTCAGAAGTACGTTTAGAGTGAGAGTACGCAAAACCAGCGCTGATACCGTCGTAGATATCATAGGTCAGAGAGGTGCCGTAGCCGTCGCCGTTCTGTTTATTCCAGTCACGACCATTGTTGGTGGAACCTTCACCGCTTACGCTGCCGTTTTTACCCTGATACTGCAGAGCAAAGTTCAGACCGTCAACCAGACCGAAGAAGTCGGAGTTACGGTAGGTCGCCACGCCGTTAGCGCGAGACTGCAGGAAGTTATCAGAACCGTAGGTGTCGCCGCCGAATTCCGGCAGAACGTCGGTCCAGGAAGTCACGTCGTATACTACGCCGTAATTACGACCGTAGTCGAAAGAACCCGCGTCGCCGAATTTCAGACCCGCAAATGCCAGACGAGTCCAGGACTGCTTGTCAGAACCTTCTACGTTGTTCGCCTGAACGTTGTATTCCCACTGGCCGTAACCGGTCAGCTGGTCGTTGATCTGAGTTTCGCCTTTGATGCCCAGACGCATGTAGGTCTGGTCGCCATCGGAAGATTTGTCGTCAGAGAAATAGTGCAGACCGTCGATTTTACCGTACAGGTCTAATTTGTTGCCATCTTTGTTATAGACTTCAGCCGCATTCGCTGCGCCTGCTACCAGCAGAGCCGGTACCAGGAGGGACAGTACTTTAACTTTCATGTTATTAACCCTCTGTTTGTTATATGCCTTTTATTATTGCCACTGCTTACTGATTACCCTTCTAATCAGTCGGCTATTTCATTGTGCTGCAAAATGCAGAATAATCCAACAAGAATATGATACTAAAACTTCTAAGATGTTTCAAAATACCCACAAGATGTTTCAATTTGTAAATACAAGGGAACTTTTTTTCTGCCACAAATGCGCAACTAAATAAGCACTAATAATCAAAAAATAAAAATTTTCAATCCCTGTCAATGAGTTACATGGTTACATCTCTATAGCACTGAATGGTAAAACAAAATTCTCGTCTGCGACTAAAATTAATCCCGCTATCATCATTAACTTTATTTATTACCGTCATTCAGTTCTGAATGTCTGTTTACCCCTATTTCAACCGGATGCCTCGCATCCGGTTTTTTTTACCCTTCTTTACACATCTTTAATTATTCCATGCTACTCGTGAAAAAAATAACGGTTATTAATCAAACAACTTACGTCTAAGCTCAACGCTATTTATATAATTTCTTGTTATTTAGTGCTATTTCCCTAAGGTAATCCGTCAATAATTGTACAAAAACAACTGCGGTGTACATCTTTGCTCGCATTACTGGTTTAAGATAAATCTCAAGGCAAAAAAGTCATTGTAGGGTATTCAGATGTATGGATTTTGGACGTTAACCTTTATACTGTTCGTAGCATCTGCGCTGCCCCCGGTTAACTTGGTGCAACAGTCCGTTTACACACACTGATGAGTCGTACTCTCACACGATGACCCCGAAAAAATTTTCCCTGATACCCGGCAACATTACCCGCTTCTTTATTCTCATGGTCATCGTCCTGCTGGCGACGATGGGGGTCATGATCCAAAGCGCCGTTAACGCCTGGCTAAAAGATAAAAGCTACCAGGTTGTCGATGTCAGCTACGACTTGCATAAACGCATCGATACCTGGCGCTACGCCACCTGGCAAATCTATGACAACATCGCCGCAACCTCTGCCAGCTCAGCCTCCGAGACCGGGTTGCAGGAAACGCGTTTAAAGCAGGATGTTTACTATCTGGAGAAACCCCGGCGCAAAACCGAAGCGCTGATTTTTGGCTCTCATGACGGCTCAACGCTGGAAATGACGCAAAAAATCTCCAACTATCTCGATATCCTGTGGGGCGCCGAGACGATTCCCTGGTCAATGTATTACCTCAACGGCCTGGATAACAGCCTGATACTGGTTTCAACGCTGCCGTTAAAAGATCTCTCTTCCAGCTTCAAAGAATCGACGATCAGCAGCGTCGTTGAATCACGCCGGGCTGAGATGCTGCTGCAGGCCAATACCCTTGATGAACGCGAGACGTTTTCGTCGCTGCGCCACCTCGCCTGGCAAAACGGCTACTACTTCACCTTACGCACCACCTTTAACCAGCCCGGTCATCTGGCGACGGTAGTGGCCTTCGATCTGCCTATTAACGATCTCATTCCGCCGAGTATGTCTCTGGAGAGTTTCCGTCTGGAGCCCGATCCCTCGCAGAACGGAACCAGCAATCCGGATAAAGAAGCTACCGACATCGTCAGCATTAACTTTAACGGCCCGCAGATTGAAATTATCACGACCATTAATACCACCGGTATGCGCCTGGTCTGGATGGTGCCCTTTAGCGAGCTGATTCTGGAATCGCTGCAAAATATTTTACTGCCGCTGCTGCTGAATATTGGTCTGCTGGCGCTGGCGCTGTTCGGATTTACCACCTTCCGCCACTACAGCGGACGTAAAAGCGTCGCGGGAACGGCTATCTCCTCGGCAGCCAATAGTGAACTACGCGCTGAGCGCGCCATTCACGAAGAGATCGTTTCCCTGCTGCCGCTCGGGCTGCTGGTGCACGATCTGGAGGCTAACCGTACGGTGATCAGCAATCCGATCGCCGATCATCTGCTGCCGCATCTGAACCTGCAAAACATCATTAATATGACCGATCAGCATCAGGGCGTGATCCAGGCGACGGTGAACAATGAACTGTATGAAATCCGTCAGTTCCGCAGTCAGGTTTCGCCACGAACGCAAATTTTTATTATTCGCGATCAGGACCGTGAGGTGATGGTGAATAAGAAACTTAAGCAGGCCCAGCGTCTGTATGAGAAAAATCAGCAGGGCCGCACGGCGTTTATGCAGCATATCGGCGCGGCGCTCAGGCAGCCGGCGCAGACGCTGGCGGAAGAAGCCGCGGCGCTCGGCATGGCTGAAAGCCGCAGGCTGGCCCAGCATGCGGACGAACTGGTGCAGTTGGTAGATGAAATCGAGCTGGCAAACCTGCTGGAGAGCGATAGCTGGAAGAGCGCTCAGGGTCTATTCTCGATTCAGGAACTGATAGATGAAGTGGTGCCTGAAGTGCTACCTATCATCAAACGTAAGGGTCTACAGCTGCTGATTAACAACGCCTTGCCGGCCAATGAGCAACGCTACGGCGATCGCGACGCCCTGCGCCGTACGCTTTTACTGCTTATCCAGTATTCGGTTACCACCACGCCTATTGGCAAAATTACTCTGGAAGTGAGTAAAGATGAATCAGCGGACGATCGTCTGACCTTCCGTATTCTCGATACCGGCAACGGCGTTTCCGCAAACGAAATTGACAATATGCACTTCCCGTTCCTCAACGATACGCAGGCAGACCTCTACGGCAAGGCCAACGCCCTCACCTTCTGGCTCTGCGATCGCCTGACGCGCAAGCTCGGCGGGCAGCTCAATATCAAAGCACGCGAGTCGCTGGGTACCCGCTACTCCCTGCATTTAAAAATGGCCGCCAGCGCAGAGGAGAGTGAGTCAGGGGAACATCTGCTGGATGACGTGGTGATATTGCTTGATGTGACCGCCAATGAAGTCCGCCGTATTGTGACTCGCCAGCTGGAGAGCTGGGGGGCCACCTGCATCACGCCGGATGACAGAATCACAAGTCAACAATATGATCTTTTTTTAACGGATAATCCGTCTAATCTTACTGCTTCGGGCTTGCTTTTAAGCGATGATGAAGCCCGGGTTCATAAGATTGGTCCTGGTCAGCTCCGCGTAAACTTTAATATCAGCGCTGCGCTGCAGGAAGCTATCCTGCAATTGATTGAGCAGCAGCTTGCAGAGGAAGAGGAGCAGCCTTCCTCTGCCGGTAGCGAAAGTAACGCCGAACTGCATGCCAGCGGCTATTACACGCTGTTTGCTGACACGGTACCAGATGATGTTAAGAGGCTGTATAATGAACGGGCAACGGGCGATTTCGCCGCGCTGGCGCAGACCGCTCACCGCCTCAAAGGGGCGTTTGCTATGCTAAATCTGGTACCCGGCAAGCAGTTATGTGAAACGCTTGAGCATCTGATTCGAGAAAAAGATGCGCAAGGCATAGAAAAATATATCAGCGACATTGACGACTACGTCAAGAGCTTGCTGTAGCAAGGTAGCCTAATACATGAACAATATGAACGTAATTATTGCCGATGACCATCCGATCGTACTGTTCGGTATTCGTAAGTCACTTGAACAAATTGAGTGGGTGAACGTTGTCGGCGAGTTTGAAGACTCCACCGCATTAATCAACAATCTGCCAAAACTGGACGCACATGTCCTGATTACCGATTTATCCATGCCCGGTGATAAATACGGCGATGGCATTACGCTTATCAAATACATCAAGCGTCATTTCCCGGACCTGTCAATCATTGTACTGACGATGAATAACAACCCGGCGATCCTTAGCGCGGTTCTGGATCTGGACATAGAAGGGATTGTCCTGAAACAGGGGGCGCCAACCGACCTGCCTAAAGCGCTGGCCGCGCTGCAAAAAGGCAAAAAATTCACTCCGGAGAGCGTTTCGCGCCTGCTGGAAAAAATCAGCGCCGGCGGTTACGGCGACAAACGTTTGTCGCCGAAAGAGAGTGAAGTGCTGCGCCTGTTCGCCGAAGGCTTCCTGGTCACCGAGATAGCCAAAAAGCTCAACCGCAGCATCAAAACCATCAGTAGCCAGAAAAAATCGGCGATGATGAAGCTCGGCGTGGAAAACGACATCGCCCTGCTGAACTACCTCTCTTCCGTTTCCCTGAGCTCCACCGACAAAGACTAAACTCTTTTCTTCCCGGATAGCGCGGCGTTATCCGGGAAGCTTCTCTACTCCCTTCCCTTACGTACCCGCGTAGCATAGAGCGTTAACGTCTGCTTAATGATATCCAGCGTGACCGGCTTAGAAAGACAGCTGTCCATACCGGATTCCAGGCAGCGCTGCTTCTCTTCCGCCAGCGCGTTGGCAGTGACGCCAATCACCGGCAGCGTGAGCCCCAGCTGGCGAATACGCTGAGTCAGACGATAGCCGTCCATGTTCGGCATGTTGACGTCGCTGAGCACGATATCAATATGCTGTTTGCTCAGGACATTCAGCGCATCGACCCCATCATTTGCCGTCACGCATTGATAGCCCAGCGATCCAAGCTGATCGGCCAGCAGGCGACGGTTGATCGGATGATCGTCAACCACCAGAATCATCATGTCATCATTGCTGGCGTTTTGCGCATCCGCGGCAGCTAGCGCAGGGCCGTTATCCGCACTGGCTACGGCAATATGGAAGATGCGTCCCAGCAGCGGCAGTAGCTCGTGCGGCGTGGCGACGCTATGCAGCCACTCGCCGGGTACCCGCTCTTGCGGAATACCGATATGCCGACGAGAGAAGATCACCATCGCGCAGCCAGCCCAGGCTTCATGCGTCTCGCTATCGGTTAACAGAATATCTTCCGCTCCCGGCGTTTGCCCGTCAAAACGACGGACAGGAACGCCGTGGAAGGTCAGCAACTGCTCGACGAACACCGCCAGCGAGCTGTTATCAATCGCCAGCCAGCAGCATTTTTCAGCCAGGCCATCAATATTCAGCGGCGGCGTATTTTGCACGCCATAAAGCGGGATACGAATAGTGAATCGACTGCCCATACCCGGTTCGGTTTCGACGGCGATATCGCCATCCATCATGCTGATAAGCTTTTCACAAATCGCCAGGCCGAGCCCGGTTCCCTGGAAGTTGCGCTGCACGCCGGTACCGACCTGGAAGAACGGATCGAACAGGCGTAGCACCTCTTTCGCCGGGATCCCTTCGCCGGTGTCGCGTACGCTGATGCGCAGATAATCATCCGCCCGCTCTACGTGCAGGACAATACAGCCGGTATCGGTAAACTTAATCGCATTACTCAACAGGTTTGAAATAACCTGCTGCAGGCGCATCGGATCGCCGGACATCAGTTGCGGAACGTCTGGCTCAATAAAGCAGTACAGCCCGAGATGTTTACGCACCACCAGCGGCAGATAGTTGGCGGAGATATGGTTCATTACCTCACGCGGCGAAAACTCCCGCGGCTCAATTTTAAGCTGCTCGGACTCAATTTTAGAGAAATCGAGAATATCGCTAATGATTTTCAGCAGCAGGCTGGAAGAGTTGTTCATCGCTGTCACCAGACGATCGACGCCCTTCGGTAGCTCCTTGGTCTGCAAGAGATCGAGGTTGCCGATAATCCCGTACAGCGGCGTACGCAGTTCGTGGCTGACGGTGGCGAGGAACATCGATTTCGACTGGCTGGCCTGCTCGGCGGCCTGGGCCATCTCCTGCAGGGACTCTTCCATTTTGACGCGCGCCGATACGTCCACCAGTACGCAGATCGCCACGTTCTCGTTGCGATAGCGCGAATGGACAAAGCTGATTTGCAGGTTGGTATTATTGCTGGTCAGCACATCGACAAAGTTTACCTGCTGGCCGCAGATAATTTGCGTCAGCCGCTGCCGGTCCTCATGAGTTAACATGTTGAGATAGTTATGCGCCAGCTCGTTACTCAGGATATTGGTGCCGTCGAGGGTACGTAAAATACAGATCCCCACCGGCGCGGAGGCAACGATTTTGCGGTTGAACTGCTCATGCTCTTCCAGGCGCTGGGCATCATTTTCGGCCGGAATAAAAATCCGTCGTTCATACATTCGGGCGAGGGCGAAAAGGAGCGCGCCGGTGAGCAGATTGAGTACCACCGCATTCAGTATCAGCATCCGAATGCGTTCCAGCACCTGATCTACCGGTACCGAATAGACAATACTTAAGGATGACGGCGGCAGGCTTTTTTTCATCGCCAGCTCGCGAAAACCCGCGGTATAGCCAAACCACAGACGCTCCTGCATCCACTTCGCGTCCGGTTTGATATTGCTATTCGATCCGGCAAGTGAAATCAGCGACTGTCCATTATCGTCAAGGATCGTCACGTTCATCGGCAAACTGCCCGGGGTAAAGAAACTTTCCATACGGATGGTTTGCTCTACGCCAAGCATCGCCTGCAGACGATTCGCCACATAGATGGGCGTGAGCGCATAGAAATAGCCAACGCCCGGGCGCACGCCCTGGCTTATCCAGAACAGATTATTGCCGCGCTCGTTTTGCGGCGCGTCGCGATACTGCTCAATGCGCTGATGCAGTACTTTAAGCGCCTGGTCCCGCTCCAGCGGGATATCACGCAGGCCGAAGTTGGCCATGCACAGATTGTCGCTACCAATCAAAAAAATACGATTGAGGTCGTAGGCCGTGGAGAAATTGTCGCGCCAGTAGCGCATAAACCACGCCAATGACTGCAGCGAATTACGCCAGGTGGAACTCATCAGCGCACAGTCGGAATCCGGATAGAGCGGTTCAAAATCAGGAATTGAAATATTGCCGCGCTGGGCCGGCGTATCGCCGCCTTCGCCGCCATCTATCGGCCGATTACCGGCAACATATTTCAGTTCCTTAATCACGTCGGCCGTACGCTGTATATAGCGCTGCGCCTGATCGGCATTGAGGTTAAATTCCTGGCGAATTTCCGATTCCCGATCGTGCAAAGCGTTGACGATGTAAAACACCGAAACAAAAGCGACCAGCACCCACAGCAGTACCGCCAGCGCTCTGAACAGATAGCGTGAAACTTTTAACGTGTTATGGAAAGAAGCTAGATATTTCAATGTGGCGATGCTCGGCCGTCAGGGGCTCAACAGAATGGCGTTAAGGTAACGATAAAACTACGGTCCCGCAACGGGAAAACAAAAAGGGCCGGGGATGAGCCCGACCCTTTCAGAACAATTACCGCAGAGAATTACTCTTCATCTTCGGCGATGTCATCGTCAGTGTCCGCTTCCGGCGCGATATCTTCATCGCCTTCCGCCGCGCTGCCGTCGATGGCATCCAGCTCTTCGTCATCAACCGGCTCAGCAACGCGCTGCAGACCGACCACGTTTTCATCTTCCGCGGTACGAATCAGGATCACGCCCTGAGTGTTACGGCCGACAATGCTCACCTCGGAAACGCGGGTTCGTACCAGCGTGCCCGCATCGGTGATCATCATAATCTGGTCGCAGTCATCAACCTGCACCGCGCCCACCACGGAACCGTTGCGTTCGGTCACTTTGATTGAGATTACGCCCTGGGTCGCACGCGACTTGGTTGGATACTCATCAGCCGCGGTACGTTTACCGTAGCCATTCTGCGTAACGGTCAGGATGGCCCCTTCACCGCGCGGAATGATCAACGAAACCACTTTATCTTCGCCGGCCAGCTTGATGCCGCGTACGCCGGTAGCGGTACGGCCCATTGCGCGGACGGCGTCCTCTTTAAAGCGCACCACTTTACCGGCGGCGGAGAACAGCATAACTTCGTCCTGACCGGAGGTCAGATCGACGCCAATCAGCTCGTCGCCTTCGTTGAGGTTAACCGCGATAATACCGGCAGAACGCGGACGGCTGAATTCGGTCAGCGCCGTTTTCTTCACGGTACCGCTGGCGGTAGCCATAAAGACGTTCACGCCCTCTTCGTACTCACGTACCGGCAGAATCGCGGTGATACGTTCGTTGGCTTCAAGCGGCAGCAGGTTGACGATCGGACGCCCGCGCGCGCCGCGGCTGGCTTCCGGCAGCTGATAAACCTTCATCCAGTAGAGACGCCCGCGGCTGGAAAAGCAGAGGATCGTGTCGTGGGTGTTGGCCACCAGCAGGCGGTCGATAAAGTCTTCTTCTTTTATACGCGCCGCAGATTTACCTTTACCGCCACGACGCTGTGCTTCGTAATCGGTTAACGGCTGGTACTTCACGTAGCCCTGATGCGAAAGGGTCACGACAACATCTTCCTGGTTGATCAGGTCTTCGATGTTGATATCCGCGCTGTTAGCGGTGATCTCGGTACGACGCGCGTCGCCGAACTGTTCACGGACCAGCTCCAGCTCTTCACGGATAACTTCCATCAGGCGATCGGCGCTGCCCAGAATGTGCAGCAGTTCCGCAATCTGTTCCAGCAGCTCTTTGTATTCATCGAGCAGTTTTTCATGCTCAAGACCGGTCAGTTTCTGCAAACGCAGATCCAGAATCGCCTGCGCCTGCTGTTCGGTCAGGTAGTACTGACCGTCGCGTACGCCGAACTCAGGCTCCAGCCATTCCGGACGAGCGGCGTCATCGCCTGCGCGTTCCAGCATAGCGGAAACGTTGCCCAGATCCCATGAACGCGCGATTAATGCTGCTTTCGCTTCCGCCGGAGTCGGCGCGCGGCGAATCAGTTCGATAATCGGATCGATGTTGGCCAAGGCAATCGCCAGCGCTTCGAGGATATGCGCGCGATCGCGGGCTTTACGCAGTTCAAAAATAGTACGACGGGTCACCACTTCGCGGCGGTGGCGCACGAACGCGGCAATAATTTCTTTCAGGTTCATGATCTTCGGCTGACCATGGTGCAGGGCAACCATGTTGATACCGAAGGAGACCTGGAGCTGAGTCTGCGAATAGAGGTTGTTAAGCACCACCTCACCCACCGCATCGCGCTTCACTTCAATCACGATGCGCATGCCATCTTTATCAGACTCGTCGCGCAGCGCGCTGATGCCTTCAACGCGTTTGTCTTTGACCAGCTCGGCGATTTTCTCAATCAGGCGCGCTTTGTTCACCTGATACGGAATTTCATGCACGATGATGGTTTCGCGGCCGGTCTTCGCGTCAGCTTCCACTTCCGCGCGGGCGCGAATGTACACTTTTCCGCGACCCGTACGATAGGCCTCTTCAATGCCGCGGCGACCGTTGATGATCGCAGCGGTCGGGAAGTCCGGGCCGGGAATATGTTCCATCAGCCCTTCAATGCTGATGTCTTCGTTTTCAACGTAGGCCAGACAGCCGTTGATCACTTCGGTCAGGTTGTGCGGCGGAATATTGGTCGCCATACCTACCGCGATACCGGACGAACCGTTGACTAGCAGGTTCGGGATTTTGGTCGGCATAACGTCAGGGATTTTCTCCGTGCCGTCATAGTTATCGACGAAATCCACCGTCTCTTTTTCGAGGTCGGCCATCAGTTCATGGGCGATCTTCGACATACGGATTTCCGTATAACGCATCGCTGCGGCGGAGTCGCCGTCGACCGAACCAAAGTTACCCTGGCCATCTACCAGCATGTAACGCAGGGAGAATGGCTGCGCCATACGTACAATGGTGTCGTATACGGCAGTATCACCATGAGGGTGGTATTTACCGATGACGTCACCCACGACACGGGCAGATTTTTTATAGGCTTTGTTCCAGTCATTGCCCAATACGTTCATGGCGTATAGTACGCGACGGTGTACCGGCTTCAGGCCATCTCGGACATCCGGCAGCGCACGGCCAACAATGACCGACATCGCATAATCCAGATAGGAGCTCTTCAGCTCTTCCTCAATGTTGACCGGTGTAATTTCTCTCGCAAGGTCGCTCATCTAACCGCTATCCCTCTACTGTATCCCGGATTCAAAGGTCGCAAATTATAACACAGCCGCGGTGATACGGGTAAACCTATACCCAATGATTTTCGCGCTGTGACAGGGACAGGGATAGACGGTTTATTCATCGCGGAGGCCTGATATACTTGCCGGTCTGAACTGAACAGGAGTAATAGCGCCCATGAATGCCGAAAAACCGTCGGTGGCCCACAATGTTGATCATAATGAAATCGCTAAATTTGAAGCCGTCGCATCGCGCTGGTGGGATTTAGAGGGCGAATTCAAACCGTTACATCGCATTAATCCTTTGCGTCTTGGCTATATTGCGGAGCGCTCAGGCGGCCTGTTTGGTAAGAAAGTGCTGGATGTCGGCTGCGGCGGCGGCATCCTGGCAGAAAGCATGGCCCGGGAAGGCGCTACGGTCACCGGTCTGGATATGGGGTTTGAACCGCTTCAGGTCGCGAAACTGCATGCCCTGGAGAGCGGTATTCAGGTCGACTATGTCCAGGAAACCGTGGAAGAACACGCGGCGAAGCACGCCGGGGAGTACGATGTCGTCACCTGCATGGAGATGCTGGAGCACGTGCCGGACCCGCAGTCGGTCGTTCACGCCTGCGCGCGGCTGGTCAAGCCTGGCGGCCAGGTATTCTTCTCTACCATTAACCGTAACGGTAAAGCCTGGCTGATGGCGGTTGTCGGCGCCGAGTACGTCATGAAGATGGTGCCGAAGGGAACCCACGATGTGAAGAAATTCATTAAACCAGCGGAGCTGCTCGGCTGGGTGGATGAGACAATTCTGAAAGAGCAGCACATTACCGGTCTTCATTACAATCCGCTGACCAATACCTTCAAGCTGGCGCCGGGGGTGGATGTTAACTATATGTTGCATACAACGGCGAAAAAAGCATAACGTCAGCAGTATTTCCTATGATGATTGCGCGGCATCAAGCCGCGTGATTATTTCTTCCGATGAAGAAATCAGCACTCGATCAAATTTTCATTTTTTTTTCAGATTTATTGACATCTTCTCCAGGCCTTATGGGGCGTGGATTTCGCGATTATCACCCTTCCGCAACCTCAATTTAACGTCAAAATCAACTCTTGTACTCAAAAGAATCCTTACTAGAATACTCACCATATAGCGTTTCTTTTATCGACCACCCCCTACATATAGTATTTATCCACAGAGTTAGTCACAACGGCGATCTGTGGATAAGTGGGGGATATTTTCTTTCACGGACAGGTATAAACCACATGAATCAGAGTCTGCTGGTGACAAAGCGTGACGGTAGCACCGAGCGCATCAATCTCGACAAAATCCACCGCGTGCTGGATTGGGCGGCAGAAGGGCTGAATAACGTATCCATCTCCCAGGTAGAACTGCGTTCCCACATTCAGTTCTATGACGGCATTAAAACCGCCGATATTCACGAAACCATTATCAAAGCCGCTGCGGATCTGATCTCCCGCGACGCGCCGGACTACCAGTATCTCGCCGCTCGTCTGGCGATTTTCCACCTGCGCAAAAAAGCCTACGGCCAGTTTGAGCCGCCAGCACTGTTCGACCACGTGTCGAAAATGGTGAAAAACGGCAAATACGATACTCATCTGCTGGAAGACTACACGGAAGAAGAGTTCAAGCAGATGGATTCGTTTATCGAGCACGATCGCGATATGACCTTCTCCTACGCTGCGGTTAAGCAGCTCGAAGGCAAATATCTGGTACAGAACCGCGTCACCGGTGAGATCTACGAAAGCGCCCAGTTCCTGTACATTCTGGTGGCCGCCTGCCTGTTCTCCAACTATCCGCGCGAGACGCGTCTGGACTATATCAAGCGTTTCTATGATGCGGTGTCGACGTTTAAAATCTCGCTGCCGACGCCGATTATGTCCGGCGTGCGTACCCCGACCCGTCAGTTCAGCTCCTGTGTGCTGATCGAGTGCGGTGATAGCCTCGATTCTATTAACGCGACCTCCAGCGCGATTGTTAAATACGTTTCTCAGCGCGCCGGTATCGGCATCAATGCCGGCCGCATCCGCGCGCTGGGTAGCCCGATTCGCGGCGGTGAAGCTTTCCACACCGGCTGTATTCCGTTCTATAAGCACTTCCAGACCGCAGTGAAATCCTGCTCGCAGGGCGGCGTCCGCGGTGGTGCCGCCACCCTCTTCTACCCGATGTGGCATCTGGAAGTCGAAAGCCTGCTGGTGCTGAAAAACAACCGCGGTACCGACGCCAACCGCGTTCGTCATATGGACTACGGCGTACAGATCAACAAGCTGATGTACACTCGCCTGCTGAAAGGCGGAGACATCACCCTGTTCAGCCCATCCGACGTTCCGGGCCTGTACGATGCGTTCTTCGCCGACCAGGACGAGTTCGAGCGCCTGTATACCCAATACGAGCAGGACGACAGCATCCGCAAGCAGCGCATTAAAGCCGTAGAGCTGTTCTCGCTGATGATGCAGGAGCGTGCCTCTACCGGTCGTATCTACATCCAGAACGTGGACCACTGCAACACCCACAGCCCGTTTGACCCGGTTGTCGCGCCGGTGCGCCAGTCCAACCTGTGCCTGGAAATCGCCCTGCCGACCAAGCCGCTGGAAGATGTAAACGACGAGAACGGTGAAATTGCGCTGTGCACCCTGTCCGCTTTCAACCTCGGGGTTATCGATAGCCTGGATGAGCTGGAAGAACTGGCGGTGCTGGCCGTTCGCGCGCTGGATGCCCTGCTGGATTACCAGGACTACCCGATCCCGGCGGCCAAACGCGGCGCGATGGGCCGTCGTACGCTGGGTATTGGCGTGATTAACTTTGCCTACTATCTGGCGAAGCACGGTAAACGCTATTCCGACGGCAGCGCTAACAACCTGACGCATAAAACGTTCGAAGCGATTCAATACTATCTGCTGAAAGCTTCTAACGAGCTGGCGATCGAACAAGGCGCGTGCCCGTGGTTTAACGAAACCACCTATGCAAAAGGCATTCTGCCGATCGATACCTACAAGAAAGACCTGGATGCTATCGTCAGCGAATCTCTGCACTACGATTGGGAGCGGCTTCGCGAGTCGATCAAAACGCACGGCCTGCGTAACTCCACGCTCTCCGCGCTGATGCCGTCCGAGACCTCTTCGCAGATCTCCAACGCCACCAACGGCATTGAACCGCCGCGCGGTCACGTCAGCATCAAAGCGTCAAAAGACGGTATCCTGCGCCAGGTGGTGCCGGATTACGAAAAACTGCAGAACGGCTACGAGCTGCTGTGGGAAATGCCGAACAACGACGGTTATTTACAGCTGGTCGGTATTATGCAGAAGTTTATCGACCAGTCGATTTCCGCCAATACCAACTACGACCCGACGCGCTTCCCGTCAGGCAAAGTGCCGATGCAGCAGTTGCTGAAAGACTTGCTCAATGCCTATAAGTTCGGCGTCAAAACGCTGTACTATCACAACACTCGCGATGGCGCGGAAGATGCCCAGGATGACCTGGCGCCGTCTATTCAGGACGACGGCTGCGAAAGCGGCGCATGTAAGATCTAAGTTTTTTGCCGGGCGGCGCGATGCTGGCCCGGCCTAAGGTTTTGTAGGCCCGGCAAACTCACTGCCGCCGGGCGATACAATCTCAACAGGACTCACTTCAATGGCATATACCACTTTTTCTCAGACTAAAAACGATCAGCTGCTTGAGCCGATGTTTTTTGGTCAGCCGGTGAACGTCGCCCGCTACGATCAGCAAAAATATGACATCTTCGAAAAGCTGATTGAAAAACAGCTCTCCTTCTTCTGGCGTCCGGAAGAGGTTGACGTTTCCCGCGACCGTATCGACTACCAGGCGCTGCCGGAACACGAAAAACACATTTTTATCAGCAACCTGAAATATCAGACGCTGCTGGACTCGATCCAGGGACGCAGCCCGAACGTTGCCCTGCTGCCGCTGATTTCCATTCCTGAGCTGGAAACCTGGGTTGAAACCTGGGCGTTCTCGGAGACCATCCACTCGCGCTCCTACACCCATATCATCCGCAATATCGTTAACGATCCGGCGATGGTATTTGACGATATCGTCACCAACGAGCAGATCCAAAAACGCGCGGAAGGCATTTCCAGCTATTACGATGAATTGATTGAGCTGACCAGCTACTGGCATCTGCTGGGCGAAGGCACCCACAGCGTGAACGGTAAAACCATTACCGTGAACCTGCGCGAGCTGAAGAAGAAACTGTACCTGTGTCTGATGAGCGTGAACGCGCTGGAAGCCATCCGTTTTTACGTCAGCTTCGCCTGCTCTTTCGCCTTTGCCGAGCGCAAGCTGATGGAAGGTAACGCCAAGATTATCCGTCTGATCGCCCGTGACGAAGCGCTGCACCTGACCGGCACTCAGCACATGCTGAATCTGCTGCGCTCCGGCGTTGACGATCCGGAAATGGCGGAAATCGCCGAAGAGTGCAAGCAGGAGTGCTACGACCTGTTCGTGCTGGCGGCACAGCAGGAGAAAGAGTGGGCGGATTATCTGTTCCGCGACGGTTCGATGATCGGCCTGAACAAAGATATTCTTTGCCAGTACGTTGAGTACATTACTAACATCCGCATGCAGGCGGTAGGTCTCGATCTGCCGTTCCAGACCCGCTCCAACCCGATCCCGTGGATCAACACCTGGCTGGTGTCCGATAACGTGCAGGTCGCGCCGCAGGAAGTGGAAGTCAGCTCTTATCTGGTCGGGCAGATCGATTCCGAAGTCGACGCTGACGATCTGAGCAACTTCCAGCTCTGATGAAACGCATTTTCTTGAAGATTTCTGACACTCGCCTTGAGTGTCAGGATGAACATCCCTCCCTGCTGGCGGCCCTGGAATCGCACAATATCGACGTGGAGTATCAGTGCCGCGAAGGATACTGCGGATCGTGTCGTCTGCGGCTGGTTTCCGGTCAGGTTGACTGGCTCACCGAGCCGCTGGCGTTTGTCCAGCCGGGAGAGATTTTGCCCTGCTGCTGCCGGGCAAAAGGCGATATCGAAATTGAGATGTAAGTTTTGTCGGGCGGCATAACGCTTATGCGCCCGACAAAACTGCCGTTCACAGGCCGGGTAAACCCGGCTTTTTACTGCTTAGCGTGCAGAAACTGCACGGCTTTATCCGGAAAATCGGTGAACAAGCCGTCGACATCCGCCTGATGGTACAGCACGTTATAGAGCTGATTGACGTCGATGGCGTAGTCAGGCAATTGATCCGCGCGAACCGTGTATGGATGTACCTGCATGCCGCTGGCGTGCGCCTCTTTCACCATTGCCGTCAGCTTCACGTCTCCCGGTTTCGAGCCTTCCGCCACCAGCATATGGTAGTCCGGACCAATACCGTCAGCGTACTGGGCGATCTGCGCCATTGCCCCTGGTTTGAACATCCAGTCATAGCTGTAGTTCACCCACTTGCCGTCAGCCTGCCGCTGCTGGGTCTCATTCCAGTCGGTATAGGCGATAAGCTGCACCAGATTGAGATCCATCCCCATTTTCGGCTCCAGCTCATGCTTAATACGCTTGAGCTCGTTGGCGTCAAAGCACTGCAGATACACCTTATCCTGCTTGCCGGTGTAACCATATTCCTTCAGCACTTTCAGCGTGCTGGCGGCAATATCCTTGCCTTCCTGATGGTGGAACCACGGCGCTTTGATTTCCGGGTAGATGCCAATGTTTTTGCCGGTCGAATGGTTTAACCCCTGGACAAACTCAATCTCCTCTTCGAAGGTATGAATGCGGAAATCAGATTTCCCCATCGGGAAGCGACCCGGATAAGTTTGCACGTTCTTGCCATCTTTCGGTTCAAACCCTTCGGTAAACTTCAGCGACTTTATCTCTGCGAGGGTAAAGTCGATAGCGTAGAAGCGGCCATCTTTACGCGCCCGCTGCGGGAAACGCTGGGCCACGTCGGTCACCCGATCCAGATAGTGGTCATGCAGGACCACCAGCCGGTCATCTTTGGTCATCACCAGGTCTTGCTCAAGGTAATCCGCCCCCTGCGCGTAGGCCATCGCTTTCGCCGGCAGGGTATGTTCCGGCAGATAGCCACTGGCGCCGCGGTGGGCGATAACGATTTTCTCTCCCGCCACGGCGCTGAATGAGAGCGCCGTGGCGGCCAGCAGCACTCCGCTCATCAGGGTGGTTAATTGACTTTTCATCGCCGCACCTTAACCTTGTTTCATCTGTTGATGGTGGCGTCGTTCACCCAGCATCACGATAATCAGCAGCACAACCGCCAGCACGCTGCCGCCGATCATCACCATAAAGCCGCCGTCCCAGCCGAAGAAATCGACGGTATAGCCAACGATGGCGCTCGCGGCCACGGAACCGCCGAGATAACCGAACAGGCCGGTGAAGCCCGCAGCGGTGCCGGCGGCTTTTTTCGGCGCCAGCTCCAGCGCATGCAGGCCAATCAGCATCACCGGGCCATAAATCAGGAAGCCGATAATAATCATACAGGCCATATCCACGCCCGGGTTACCCGGCGGGTTCAGCCAGTAGACAACGGTGGCGATGGTGACCAGGGTCATAAAGAAGACGCCGGTCGCGCCGCGGTTGCCTTTAAACACTTTATCCGACATCCAGCCGCACAGTAGAGTGCCCGGAATCCCCGCATATTCATAAAGGAAGTAGGCCCAGGAGGATTTATCCAGCGCGAAGTGCTTAACCTCTTTCAGGTAGGTTGGCGACCAGTCAAGAATGCCGTAGCGCAGCAGGTAAACAAACACGTTTGCAACGGCGATGTACCACAGCAGCTTGTTCGGCAGGATATACTGCATAAAGATCTGCTTTGCGGTCAGCTCCTCTTCATGCTTCTCGCTGTAGTCATCAGGATAATCGTTTTTATACTCTTCGATCGGCGGCAAACCGCAGGACTGCGGAGTATCGCGCATCATCGCGAAGGCGAAAATCGCCAGCAGGATCGCGCCGAAAGCCGGCATATACAGCGCCGCATGCCAGTCGTTAAACCACGCCATTCCCAGCAGGAACAGCAGCGGCGGGATCCCGCCGCCGACGTTATGCGCGCAGTTCCATACCGACACGATACCGCCGCGCTCTTTCTGCGACCACCAATGCACCATCGTACGTCCGCACGGCGGCCAGCCCATCCCCTGGAACCAGCCGCACAGGAACAGCAGAACGAACATCACCATAATGCTGGAGGTCGCCCAAGGGACGAAGCCCATCACCAGCATCACCAGCGCGGCAAGAATCAAGCCTGCCGGTAAAAAAATGCGCGGATTCGAGCGGTCGGAAACCGACCCCATGATGAATTTCGAAAATCCGTAGGCGATGGAGATACCGGAAAGGGCAAAACCGAGGTCGCCACGGGAGAACCCCTGCTCGATAAGGTAGGGCATTGCTAAAGCAAAGTTCTTACGAACCAAATAGTAAGCAGCATATCCGAAGAAAATACCGATAAAGATCTGCCAGCGTAATCGACGATATAAAGGATCGATTTCCGCGGTTGGCAATCGCGCTTTATGCGCTGCGGGTTTAAATATACTTAACATATCAGCCTCCGTGGCCATTGCTGTTCTTCTGACGTCGACGCAAAAAAACGTAATTTATTCACCAACTTCTGATTTGGTCGCGATAGTAGGCAAAGCGTAAATCTAATACTGTGAAATGTCGCACACTTTGTTACAGAAATATGACAGCATTTTCTAATATGCGCACAAAGTCACAACAAACGCTCGAATTGCGCGCAAATATGCTCGAAATCAAACATTAAATGCTGTCGATATGGCTAAATGAAGTAAAACGAAAACAGAGGACGGGGAGATGGCCGATAGTCGTGAATATGACGTCATTATTATTGGCGGCGGCGCCACCGGCGCCGGGATCGCGCGCGACTGCGCGCTGCGCGGGCTAAAAGCAGCGCTGGTGGAGCGCTACGATATCGCCACCGGCGCGACTGGCCGTAACCACGGTCTGCTGCATAGCGGCGCGCGCTATGCGGTCACCGATAGCGAATCAGCGCGCGAGTGCATTAGCGAAAACCGTATATTGCGCCGTATCGCCCGCCACTGCATAGAGCCCACCAGCGGCCTGTTTATTACCTTGCCGGAAGATGACCCGGCGTACCAGTACACCTTTATCAGCGCCTGTCAGCAGGCAGGTATCGAAGCCCAGCCTCTGACGCCCGCCGAAGCGCTGCGTATTGAGCCCGCGGTTAACCCGGCGCTGCTCGGCGCGGTACAGGTTCCCGACGGCACCGTCGATCCTTTCCGCCTCACCGCGGCGAATATGCTCGATGCCCGCGAACATGGCGCGACGATCCTCACCGGCTGCGAAGTCACCGGTCTGCTGCGGCAGGGCGATCGCGTCCATGGCGTCGCGATCTACAATCATCAGCACCGAGAATCGCGCGCGCTGCGCGCTCAGGTGGTGGTTAACGCCGCCGGGATTTGGGGGCAGCGCATCGCAGAGTACGCCGACCTGCGCATCGCGATGTTTCCGGCAAAAGGATCTTTGCTGATCCTCGACCACCGCATTAACCGTCAGGTTATCAACCGCTGCCGCAAACCGGCTGACGCCGATATCCTGGTGCCCGGCGATACTATTTCGCTGATTGGCACCACCTCGATGCATATTCCCTATGACGAAATTGACGACAACCGTGTAACCACCGAGGAAGTCGAAACGCTGCTGCGGGAGGGGGAAAAGCTGGCGCCGATCATGGGGCGGACGCGGGTCCTTCGCGCCTATTCCGGTATACGCCCGCTGGTCGCCAGCGATGACGATCCCAGTGGCCGTAGCGTCAGCCGCGGTATCGTGCTGCTCGACCACGCCCGCCGCGACGGTATGGAAGGCTTCATCACCATCACCGGCGGTAAGCTGATGACCTATCGTCTGATGGCGGAGTGGGCCACGGATGCGCTATGCCGCAAGCTCGGAAATACCGCCCCCTGCACGACCGCCGATACGCCGCTGCCCGGTTCGCAGGAACCGGCGGAAGCCACGCTAAGTAAAATCATCTCGTTACCTGCGCCGCTGCGCGGGTCGGCCATCTACCGCCACGGCGATCGCACCCCGGCATGGCTTGGCGATAGCCGCCAGCGCCGTAGCCTGGTCTGCGAATGCGAGGCGGTCACTGCCGGAGAAGTAGAGTACGCGGTTGAAAACCTGGCGGTGAAAAACCTGCTTGACCTGCGCCGCCGTACCCGCGTCGGCATGGGAACCTGTCAGGGCGAACTGTGCGCCTGCCGCGCCGCCGGGCTGCTCGCGCGTTTTAACGTCACCACCTCCGCGCGGTCCCTCACCCAGCTGTCCCAATTTTTGAACGAACGCTGGAAAGGCGTTCAGCCGGTGGCCTGGGGGGATGCGCTGCGCGAAAGCGAGTTTACCCGCTGGGTTTATCTCGGTCTGTGCGGATTAGAAAAGGAGCACCAGGATGAAGTTTGATTGCGCGATTATTGGCGGCGGCCTTGCCGGGCTGCTCTGCGGGCTGGCGCTCAACCAGCGCGGCCTGCGCAGCGTGATTATCAGCCGGGGCCAAAGCGCCCTGCACTTCTCTTCCGCCTCGCTGGATTTGCTCTCGACGCTGCCGAATGGCGAAACCGTCACCGATGTTGCTTACGGTATCGGCCAGTTGGCCCGCCAGCTTCCCGAACACCCTTATGCCAGGCTCGGCGCCGAAAGCGTGATGAATTACGCCCGCCAGGCTCAGGCGCTGTTTGTCGACTGCGGGATTGCCATGCAGGGCGATGCCAGCCAGCCGCATCTGCGCGTGACGCCGCTGGGAATCTTACGCGCGGCCTGGCTTTCTCCGCAGGAAATCGCCACCGCGCCGCTGCCCGTCAGCGGCGTCTGCGTCGTTGGCATCAGCGGGTTCGGCGACTTCCAGCCGCATCTTGCCGCGGCCTCTCTGCACCAGCACGGCGTGACCGCCGTAGCACACGAGATAGAATTACCCCTTCTTGATGTTCTGCGCGATAGCCCATCCGAATTTCGCGCCGCCAATATCGCCCGCCGGCTGGACGATGAAGCGCACTGGCCTGCCCTGCTGGCGGCGCTGCGCCCGCTGGCGCAGCAGCATAATTTACTGATTATGCCCGCCTGCTTCGGCCTCGCCGACGATCGCTTGTACCAGTGGCTGCGGCAGCGTCTGCCCTGCCCGCTGCGCCTGCTGCCTACCCTGCCGCCATCGGTGCCGGGGATGCGCCTGCACGCCCAGCTGCAGCGGCAATTTATCCGCAGCGGCGGGACCTGGCTGACCGGGGATGAAGTCATTGATATCAGCCACCAGGACGGTAGGGTTAACGCGATCTGGACGCGCAATCACGGCGATATTCCGCTGCGCCCGCGCTTCGCTGTGCTGGCCAGCGGCAGCTTTTTCAGCAACGGGCTGGTCGCCGAACGTAGCGGCGTGCGCGAGCCGATCCTCGGTCTGGATCTGCAGCAGACGCTGCCGCGCGAAAGCTGGTATCAGCAGGATTTTTTTGCCTCGCAGCCCTGGCAGCGTTTCGGCCTGAAAACCGATGAGGCTCTGCGTCCCCAGCGTCAGGGGCGGACGCTGGAGAATCTGTTCGCCGTCGGTTCGATCCTCGGCGGTTTTGATGCCATCGCGCTGGGATGCGGCGGCGGCGTGTGCGCAGTGACCGCGCTTCACGCCGCAGGGCTAATTGGCGAGCTTGCCGGAGGTGAGTCATGAACGACACGCGCTTTGAACACTGTATTAAATGCACCGTTTGCACCACCGCCTGCCCGGTCAGCCGGGTTAATCCGCGCTACCCGGGGCCAAAACAGGCCGGGCCGGACGGCGAGCGCCTGCGCCTGAAAGACGGCGCGCTCTACGACGAGGCGTTAAAATACTGCATTAACTGTAAACGCTGTGAAGTCGCCTGCCCTTCAGACGTCAAAATCGGCGATATTATCCAGCGGGCGCGCATGGAATACGGCCGGCAAAAGCCCACGCTGCGCGATACCATCCTCAGCCACACCGATCTGATGGGCACCCTCTCCACGCCGTTTGCTCCGCTGGTAAACGCCGCCACCGGGCTGATGCCGGTACGTCGGGTACTGGATGCCGCGCTCAAAATCGATCACCGCCGCTCGCTGCCCAAATATGGCTTCGGCACCTTTCGCCGCGCGTATCGACAGCTGGCTGGCCAACAGGCGCAGTACGCCGAGCAGGTGGCCTTCTTTCACGGCTGCTATGTGAACTACAACAATCCGCAGTTGGGTAAAGATCTTATCCGGGTGCTCAACGCCATGGGCATCGGCGTGCAGCTATTGCATAAAGAAAAATGCTGCGGCGTGCCGCTCATTGCCAACGGTTTTTTTGCGAAGGCGCGTAAACAGGCACAGAGCAACGTTACCGCGATGCGGGAAAATAACCTGCCAGTGGTGGCGACGTCCTCGACCTGCACTTTTACGCTGCGCGATGAATATCCGCACGTCCTTGATATCGATAATCACGATGTGCGCGACCGGGTTGAACTGGCGACCCGCTGGATCTGGCGTCAGCTGGACGCCGGACGGAAGCTGGCGCTGAAATCGCTGCCGCTGAAGGTGATCTATCACACGCCCTGCCATATGGAGAAGATGGGCTGGTCGCTGTATACCCTTGAGCTATTGCGGCTGATCCCCGGCTTGCAGCTGGAGGTGCTCGACTCGCAATGCTGCGGTATTGCCGGCACCTTCGGCTTCAAGTCGGAGAATTACGACTCATCGCAGGCGATTGGCGCGCCGCTGTTCCGACAAATTGAGGAGAGCGGCGCGGACCTGGTAGTGACCGACTGTGAAACCTGTAAATGGCAGATAGAGATGTCCACCAGTAAACGCTGCGAGCATCCCATCACTCTGCTGGCGCAGGCGCTGGCCTGACGCCAGCGCCAACACCGGGGGGCTAGTAGCTCCCCTTGCCCTCCGCCTGTTCGGCTACCGGCCTGAACATCGCCAGTCGTTTATCCAGCGCGCTGGTATAGAGGTTGGTATCGACGCCAACGGCAACGAAATTCGCCCCCCACGCCAGCGCTTTGTGCGCCATCTCCGGATCGACGGCCAGGAATCCGGCCGCCTTTCCCGCCGCGCGAACGCAGCGGATGCTCTGTTCAATAACCCGCTGCACTTCAGGATGACCGGCGTTATCCGGGTAGCCCAGCGAGGCCGACAGGTCCGCCGGGCCGATAAAGACGCCGTCAATCCCCTCGACTTCAAGGATCGCATCCAGATTATCGAGGGCGGTTTTGCTCTCAACCTGAATCAGCAGGCACAGCTCATCGTTGGCCTGCGCCATATAGTTCTCTACCCTTCCCCAGCGCGCGGCGCGAGCTACCCCGGCGCCGACGCCGCGGGTCCCCAGCGGCGGATAGCGCGTCGCCGAGACAATGTCCCGCGCCTGTTCTGCGGTATCGACCATGGGGATCAGCAGCGTTCTGGCGCCAATATCCAGCACCTGTTTAATCAGGCTGCGATTGCCCTCTACCGGACGAATCACCGGCTGGCTGGCGTAGGGCGCAATGGCCTGTAGCTGATGATAAAGATCCTGAATGGTATTCGGCGCATGTTCACCGTCAATCAGCAGCCAGTCGTAACCCGAGGTGGCGGCAATCTCAGCCATATAAGAGGAGGTCGAGCTCAGCCACAGGCCAATTTGTGCTTCCCCTTGCAATAACCCAGCTTTAAATGGGTTCGATAAAATTGCGTTCATAGTTCTCCCTTAAATTAATGCTGTACGCTGCCGGCCTGCGGTACCGTGCGGCTCACGCGCAGTGAAAAGATAATAACAACCCCGACAACCGCCACGCAGGCGAGCGTCAATAATCCGGCAGAATTATTGCCGAACATCGTTTCAGCCTGGACGCGTATAATCGGCGCTAAAAATCCGCCGATCGCACCAAACAGGTTGACGAAACCAATGCCTGCGGCCAGCGCCGTGCCGGATAACAGCTGCGTCGGCATAGTCCAGAAGACCGGCTGTACGGCAATGACGCCGACGGCGGCAACGCACAGCGCGATGATGGCCAGTACCGGCGACACCAGCCCGGAGACCGCAATGCCAATTGCCGCCGCCAGCAGGGTCAATGCCGCAATATTACGCCGCTCGCCGGTGCGGTCGGAGTAGCGAGGAATCAGCCAGGTACCGAACAGCGCTGCCACCCACGGGATCGCGGTCACCACCGATGCCACAAACCCCACTTTAGTGCCGAGCAGCGCCGCAACCTGGGTCGGCAGGAAGAAGATCAGGCCGTAAACCGCCACCTGAATGGTGAGATAGATAATCGCCAGCTGCCAGACGCGGCCGTTGCGCAGCGCATCGGACAAACGCGAAGTAATCTTTTTCTGCTCTTCGCTGGCCAGCTCGCTGATGAGCGCCTGCTTTTCGGCAGCGGTCAGGAAGCGGGCGTTTTGCGGCGTGTCGTCAAGCCAGAAGAAAGTGAAGAAACCCGCGCCGACCGCCAGTAAGCCTTCAATAATAAACATCCAGAACCAACCGGGATGCCCCATAAAACCGTGCATTTCCAGCAGCGCGCCGGAGAGCGGCGACCCGAGGGTCAGCGCCAGCGGCGCGCCCATATAAAATAATCCCATAATGCTGGCGCGGTTTTGCTGCGGAAACCACTGTGAGGTCAGGTAGATCATGCCCGGAAAGAAACCCGCTTCGGCGGCGCCAAGCAGGGTGCGTACCAGCAGAAATTTCGCTTCCGTATCCGCCCACGCCATCGCCGCTGAAAGAATGCCCCACAGTAAGGTGGTGCAGCCAATCCATTTTCTCGCGCCGAATTTGCGCATCAGCAGGTTGGCCGGTACCCCAAGAAAGGCGTACACCACAAAGAAAATCCCCGCCCCCAGCGCGTAAGCTTCATTGCTGAGGCCGGTATCCAGTTGATAGGTCTCTTTCGCAAAGCCGATATTCGAACGGTCAAGAAACGCCAGCACGTACAGCGCCAGCATAAAGGGGATCAAACGGGCGCGGTTTTTCTTCACCACGCTCTCAAGCAAGGTGTTGCTCATCGTAATATCCTCAACAATAGGCCGCACATCAGCGCTGTGCGGCACGACGGGATCAGTGGCTATAAGGACGTTTCAGGTTGCAGTCGCGGTTCAGCTCGACGCCGAAACCCGGTTTATCCAGAACGGTTTTATGAATGCGCCCGTTCACCGGTACCGGCTCATCAACCAGAATCGGGTCAAACTGTGGACGCATCGTTGAACAGTCCGGGCTGGTCATCAGGAATTCGCTGAACGGCGTGTTGGTAAAGGTAATGACCGCATGATGCGAATAGACCGACGAACCGTGCGGCACCACCAGCTGGCCGCGCGATTTGGCGATCGCCGCAATCTCCACCAGCGTGGTCAGACCGCCGCACCAGCCTACGTCAGGCTGCATAATATCGATGCCGGTTTCCGACAGCGTGCGGAAGGATTGCAGCGTGCCGTGGTGCTCGCCGCTGGTGACCATCATTCCGGCCGGGGCATTGCGTTTCAGCTCGCGATAGCCTTCATACTGCTGCGGCGGCAGGCACTCTTCGATCCACTTAAGGTTATAGGGCGCGCAGGCGTGGGCCAGTTTAGTGGCGTAGTTAACGTCCTGGCTCATCCAGCAGTCCAGCATTAGCCAGAAGTCCGGGCCGCATTTTTCGCGCATATCGGCCACCATGGCGGCATCTTTGCGGATCCCCGCATCGCCATCGTGCGGGCCCCAGTGGGTCGGCATCTTGCCGCCAATAAAGCCCATCTCTTTCGCCAGGTCCGGACGGGCCCCGGTAGCGTAGAACTGAATTTCATCGCGTACCGCGCCGCCCAACAGTTTGTATACCGGTAATCCCACCACTTTGCCGAACAGATCCCACAGCGCCAGGTCGATACAGGAGATGGTATTCATCACCAGGCCGCCGGAGCCGGAGTAGTACATGGTGGCGTTGAGCATCTGGTCATGGATCAGTTTGATATCGCTGACGCACTTCCCTTCGATAAAGCGGTTCAGGTGCTTTTCCACAATAAAACAGCCCATCTCGCCGGCGGTTGATACCGCAAAGCCGGTCTGGCCGTTTTCGGCTTCGACTTCAACAATCAGCGTGCCGAGAACGTTGATGCCAAACGACTGGCGGGACTGTTCATACTGTTTATATTTGCTCATCGGCGTGGCGATATGATCGTCAATCCAGTGGTTTGCTCCCTGGTCATGATAGTCGCCGCCGCCAGCGCCTTTCTCTGCGGTAGCGCCGCCGATAAACCAGGCGCGGACGTGTTTAATTTTCGGTAGGGTCATGATCTTCTCCTTATTATGAGGCTTGTTGTTCGAAGGGGCTTTTCCACCCCAGCAGACGAGAAATGTCCTTGGCGCAGGCAATCGCCCTGCCAGCGAGATAATCGCGATTGTCTTCATTGATTTGCAGACGAGTACCCACCACGGAGATGGCGGCGGTCAGCTCGTTATTGGCATTAAAAACCGGCGCCGCCACGCAGCGAACTTCGGGATAATCTTCGCCGTTATCGAAGCTCCAGCCGCGGGCGCGAATACGCCCCAGTTCATCGCGAAGCAGCTGGGCGCTGGTGATGGTGGTTGGCGTTGCCCTCTCCCACTGCAGCTCGCTGATAATTGACTCCTGAACCCGCTCGGGCTGCCAGGCAAGCAGGCATTTACCGATACCGGAGCGGTACAGCGACAGGCTTTTACCTTCGTGGGAACGCACGCTGATGGTGGCCGGGGATTCAATCTTCAGAATGTAGTAGGCGTTACCGCCATCGATAATGCCCAGATGGCAGAGCAGTCCGCACTGATCCATTAGCTGCGTCAGGCGCGGACGCGCCAGTTCGCGCAGATCCATTTTGCTCAGCGCGTGACCGGCCAGCTCAACCAGTTTGGTCCACAGACAGTAGTTGTCCTGATTATCCATGCTGAGGAAGCGCTGTTTTCTCAGTTCTCCCAGCAGCAGGTAAGCGGTGCTTTTCGGAATACCCAGTTCGTCAATAATGGTCGCCGCGCTGCACGGACCAATGCGGGCGATCAAATTGAGAATATCGATGGCGCGGGTTAGCGCCGGGACTTTGCTTGATTCCAACATACTGGACTCCAATCCTGAATACTGGAATCAGTGTTGCGGTTGTCGGGTCTGTAAATTGTGAGCGACTTCAAATGACGACGCTATTCCAGCAGGGTGGACGTTCAAGGGGACAGAAATGCGAGATAGTGCACAGAATTTTTAAAAGCAAGTACAGCAGGTTGGACTGATTGCGCGTCGGGTAGGGCTCCCGACGCGGTGTTTTATCTAAACGGCGAGATAGTCAACGACGTTAATCCAGCCGTGTTCACCGGCCACGGGCTGGCCATTCAGCCAGCGGCGCAGCATGTTGAGAGCCATCATCGCGCAGACCTCCTGACGCACCTGCACGCTGTGGCGGTTGGTCGCGAACTTCACCCGCAGCGCGTGGGTGCCGTCCGGCGTGGAAAGCGCAAAGTTCAGGTGATCGCTCTCCTGACCACTCACCGCCAGCGCCAGACCGGCAAAGTGTTTTTCGCGCCGTTCCGCCGCCCAGCGCGCAGACTGCGCCAGGGTCTCCTCCTGCGCCGGAATGACTTCGCTGGCCAACAGCGGGGCATTGACCCGTGAAAGCTGTAGCGCCAGCAGACCGCCGGTGAACTGCTCGCTTAGCGTCAGGCTTAGCTGGCGCTCCTGCAGACGACGGGCGATCTGCGCCGGCAGGCCTTCGGTGCCTTCGAAAACGATGCTCTCTCCGGCCACTTTTTGCACTTCCGGCCACAGCGCCAGCATCGCCTCGCGCTGTTCGGCAGGCCCGGTCAGCTTCAGTTCGATAATCGGCATTGAGGAGCGATAGCCCATCACCACGCCCGGCGGCAGTTGTAAATGCTCGAGGCTCTGCGCCAGCTCGCTTTCGGAACGACCGAAGGTGGTCAGACGCAGACACAGCGGCGCGGCGGGCAGCGGAAAACGTTCGCGCAGGCGCGGTAAGATTTCCTGCTCGACCATTATCTTAAATTCAGACGGCACGCCGGGAGTGAAAAACATCAGGCAGCGGTTTAGCTGCACGGCAAAACCGCAGGCGGTTCCGACCGGATTGTTGATCATCTCGGCGCTTTGCGGAATTTCCGCCTGTTTACGGTTGCTGGCGGCCATAGGCCTTCCGCGCTCGGCAAAGAAGCGGGTCATGGTTTCCAGCCACGCTTCATGCAGAATCAGCCCTTCACCTTTGGCGGTCGCTGCGGCAAGCGCACTTAGATCATCGCTGGTCGGGCCCAGACCGCCGTTGACGATCAGCACGTCGGCATGCTCGCTGCGCTCACGTAAAATCGCCACCAGGGAGTCAAGATCGTCACCCACGGTATGGCGACGCTTTAAAGGTAATCCTTGATTAAAAAAGAAATCCGCCAGCCACGCGGCATTGGTATCGATGATTTGCCCATGCAACACTTCATCGCCGGTGGACAGCATTTCCACGTTTAACATTGTCAACTCCAGCCTGATAAGTAGAAATACTATATCGCAAAGCGGCTGGCGAAAAAGCCTGAAAATCAGGCGCGGCGGAATACCGCGCCGAAGGGGTTAGAAGCTGGCGTTAACGCCGACGTACGGGCCGTCCGCGACCGCGTTATCGCGGTTGCCGTCTTTACCCGCCAGGTTAAGGTAGCGATAACCGGCTTCAATGCTCAGAGGACGCATAATGGTAAAGCGCGCGCCGGCATTAGCTTCCTGATAACTGTCGATACCGCTGGAGAGCGAATCAGGAGAATAATAATATTCGCCGAACAGGCGGAAGCTGTCGCCGATCTTCCACTGCAGGCCGCCGCCAACCGCCGCTGCGTAGCCCTCATCGCCGTTATTCGGATTGGTATAAACCCCTTTACCGCCAACGGTGGCAAGGAATGGACCTAAAGGGATGTTCAGCCCCAGTCCCAGGCCTGCCGCATCGCCGTCGTCATCGTTATGCAGCCAGTTGCCGGTTACCGCCAGGCCGGTAGATTCCGTGCCAAATCCGACGCCAAGGTTCGTGTAGTGCTCGCCGGCCTGTCCGCTGAAACTGATCGCATGCGCCGCCGTTGAGACGAACATCATGCCAGCGAGGGCCGCAAATATACTTTTTTTCATTTTTACTCTATCCAACAAACAAGAATTAAAAAGTCCCAAAAAACCGCGAAATTGTACTGCCGAACGTTAAGGAATCAATGCGATAAGACGAGCTTTACCATTGTGATTGTAACCAGTTGCTACCGGAGCCAGGCCAACGGACGCGGGTATCAAATCGATAGCCAGAGCCAGATTGTCCGTGTTGGATATTTATTCTACAAATAGCGCTCAGCTTATTCTGCCCTTGCGGGAAATGAATAAGTTACATAAAACTTTGTCAGGAGATAAAGATGAGCAAAAAAGGATTAACCACCGGCTCCGGCGCGCCGGTTGTCGATAATAACAATGTCATCACCGCAGGTCCTCGCGGCCCGATGCTGCTGCAGGATGTCTGGTTTCTGGAAAAACTGGCCCACTTCGACCGGGAGGTTATCCCGGAACGCCGAATGCACGCAAAAGGCTCCGGCGCTTACGGTAAATTAACGGTCACTCACGATATCAGCCGCTACACGCGCGCAAAAATGTTCGCCGAGGTCGGTAAAACCACCGATCTGTTCCTGCGCTTTTCCACCGTTGCCGGAGAACGCGGCGCCGCAGACGCCGAGCGCGACATCCGCGGCTTCGCTATCAAGTTTTATACCGAAGAGGGCAACTGGGATCTGGTAGGCAATAATACCCCTGTTTTTTATCTTCGCGACCCGCTGAAATTCCCGGACCTGAACCACGTAGTGAAGCGCGATCCGCGCACCAACCTGCGCAACCCTACCTGGAAGTGGGATTTTTTCTCCCTGCAGCCCGAAACGCTGCATCAGTTGACTATCGACTTCAGCGACCGCGGCATCCCGCGCTCTTATCGCCATATGCACGGCTTCGGCAGCCACGCGTTCAGCTTTATAAATGCCGACAATCAACGTTTTTGGGTGAAATTCCACTTTAAATCCCAGCAGGGGATCGCCAACCTGATGGATGATGAAGCAAAACGTCTGGTGGCCGAGGACCGCGAGAGTTCGCAGCGCGATCTCTATGAGTCGATTGAAAGAGGCGATTTTCCGCGCTGGACCTTTTACGTGCAGATCATGCCGGAAGCAGAAGCCAGCCGGGTCCCTTACCATCCTTTCGATCTGACCAAAGTATGGCCGCATAGTGATTATCCGCTGATTGAAGTGGGGGTACTTGAGCTCAACCGCAACCCGGACAACTATTTCGCCGAGGTTGAGCAGGTTGCGATGAATCCGGCTAACGTGGTGCCTGGCGTCAGCTTCTCTCCGGATCGCATGCTGCAGGGTCGTTTATTCTCCTACGGCGACACCCAGCGCTACCGCCTGGGCGTTAATCATCATCAGATTCCGGTCAATGCGCCGCGCTGCCCGTTCCATAACTACCATCGCGATGGCGCGATGCGCGTCGACGGCAATAGCGGCAACGGCGTCACCTATGAGCCAAACAGCTTCGGCCTCTATCAGGAGCAGCCGGACTTTAGCGAACCGCCTTTAAATCTTGAAGGCGCGGCGGCTCACTGGAATCATCGGGAAGATAACGACTATTTTAGCCAACCGCGCGCGCTGTTCGGGCTATTAAGCGAAGACGAGCATCAGCGTATGTTCCATCGAATCGCCAGCGATATGCGGGATATCCCTGAATTTATCCAGCAGCGACAAATTGGCCTGTTTAGTCAAGTCCATCCCGACTACGGCGCGGGCGTGGCCGCGGCGCTGAAAGTCTTACAGAAAACCCTGTAAACACAAACGGCAGCCCAAGTGCGGCTGCCGTTTGACGAAAACGTTTTAGGGGTTAGTGCTGAAGCTTAGCGAGCTGCCGCAGCGACAGTCCGGTTAGCTTTGCGACCTGGTCACGCTCAAGCCCCTCTTCCAGCATCGCCCGGGCGATGCGTTTTGTCGCCGCTAGTTGCCCTTCATTTCTGCCTTCATTACGACCTTCCTGTCGGCCCTTGCGCAAACCTTTTTCTATCCCCGCCTTCATTCCCTGAAGCATCCCCTCTTTGCGACCTCGCTCTTCGAGAAAATGAGCAATATTCATCAGCGTCTCCTTATGCGGCTTGAGTGACGTCTTTTGCGCTAGCTTGCGTAAAAAAGCCACCGGATCGGCGGCGTTGCCCGCCTGAAGCATATAATTCAGCAACGTTTTAAACTGCCGACGGGTAGTGTATCCCGGGGGGATATTCTGACCAGTTGCTCTGAGATGTCCATCCTATCCCGCTGCCGAATATGCTTTTGCAACAGTTCCAGCATAGCGACCCGCCGGTGCTGTATCAGCTGGTCATCTGAGATCTCAGTCACGTCTATTAGTGGAAAGTTCTGGCTATAGAGCCGCTCGGCCACCTCTGGTAGAGAAAAACCGTCCAGCCAGCGCGTTGAGTGCGGGTAGGGACTGATTCTGCCGTGATAAAACAGCAGAGGAATAACCAGCGGCAGCTAATGATGGCCCCAACCCATTAACCTGCGCTCACCCTACCACCGCTCGCGCTCAACGCGTATTTTCGCTTGCGGTTTGCCGAGGCAGCTCGCAAACTGGACCATCCCGTGATATATCCCTGCCACCATTAAGGAGAAGTTATGCGTCAAAGGACTATTGTCTGCCCGCTCATTCAACATGAGGGTCACTATCTGTTGTGCAAAATGGCCGACGATCGCGGGGTATTTCCCGGGCAGTGGGCGCTCTCCGGCGGCGGCGTCGAGCCCGGCGAACGCATCGAAGCGGCGCTGCGGCGGGAAATTCGCGAAGAGCTGGGCGAAAAACTGCAGCTAACCCACATCACGCCGTGGACCTTTAGCGATGACGTACGGGTTAAAACCTACGCCGATGGCCGTCAGGAAGAAATATATATGATTTATCTTATCTTCGACTGCGTCAGCGCCAATCGCGAAGTAACCATCAACGAGGAGTTTCAGGACTACGCCTGGGTAAAAGCGGAAGATCTTCCCCACTATGATTTGAACGAGGCGACCCGGAAGACGCTCACCTTGAAAGGCCTACTCTGAACCCACAGTCAAAAAGCGCAGCCTGACCATCAGCCCGCCCAGCGTTTCGCTACGCAGCAGCTGCGGATGGCTGCGATGCAGGCGTGCAATATCGCTGACCAGCGCCAGTCCGAGCCCGGCGCCGGGGTTATCACCAACGTTTTCCAGACGGTGGAAAGGCATGAGCGCCTGCTGGATCTGCGCATCATCGATTCCCGGCCCGCTGTCTTCAACATCCAGCAGCACCGCCTCCCCTTCACGATGCAGGCTGACCGTGACGATACCGCCCTGCGGCGTATAGCGGATCGCGTTATCCAACAGATTTGCGCACAGCTCGCTCAACAGCACGCCATCGCCGGCGATAGTCACCGTTGAGGGTTCCCCCTCATAGCCGAGATCGATAGCTTTGCTCCGCGCCTGCTGAAGACGGGAAAAGCAGCTGTTGTGGACGATCTCATACAGATCCACCGGCGGAAACGCGTGTTCTCCCTGCTCTTTACGTTTGATGGTAGCCAGCTGTAGCAGGCGTTCGGTAAGCAGAATCGTACTGTCCAGCGTGCCGCTCATCGCCTCCAGACTCTCTCGCCACAGCCGGGGATCGCCGCTCGCCAGCGCCACCGAAGCCTGGGTTTTCAGCACCGCCAGCGGCGTTTTTAACTGGTGAGAAGCATCGGCGCTAAACCGCTCCTGCCGGGAGATCATCGCCCGCAGCCGGTCGATATAGCGGTTAAAAGCAACAATCAATAAACGGGTTTCCGACCACGGCAGCAGTTCCGGCAGCGGCGTCAACAGGCCGGGTTCGCGCCGCACCATGAGCGCCGAAAGCCGACGCATCGGCCGCAGCACCCGACGCAGCAGCCAGCCGGTGAGCACCAGCGTCAACAGCACCAATAGCCCCTGCGAGATCCACGATGAAAACAGCAGCTGTCCCGCCAGCCAGCGCCGCGACTGCAGCGTTTCGGCGATATAGATTTCCGCCATTCCCACAACGCCGCCTTCGTTAACCGGCTGCAGCAGCCGCGCCACGCGGATGGCCTGACCGCGATATTCGGTATGATAAAACCACGCCAGCGCCGGATAGAGCTCGGTACGAGAGGTTGAGGGCGGCATCGATGGCAGATCGTCAAAACCGGAAATCACCCGCTTACCGGGATCGAGTACCTTATAGTACAGGCGATCGTTCATATTCAGCTCGAAGCTATCGAGCACCACCCAGGGGACATTCACCTCCAGTCTGCCGCCGCGTACCACCAGGCGTTCCGCCACCGTGCGGGCGGAGGAGAGCAGCGTACGATCGTAAGCCTGAGTCGCCGCCTGCAGAGCGCTGACGTAGCTATTGAATGCCGACAGCCCCCACAGTAACACCAGCGGCAGGCCAAGAAACAGCAGCAGCTGAGCGAATAACGACTGCGGCTTACCCCACCTCATCGGCGAGCTCCAGCACGTAACCCAGGCCACGCAGGGTCACAATTCGCACGTTGCTCTCCTGAAGTTTCTTCCGCAGACGATGGATATATAGCTCGATGCTTTCCGGGCTGACGTCATCGTTAAGGCTGAAGACCTGTTCAAACAGCTGCTGGCGCGACACCGGACGCGTGCGGCGAAACATCAGCACCGTCAGCAGCGCCTGCTCGCGCGGGGTCAACGATAGCGTCTGTCCGCGCAGTAAAAAATAGCCTTCATCGCGATATTCCAGAGAGCCGATCTGCTGAATCTCATGCACCTGGCCTTCGCTACGCCGCAGCAGTGCGCGCAGCCTGGCGTCCAGCTCTTCAAGTTCAAACGGTTTTGGTAAATAGTCATCGGCGCCGACGTTGAGCCCTTTTACCCGATCCGCCACCGCGCTGCGTGCGGTCAGCAGCAAAACGGGAAGGGTTTGTCCGCGCTTTCGCAGACGCTGCACGACTTCCAGGCCATCGAAGCCCGGCATGCCGATATCCAGTACCGCCAGCGCGTATTTTTCGCTTTGCAACAGATGATCGGCCGCCCGGCCATCAAATACGCAGTCCACGGCAAACCCGCCCTGTACCAGCGCTTTCTCCAGCCAGTGAGCCAGCTCACGGTTATCTTCTGCCAGTAAGAGACGCATATCACATCCTGTAAAGTTGCTGCCGCATTGAAAGGGAAATGAAAGGTAATTGTTTTAACAATCACGCAACCGAATAGCCACAAGCCGGTTCACATAATCAAAAAAACGTCCCCTGTATCTGACTGAGGAAGCCTATGAATATCCCGTTCCTTCGCCCTCTTAGCGCTATCGCGTTATGCCTTTTTACCGCCTCTGCCTGGGCCGCCGAAGCGCCTTCCCGTACCGAATGTATCGCGCCCGCCAAGCCCGGCGGCGGCTTCGATCTCACCTGTAAGCTGATTCAGGTGAGCCTGATGGAAACCGGCGCCATCCAAAAACCGATGCGCGTCACCTATATGCCCGGCGGCGTAGGCGCAGTGGCCTATAACGCTATCGTCGCCCAGCGCCCCGGAGAACCCGGCACCGTTGTCGCCTTCTCCGGCGGCTCGCTGCTCAACCTGGCGCAGGGCAAGTTTGGCCGCTACGGCGTGGATGATGTCCGCTGGCTGGCCAGCGTCGGCACCGATTACGGCATGATTGCCGTCCGCGCCGACTCGCCGTGGAAAGATCTGCCGTCGTTTATGGCGGCAATGGAAAAAAATCCCGCCAGTATCGTCATCGGCGCCGGCGCCTCAATCGGCAGCCAGGACTGGATGAAAGCGGCGCTGCTGGCGCAGAAAGCAAACGTCGATCCGCACAAAATGCGCTACGTGGCGTTTGAGGGCGGTGGCGAACCGGTCACCGCGCTGCTGGGTAATCACGTGCAGGCAGTATCCGGCGATCTCAGCGAAATGGTGCCTTATCTCCAGGGCAATAAAATCCGCGTGCTGGCGGTCTTCGCTAACGAAAGGCTGCCCGGCGCGCTCGCCGATGTCCCTACCGCCAAAGAGCAGGGCTATGACCTGGTGTGGCCGATTATTCGCGGTTTCTTCGTCGGCCCGAAAGTCAGCGATGCCGATTATCAGTGGTGGGTGGCGGAGTTTACTCGACTGCAGCAGACCGACGCGTTTAAAAAACAGCGCGAGCTGCGCGGCCTGTTTGAATTCAATTTGAACGGGAAAGAGCTGGACGCCTACGTCAAAGAGCAGGTGGAAGAGTATCGCCTGCAGGCGAAATCTTTTGGCCTGGCCAAATAACCCACGGAGGCTGCGATGAGCGATCGTATTTTTGCCGGAATATGGCTGCTGCTCTGCGTAGGGGGGATATTTATCGCCTGGCAAATCCACAGCGAATACGCCTATGAACCCGTCGGCCCGCGCCCCTTTCCGGTCGGCATTATCGGCCTGATGCTGCTGTGCTCCGTTTTGCTGCTACTGCGGCGGCCCGACGCAATCTCCTGGCCCGGGCGTCTGGTTTTACAACGGCTGTTGACGATGGTCGTGGCATTGGCGGTTTATGCGTGGGGTTTTGAATGGCTGGGGTTTCCTCTGGCCACCGCGCTGCTGACCGCTGTTTTTGGCCTGCTGTTTGGCGCCACCCTGCCCGCTGCTGGGGTAGCAGGCGTCGCGATGGGCATCGCGCTGTGGTACGTCTTTGACGCCCTGCTTGATGTCACCCTGCCGCTCGGCGTCTGGTTAAGTTAACGGAGAAGGTTATGGATATCTGGATTTATCTGTCGCAGGGCTTCGCTGTCGCCATGACGCCGGGCAACCTGACGATCGCGCTGATCGGCTGCTTCGTCGGCACCATCGTCGGACTCCTGCCGGGTCTCGGCCCGATTAACGGCGTGGCGATCCTGTTGCCGCTGGCCTTTGCCCTGCACCTGCCCGCAGAATCGGCGTTAATTCTGCTGGCTACGGTCTATATTGGATGTGAATACGGCGGGCGTATTTCGTCGATCCTGCTCAACGTGCCCGGCGATGCCGCCGCCATTATGACCGCCATCGACGGTTACCCGATGGCGCAGCAGGGACGCGGCGGCGTGGCGCTGTCGATCTCTGCCGTGAGCTCCTTTGTGGGTTCAACGATCGCTATCGGCGGGATCATCCTGTTCGCGCCGGTGCTGGCGCAGTGGTCGCTGGCGTTCGGTCCGGCGGAATATTTCGCCCTGATGATTTTTGCCATCGCCTGCCTCGGCAGCATGATGGCGCAAAATCCGCTGAAATCGTTTCTCGCCGCGTTAATCGGGTTGGGGCTGGCGACGGTGGGCGTTGATGCCAATACCGGGGTGTACCGTTTCACTTTCGATAGCGTTCATCTTTCCGACGGCGTGCAGTTTATCGTGGTGGTGATTGGGCTCTTTTCGGTTTCGGAGATTTTGCTGATGCTGGAGAGCACCAGCAGCGGACAGAGGCTGGTACGGAAAACCGGGCGCATGCTGTTTAACGCCAAAGAGGCGGGCCAGTGCGTGGGCGCGACGCTGCGTTCATCGGTGGTGGGCTTTTTTGTCGGTATTCTGCCGGGCGCGGGGGCGACCATTGCCAGCGCCATCACCTATATGACCGAGAAAAAGCTCAGCGGTAACAGCGATACCTTCGGTAAGGGCGATATTCGCGGCGTGGCGGCGCCGGAGGCGGCAAATAACGCCTCCGCCTGCGGATCGTTCATTCCGATGCTTACCCTCGGCGTCCCCGGCTCCGGAACTACCGCGGTGATGATGGGTGCCCTGACCCTCTACAATATCACTCCGGGTCCGGCGATGTTTACCGAGCAGCCGGATATCGTCTGGGGATTAATTGCCGCGCTGCTGATCGCCAACGTGATGCTGCTGATTATGAACATTCCGCTGATCGGTCTGTTCACCCGCATGCTGACGATCCCGCTGTGGTTTCTGGCCCCGGCCATCGCCGCCGTGTCCGCGGTCGGCGTCTACGCGGTACACAGCACCACCTTCGACCTGCTGTTGATGGTTGGGCTGGGCGTGCTGGGCTACATTATGCGTAAGATGCACTTCCCGATGTCGCCGTTGATCTTAGGGTTTGTGCTGGGCGAGATGCTGGAGCAGAACCTGCGCCGCGCGCTGTCCATCAGTAACGGCAACGTGGGGATTTTGTGGCAAAGCGGCGTAACTAAAACGCTCCTGGTGTTAGCCATCGCGGTGCTTGTTGTCCCTCCGCTGCTGCGTTACTGGCGCAAACGTCAGCTTAACACGCAGGGCGACCTGCCCTCTTCCTGATGCGCAACGAAACTGGCGGTCGCTCAGCGCCGCCAGTCTCGGTATACGTTGAATTTTCACCGCACCTGCCTGATAGTTAGGGTTTTAACTTTCTGGTGATCCGTTATGACCGTCGCAGCATCCCGCTCGGGGTTAACATTCGCAGCGCTGGCGCTGGCCCTGATTCTTATTTATACCGGTATCAGCGCAGGGGAAAAGCTTACCTGGCTGATGGAAGTGACGCCGGTGATTATCATCGTTCCGCTTTTGCTGGCCACGCGCGCTCGCTATCCGCTGACGACGCTGCTCTATGTGCTGATTTTCTTCCATGCCATCATTTTGATGGTCGGCGGTATGTACACCTACGCGAAAGTGCCCATCGGCTTTGATGTCCAGGCGTGGCTGGGTTTGAGTCGTAATCCCTACGACAAGCTGGGGCACTTTTTCCAGGGGCTGGTGCCAGCCCTGGCGGCGCGGGAGATTCTGCTGCGCGGCGGCTACGTTCACGGGCGTAAAATGCTCGCTTTCGTGGTCTGCTGCATTGCGCTGGCGATTAGTGCCGTCTACGAGCTGATCGAATGGTGGGCGGCGCTGGCGCTGGGACAGGGGGCGGATGATTTTCTCGGCACCCAGGGCGATCCCTGGGATACTCAGTCCGATATGTTCTGCGCCCTGCTCGGCGCGCTGACCACCGTTTTTGCGCTGGGCCGCTGGCATACGAAGCAGCTACTGCACGTCCAGCGCATCTGAGGCGGAGCTCTGCTGCTGGTTGACCCAGTCACGTAACGCCCGGCGGGAAATTTTAATTCCGCCGGTTTTCAGCGATTCAGGCAGCCGTAACCAGCGCACAGGCTGCTGAAAGCGCGCCAGCTTATCGGCGCACCAGTCAGCCAGCACGGATGGGTCGCCATGATCGCGACACTCTACTACCGCCACCGGCCGCTGGCCAAACTCCGCATCATCCTGCGGCACGATAAAAACTTGCTCAATCAACGGGTGTGCGCCGATAACCCGCTCGACTTCCTCCGGCTGAATGCCTTCTCCGCCGCTAAAAAAAAGATTATCCATTCTCCCGAGGATGGTCAGCCTGCCGTTGTCAAGCCGACCCCGATCGCGGGTGGCGAACCAGCCATCGGTGTTGGTGAGCGGTATCGTTTGGCCGCCTCGCCAGTAGCCTGCGGCCATGCTGTCCGATCGAAGCCACACTTCGCCATCCACGATGCGCAATTCGCGCCCCGGCAGCGGCAGCCCGACATCCGCCAGGCCATCCGCTTCCTTGGCGCATACCGTGGAGGCAAACTCGGTCAGTCCGTAGCCACACCAGCAGCGGATACCGCGCCTGCGCGCCTGTTCGGTTAGCGCCACCGGGATGGCCGCGCCGCCGAGCAAAACCGCTTTTAACGACACCTCGTCATCGCCGCTCAGCAGCCGCCAGAGCTGGGTTGGCACCAGGGAGGCGTGAGTACAGCCGCGTAGCGCCAGCGCCAGCGGCTGTTTATCGCGCACCGTCAGGCCTGCGCCGGCAACCAGCCAGCGCCAGAGAATCCCCTGGCCGGAGACGTGAAACAGCGGCAGCGACAGCAGCCAGTCGTCCTGCGGCGCAAAGGGTATCAACGCCAGTACCCCTTCAGCGCTGGCAATATGGGCGCGAAAAGCGTGTACCGCCGCTTTCGGTAGCCCCGTCGACCCCGAAGTCAGCGTCATGGAAGCCATACGATCCTCTCGCCAGTCAGCCGCGCGCTCGCCATTGACGGGGGACAGAGTCAGTGGATTAAGCGTTACCGGAAGATCGCCGCCGTTCAGCACCAGCGCGTGGCGCAGGTCCAGGGTCGGCAGCAGTTCAGCCAGCAGTGGCCCGGGCAGCTGCGGATTCAGCGGCAACACGCGCGCACCGCACTGCAGGAGCGACAGCCATGCCAGCAAAACATCGGGCTGGTTGTCAGCCCGCAGCAGTACGCCATCACCATCGCGAACGCCCTGGGCGTGCAGTCCTGCCGCCAGCGCATCGATTTGCGCGCACAGTTCCCGCCAGCTTAGCCGCCGCTCGTTCAGGCGCAGCGCATGCGCCTCCCCTCGCTGCTGGCGCCAGTGGCGCCAGGGCCAGTCGCTAAAGGTCACAGCAGCGGCTCCAGTTCATCGACGGTCAGACACGGCAGCTCGCTTTCCGGCCAGCAGCGAACCAGCTGGCCGCGCATGAGGCTCAGGGTATCCAGACCGGGAATGGTATTCGGCGTCAGCCAGGCGGCAATTCGCGCCAGCTGCGTCAGGCCAAGGCTGGACTCAATGGCTGAACTGATAACCGCCGTCAGCCCCAGCGCATGAGCCTGCGCGACCTGCTGCTGGACCTTTTGCAGACTGCCGGTCAACGTCGGTTTAATCACCACCGCGCGCAGACCCGGCTCGGCAGCAAACGTAAAGTCCGCTTCGCGCAGGCTCTCATCCCAGGCGATAGCGATGCCCGTTTGTTGGGCAAACGCGCGCGAATCATCGCGGTTTTTGCAGGGTTCTTCGAGAAAGGCGATACGGTTGCGATAGTGCGGGCTCACGTATTTAGCGAACTGCTGCGCCTTCAACGGCGTCCAGGCGCGGTTAGCGTCGAGACGCAGCGTCAGATCGGGAATCGCTTCCAGCAGCAGATTGACCACCATGCCGTCGCGCACCGCCTCATACAGGCCGACCTTGACCTTGGCGACCTTCTCGCCGGGCATCTGCGAAAGCCTGGCGAACAGTTCATCCGGATCGCCGGAACAGAGCGGCGCGGCGCGATAATCCGCCGCCAGCGGCAGCTCACCGCCCAGCTCCGCCAGTGCGCAGCTTATCCCGAAGGCGGCTGAAGGCGGCGTCGGCAACGCGCCATCCTGGCCTTCGCGCCAGGCGTTCGCCCATGCCAGCAGCGCTGCCTGCGCCTCATCCAGCGTTTCCAGACTGAATCCAGGCAGGGGAGAAATCTCCCCCCAGCCTTCGCGCTCGCCATCGCGCAGCTGCAGAAGCAAGCCATCGCGGGTTTTTAACCGCCGTTCACGCAGCACCACTCCCGCGTCCATCGGTAGCTGCCAGCGGTAGACCTGCGCCTGCCGCATTACGGATTCCGTTTAAATTTGCTGAAGTCCGGCTGGCGCTTCTGGTTGAAAGCGTTGCGTCCCTCCTGACCCTCTTCGGTCATGTAAAACAGCATGGTGGCATTGCCCGCCAGCTCCTGCAGTCCCGCCTGACCATCGCAGTCGGCGTTCAGCGCGGCCTTCAGGCAGCGCAGCGCCATCGGACTGTTCTGCAGCATTTCACGGCACCAGCGCACGGTCTCTTTTTCCAGATCCGCCAGCGGCACGACGGTATTGACCAGCCCCATATCCAGCGCCTGCTGCGCGTCGTACTGGCGGCACAGGAACCAGATCTCACGGGCTTTTTTCTGCCCGACAATGCGCGCCATATAGGAGGCGCCCCAGCCGCCGTCAAAAGAACCAACTTTCGGGCCGGTCTGACCGAAGATTGCGTTTTCCGCGGCGATGGTCAGATCGCACATCATATGCAGAACGTGGCCGCCGCCGATGGAGTACCCCGCCACCATCGCCACTACCGGTTTCGGACAGGTGCGGATCTGGCGCTGAAAATCGAGTACGTTGAGATGATGAACGCCGGAGTCATCCTGATAGCCGCCGTAGTCGCCGCGGACTTTCTGATCGCCGCCGGCGCAAAAAGCTTTATCGCCTTCACCGGTCAGGACGATCACGCCGATATTGTCGTCATAGCGGGCATCCGAGAGCGCCTGAATCATCTCTTTGACGGTCAGCGGACGAAACGCGTTACGTACCTGCGGGCGGTTGATGGTTATTTTGGCAATCCCGTCCGCCGATTTGTGGTAGCGAATATCGCTGTAGCCTTCGGAGCAGTCCTGCCATTCAATCGGAGCGTAAAGCATTGCTTCATCAAGAGAGATCATAAAGTGTCCTTCGGTTAACTCGCTAAAAACTGCGCCAGACAAGCCACGACTGCATCGGGGTTTTCCCGATGCGCGTTGTGTCCGGCATGATTAATCACGTGCGTGATGGCGGATAGCTCATCGGCGATGGCGCGAAACTTGCCGTCGCGTTCGCCGCAAAGGTAATGGAATGGGAAATCGCGCGCCCGTAATGCCTCGCGCAGATCGGGCTGTTCAGCCAGTGAGCAGGCCTGCAGCATCGCGGCTAACGCCCTGCCGTTGTTGCAGCTGCGTAGCGCAACCAGCGCCGCACGCTGCGCTGCGTCCAGGGAGGCGAAGACCGGCTGCTGATACCAGTCGGCAAAGACCTGCGTAAGCGGTTCTCGGCGAAAGCGTTCAGCCCAGGCGGCATCGCTGCGCCGGCGCTGCGCACGCTGATTATCGTCCGCCAGACCCGGATGCCCTCCCTCGACGACCAGCCCGCAGAGCCCCTCATGCGACTGGCTGGCATAATACATCGCCACCCGTCCGCCGAGGGAGTACCCCACCAGCCAGTACTTATGCATGTTGTAACTAATTAGCGTATTCTTAATCAGCTCGCTGACATCCGTAAAACGGTTAACTGCCCTATCCGCCGAGCCGCCGTGGCCCGGCAGGTCAATATAGAGACGCGGATACGCGCCGAACGCCTGCCCCACCGCCCGCCATTCGAGGCTATCGCCGGCAAAACCATGCAAGAAGACCAGCCAGGGATAGCCCGGCAGCCCGCGTTCCGCATGCGCGTGCAGAATCATAGCTGACTCACCTGCGCAAGCAGCTGCTGGAGGGTTTGCGTACCGTCGGTTTCATTAACCACCAGCTCGATCAGCGTTGCGCCGGGCGCTCGCCAGGCAACGTCCAGCGCGCGCTCCAGCTCACTCCAGTCCGCGGGGCAATGATAAGTCAGATCGAACATCGCCGCCGCGTGCGCAAAATGGATATTCTGCGGCATCAGATAGAACTGGCTGCGCTGCTCCTGCGGCGTTGGCAGCAGGGAGAAAATCTGCCCGCCGTTATTATTGACGACAATCAGCACCAGCGGCGCGGAGGCCTGACGCAGCAGCGCCAGCGAATTGAGGTCGTAAAGCGCCGAGAGATCGCCGACGATGGCCAGGGTCGGACGCGCGCTGGCACGCTGCACGCCGGCCGTCGTCGCCAGCAGACCATCTATTCCGCTGGCCCCGCGATTGCTGTAGACCGGGTAGCCTGCGGGAAGCTGCGACAGGGCGTCAATTAAGCGCACCACCAGACTGTTGCCGACAAACAGCTGGCCCTGATCCGGCAGGTAGCGACGGATTCGCTGCGCCAGCTGGGCCTCGCCGAAATCCTCGCTGCTGGCGACAGCCGCCTGCCATGCCTGGCGTGAAAGCGCAGGAATGACGGTAGCCCACGGCTGCCGCTTTTCCGCCGGATGCTGTTCAAGCCAGCGGTCGATGGCGCACACCAGTCGGCGACCACGATGTTGGGCGGGATCCAGACGACCCGGCAGGTTGTCGATCAGCCAGTACTCTTCAGGTTCGCAGGTGGCCTGCCACTGCAAAACGCGTTTGCTGGTCAGGCTGCTGCCCAGCTGAACGATAATTTGCGCCTGCGCCAGTTCGCTAACCGCTTGACCGTTACCGAGCCACAGATCGGCGCAGGGGAGCGGCTGCCCGGTTTGCGAAAGGACATCGCCAATCAGCGGCCAGCCGAGCGTTTTCGCCCATTCGGCAACCTTCAGGCCCTCTTCCGCGCTCATTCGTCCGGCAACCACGACGCCGCGTTTTTGCCGCCAGAAAAACCAGTCGCGCTGCTTTTCGCTTTCCAGATGCAGATTGTGACTCAGCCAGGGCTTGTCGCTCTGCCACCAGTCGCCGAGCTGCTGCTGCCACGCGACCCCGGTGTCGTCCATATCGCCGTACAGCGGTTCGGCAAAAGGACAGTTGATATGAATGCCGCCGCAGTGCAGCGCGCCGAGCGCCTGGTCGAGGATCGAGACCAGCCAGCGGGCGGAGATATCCTGCGATGGGCGCGGCAGGGCCAGGGTCTGCGACGGATGCGAAGCAAACATGCCCGGTTGACGAATGGCCTGGTTCGCACCGCAGTCGATGAGCTCCGGCGGCCGGTCGGCGGTCAGTAAAATGAGTTTTTCGCCGGTCAGACCCGCTTCTATCAGCGCGGGATAGAGGTTGGCCGTGGCGGTGCCGGAAGTGACAATCACCGCCACCGGCTGGCCGCTGGCTTTTGCCAGCCCTAACGCCAGATGGCCAAGGCCGCGTTCATCAAAGTGGGTATGGTAAATAAACGCGCGGTTTTCCGCCGCAGCCAGGGTCAAAGGGGTCGAGCGCGATCCGGGCGCAATGCAGATATGCTGCACGCCGTGGCGCGTTAAAGCTTCGAGGATCACCGCCGCCCAGCGTCGGTTAAATGCGCTTACTGACATGAATTTGTCCGATATCAAATATTGACGCTAAGTATAGATAAAGCCCGTTATTGCCGTTTTGATATGCATCGTTTTATCTCTGCTTCTGTGAGCAGTAACGAACGCAATCCTGCAGCTTTATTTTCAATTTCCTGCCACTCTTGCTCCGGGTCAGAGCCGCTGACGATGCCTGCTCCGGCGTAGAGCCTGAGCGTATGCTGCCGTACCTTCGCCGAGCGTAGCGAAACGCAAAATTCGCTTTGCGCCAGCGACAGATAACCGGCGGAGCCCGCATACCAGTCGCGGGTAAAAAGCTCGTTCCGGGTGATAAAATCCAGCGCCACCTGACGCGGCAGCCCGGCGACCGCTGCCGTGGGCTGGAGCTGGCGCAGACAGCGGGCATCATCGGGGACGTCCAGCTCGGCCCATATACAGCGCCGCAGATGCTGCACTTTACGCAAACGGACGATCTGCGGCGGCAGCACCTCCAGCGCGCGCGTCTCCGCCTGCATACGCTGACAGATGTCCTCAACTACCAGCATATTTTCCCGCTGGTTCTTGTCATCGCCCATCAGCCAGTCGCCCAGGCGCTGCGCCTGGCGATCGTCCTCATGGCTGGCCGCTGTTCCCGCCAGCGCCTCGGTACGCATCAGCGCGCCGCGCCGTCGCCATAGCCGTTCCGGCGTTGAGCCGAAGAAGGCTTCTTGCGGATTAAAGGCCATCAGATAATGAAAACAGTGCAGATTGCTGCGGCGGCTGGCGGCCATTATCGCCCCGGCGTTCAGCGGGGCGGCAAACTGCAAATCGGTGGCGCGCGCCAGCACGACTTTATCCATCTCCCCTGCCGCTATCGCCTGTGTCGCCTGTGCAACCAGATCTCGCCACTGCGAATAAGCCGGGAAATGCTGCTCACTGAGCAGAGAAGGAAGCGTGCCGGGCTGCGCTTGCCGGGTCGTCAGCGAGCGGAGAAACTCGCGCGCCGCGCAGGCATCGTCACGGAGTGAGGTATCGCTATACAGCGTCAGGCGTAGCGTGGCGTGACCGCCAAGCCGACGCCACTCCAGCCTCGGCAATAGCAGCATGCCGCGCTGCGGATCAAACGCATTAAGGCCGCAAATCCGCAGATCGTCACGCGCTTGTTGCTGAAGAAAAGCGTGCGCCTGGGGCAGAGAGGAAAAGATTTTTACCGCCCCCAGAGCGGCCAGCTCTTCATCGCCGCTGCGCTGCTGCCAGTAGAACTGCGGCCACTGCTGCTGATGGGTACACCACAGAAGCGGATCAAAAGCGTCATTCAGCGCGAAGGGGATATCGAAGATGCGCCAGCCGGGCGATGGCGGAAACGCTTCATCCAGGCAGCGGTACAGGCTTTCCAGCGCGGTGGACACAGACAGCACGCAAACCTCCACGGAGTAAAAACCCCACATTATACGGGGTACTGCTGCGGAATAGCAGTACCCACGATGAGGGAGCGGCTTTTAATCAGCCCGGCGGCTAGTGGGTGGCGATTTCGTATGCCATGCCAATATGGTCGATGCCGTCCTCGTCGTAGACATCGGTCACCGGCACAAAGCCGAAGCTGGCGTAGAATTTTTGCAGATGCGCCTGGGCGCCAAGATAGATGGCCTTTTGCGGCCAGTGTTGACGGCAGCTGGCCAGCGCCTGCTCCATCAGCTGATAGCCCAGCTTTTCGCCGCGCACCGCCGGGCTGACGATCACCCGGCCAATCACGACCGGCTCATATTCATCATCGCTCTTGAGAATGCGCGCATAGGCCACCAGTTCATCGCCGCGCCAGCCGAGAAGATGGCGGTTCTCACCTACCAGATCGTCGCCGTCGATATCCTGATAGGCGCAGGTTTGTTCGACAACGAACACCGCACAGCGTAATTTCAGCACAGCATAGAGCTGGGGGACGGTCAGTTCAGCGTGGTGAAGATCCTGCCATGTCATCATCTGCGGTTCCTTAGTTGGTATACTTTGTTTTTTGACCCACGCCCTGAGGACACTGGACGATGGAATTACTCTTTTTGGGGACATCCGCTGGCGTGCCAACCCGTACGCGTAATATGACGTCGATGGTGCTGAATTTGCAACAGCCAACTATGGCGGAGATGTGGCTGTTCGACTGCGGGGAGGGAACGCAGCATCAGTTTCTCCACACCCCTTATCATCCCGGCAAGCTGAATAAGATCTTTATTACCCATTTACATGGCGATCATCTTTTCGGTCTTCCCGGCCTGCTGTGCAGCCGCTCAATGCAGGGTAATTCTCTGCCGTTAACGCTGTACGGGCCAAAGGGGCTTAAGGAGTTTGTGGAAACCGCCCTGCGTCTTAGCGGTTCCTGGACCGATTATCCACTGGCAATCGTCGAAGTCGAACCGGGTCTGGTATTTGATGAAGCCGGTTTCCGGGTCACCGCCTGGCCGTTAAACCATCCGGTTGAGTGCTACGGCTATCGGATCGAACAGCATGATAAGCCGGGTCCCCTTGATGCCGCACAGCTTATCGCCGAGGGCGTGCCTCCCGGTCCGTTGTTCCACCGCTTAAAACTGGGGCTGACGGTTGAACTGGAAGATGGTCGGTTGATTGACGGCAGCCGCTACCTTGGGCCGGCAACGCCGGGTAAGAAGCTGGCGATTTTCGGCGATACCGCCCCCTGCCCGGAGGCGCTGGAGCTGGCGCGCGGCGTGGACGTTATGGTTCATGAGGTTACGCTCGAACAGGCGATGGCGGAAAAAGCCAACGGTCGCGGGCATTCATCCAGCCAGCAAACGGCGGCGTTAGCGAGGGAAGCAGGCGTCGGGACGCTTATCGCCACTCATTTTAGCTCGCGCTATGATGCCGAAGGCTGTCAGCGGCTGTTGGCTGAGTGTCGGGAGGTCTTTCCCCCTACCGTGCTGGCGGAAGATTTTCTGGTTTATAACATCGAATAAAAAAACAGGCGTAACGCGGGAGATGAACGCTACCCGCGATTACGCCAAAAATTACTCTTCAACATAACCGTTATAACGCAGAATAGATTTTAAATTGCGATAGCCCAGATAATCCTGGATAGAGTCATCATCTATGCCTTTTTTACCCAATTCATATCCGCAAGCATGGCGCAGCATCCGCGGGTGAATATTTTGCTTCAGTTTCGCCAGCTCACAGCATTCACGAATGATTTGATAAAAACGCTGGCGAGTCATCTGATTTCCCCGCGAAGAGATAAAGAGTAAATCATTATGGGCTGGATAACACTCTCTGGCCAACAGCCAGCGCTGTAATGAGATAATCTCTTTGGGTTGTAATGGATGATACCCCGAGATACCGTGACGCGCCCGGCGAATATAAATTCGTTTTCCCGGCAGGTCGACATCCCGCAAAGTTAATGCGGTAATTTCATTAATCCGACAACCGTGCAAAAAGCACATTTGGATCATGCAGCTATTTCTCTCGGGGTGCGCACAATAATGTGCGGCAAGCACCAGGCGCTCAACGTCTTTAACGCTCAGATATTCCGTCTCATCCTGCATATGACATTCCTTTTCATCCATTTAATACATACAATTACTGATAGGTAAAAGTCAGCTGCACCACCGACTCGAATTTTCCCACTTTTGCTCCGCCCTGCGTTGAATATAAGCGCGCGGCCAGCGGGAATTCGCCTTTGCCGGTGCTACCGTTAATAGCAATAGTCATCCGATCCTGGTTTTTATAGGTTGTGGAATGATCGGTATTGGTTATCTGCAGCGCGATATTTTGCGCCGCATCGCTGGCGGCCATATTGGCGAAATGCGTGGCATCATCGCCGTCGGTCACGCCATCAAATTTCACCGTCGCTTTCGTCGTACCCGCCGGGCAATTTTCAACGTTCAGGCTAAAGGTTTTCCACGCTGAAGCAGTGCCGGCAGTTTGAAAATCGATATTCAGCAGCGTGCCGAAATTCACCTCCTGATACTTCGTATCGGTGCTGACGTCGCAGGGGAGATAATAAATATTACCCTTCACGTTCAGAGGGATGCCGCCCCAGGATGAAAAAACAGGCAGCAGCAATGCCAGCCATAGCGCCTTTTTCATTATTCACTCCTGCTATTCGATTTCTGCTTGAATGGTTGCCGTCGCCGTAAATCCGCCGCCATCGGGTACATTCCCGGTGGTATTAATCGGATAGATTTTCATGGTCGTGTCCCCTTGCTGGGTCGCGTAATTCAGATTGACCGGCAGCATTCCGGATATAACGGGAATTTTGACACCAGTAATATTTTCAATACGAACCGCAATATCACTATTCGTGGTCGCCAGCGCGGTACTGTCATTCGTATCCGCCGTCCCCTGGAAGGAAAGCGCAATTTTTACTCCTGAGGAAATATTAGTGCAGGCTACCGTCATATTGACAACATGCGGCGTAAAGCCCGTCGGCATCTGACCTGAAGTTTTAAAGTTATTCGCGGCAATATCGCCGAAGTCGATATTAATCGGCTGACCGGTATTAATCTCGCAGGACTGCGGTACTGTTACCGAGCCGCTCATTGAGATCTGCGTGAGAGGAATACTGCTATAGCTCCCCGTTTTCCGCGACCCGTAAACGTTCAGGATCACCGTTGGCGGGATCGTCACCTGACCGACGAACGGCCGGGTAAAGTAGAGCGAGATATATCCCACTGAACCGGTATTAAACAGCGTACCGCCCGGGTTACAGGCATAACCCTGATTATTTAGATTGCTTTTATCCTGAATGGGCGTCGGTAAATACTGATTCACCCCGCCGGCAATAAATAGCTCGCTGGCGATTTCCAGATATTTATTCAGCTGATAATAATTCAAGCCGCTTCGGGTTTGCGTCGCGACTAATCCCGGAACAGTGGCTCGAAAATACGTAGTACCAGTAACATCGCTACCGCAATCACATTTCGCTTGATAGGTTCCCCCGGTAGTCCAATGGTACAGACGAGGGAACGCCATTCCGGCCTGGTTTTGCGAAGGGTTAGTAAAAGTTTCAATAAATGAAAAGCTGTCCTGGAAAGGAGCTCCGCCATTACCCGTATTCTGACACCAGCCCGTTTCCGCCATAATCTGCGGCGATATCGCCAGCGCCGCCAGACCGGTCAGTAATCCCCATGAAAATCGTTTCATTGTCTCTGCATCCTTTCGATTAACGGCATAGCCCCTGGGCTACGATAATGCCGGTGAGGCTTTTCCCTGACGGCAGCGCATACTGGACCCGGCAGCGATCTTGCGCGCTGGCCCCCCACTTCACGTTAAGTACGCCGCTAGATTCCAGCCCGGTCAGATAGACCTGGCCGCTATCGCCAACGATAAAAGCTTGCTCAGATGACGCGGCTCCAGGAATGCTGACCATGGCGCCAAAAGGCACCGGCCGCCCGTTATCCTGACGCACCGTCATCAGCACCCGGCTACCGACGCTGGTAGCGTAATTAGCGCGCACTACCGCCCCGCGGGTTGGCACCACCGTTTGCGTCGTTAGCTCAAGGTCGACATCATCCGGCATCGTGCTGGTATCAAGCGTTAAGGTGTTTTTACGATACGGCGAGGTGTAAGGCACCAGGGCATAGCCCCGCCAGTCGGTTCTGACGCCGGTCTGGTTGTTGATGCCAACGCCAGCGGCGCCTGGTGCTTTAACTAAAGCGAGGGTTTCACCAAATGGCTGCCCGAGCGTCAGCCCATTCTCATGCGCCAGAACTCCGCCGCGCAGGGCGTAGTTAAGGCGGTGGCTATATTTATCATGACTGTAGCCGCCGGTCAGTTCCGCGTAGGTCGCACGCCAGTCGGCGTTAACGCTACCGCTCTCCCCTCTTCCCTGGCTGGTGTAACCTTCCTGTACGCTCCAGCTCAGGTTGTTACGCTCCAGCAAGGTACCGGAGAGGCCCAGGTTGTTGGTCGTGGAGCCATTTTTGCTGCTGTTAAGGGAGTAGTTGGCATAGACCGGATTAGGTAGCCAGTCGCCCAGCGGTATGCTGATGCTTAAGGCGAACAGATGGTCTTCATCATTACGTTTACCGGTGTTCTGATCGGTGGTATTGCGATTGTAGCTATAGTTCATGCTATAGCTGATGCCGCGCCAGCTATTGTTGTAACCGACGCCCACGGACTCCATGGTACGACCGGTGTTCCAGTAGTCCTCGCGAATATAGCTTAGCGATAGCGACCCCATCTCATCGCCAAGACTCTGGCTGATCGTCACCTCTCCCCGGTTGCGCCGCCGTTCCACTGAAGGCGTATAGGCGTCATCGCGATAGGTATCCAGCACCTCCTGCATATCCCAGTAACCGCTGGTGGCATAGCGATATCCTGCCAGGCTGACGTTGGTCCCTAATCCCGGAAGATCTTTGCTGTAACGAAGACGAACCGACTGACCGCTCTCTTTATCTTTATCCTGGCGATTCGACCAGGCCTGGGTAACGTCGGTCGACACGGCTCCCAGTTCGCCGAGGTTTTTGCCCATACCCAACGCCAGCGACTGATATTTGCTACTAAACTGACCGCCGCCGTACAACGTCCATCCCCATGGCAGACCGTAGATGGCCGTTGCCTGAGAGAGAGGCGTCTCGTCAATACTGTTGTCGTAGGCGCGATACACCCCAGTAGTTACGCTATATTTCAGACGCCCTTCACGCTGCAGAACGGGGAGTGAAGCATAGGGCACGATCAGGTTCTGCTCGCTGCCATCGGCCTCTTTGATAGTCACCGACAGATCGCCAGAACCCCCGGTCGGATACATATCGGTGATTTCAAATGCCCCGGGGGAGACATAGGTCTGATAAATCTCATAGCCGTTCTGGCGAATAATGACCTGGGCGTTAGTCCGCGCGATCCCGCGCACAACCGGCGCATAGCCGCGCAGGCTTTCCGGCAGCATATCGTCATCGGAAGCCAGCATCGCTCCGCGAAAGGGAATGCCTTCAAAAACGTCGGCGTCGGTGCTACTGTCGCCCAGCGTCATCACCCCTTGCAGAGCATTAATATTGCGCTGCGCATAGGTGTAAACCGTATCCCAGCTGTTACTCGACTCGCCGCCGCCGCTGCTGCGGGTCCAGGTCGTGTAGTTACGCAAACGCCACGGTCCGATGTTAATACCGGGACGGAGGTTAACGTATTGATTATCGCTATCCGGCGTGTCGTTCTTGCGCGACCAGTTGTTGGCTCCGCTAAAAGCGTAATTCAGCAGCAGCGCCGTCACCCCGTCATCCCACTGTTTAGGATCGACCCAGCCCCGGGCTGCGCTGGACACTGCCGCCTGAGGGAAGCTTAATAACAGCCGCTGTTGGCTGAAACGAAACTCGGCTTTCGCCTGCGGTATGACGCTCATATCCGCACAGTTTGCTGACTTACGCCCCAGGTCTGGAAACCGGGAGACGCGCACGCCCCATTCCGCAAGCTCTTCAACCTTCAGGCACGGCTGCAGTTCCGTTTTCCCGGCGCCTTCCCCCTGCTGAAAAGTCACATCGCGGGTATCCATAAAAACGTTATTAAGGTAAATATCCACCCGATAGCTGCCCGGCTGCTGGCCTCCGACCTGCTCATAGGCTGATAAATCCCTGATGCCCGTCTGAGGTCCATCCATTTCCAACAGGGCCGGGTTGAAAACATCCCGCGCCAGGACCTCGTCACACAGCGGTAACAGCGCAACGGCCAGAGCTCCGGCTATCCGGTTAAGCCGCCATTTTTTATGATTATTTTTCATTTTCTCTGGAACTCCCTGGCCAGACAGCCTCTACAAATTAGCGCGGTGCTGCGCGCCGATTCCGCCGTAATCGTTAATCAGCTTCCACTGCAAAGCGCCGGCGCTGCCGCGCGGTAGTTCAAAGCGCGCCGTTTCCCCTGGCCCCACCCAGTTGGCGTCCTTGACTTCGGCCCCGCCTATTTTGACCTCGGCGAAATTCATATAGAACGCGGTCGGATTGGTTACCTGGAGCGTGTTACCGCTACGCGCCCAGCGAAGCTGTTCCGTTACCATCTCCGGCGAACCCACGACGGATTTAGGTCGATAGATGAGTTTGATGCGCGTTTTGATCGCGATCTGCAGGGTGTTGGCCCCGGCTTTCGCTTGCGAAGAAGGAATCGCTTTGATGTTCATCCAGAACATGCTCTCTTTGTTTTCCGGCAGGCCGCCGCTATAAATCACCCGCAGACGGGTTTGCTGCTCGCCATCCAGGCGAAATAAAGGCGGAGTCAACAGAAAAGGGGCGGCCCCCTGCGCAGCTTCTACCCAGCTTTGAATGAGATAAGGCGTAGCATCGGTATTGGTAACGCTCAGAGAGGATTCTTTTTTGCCCCCGGGATATATCAGGCGAGTGCCCCCGGTGACGACGCCCGCATGTGCCGCAGCGCCCACTAACAGCCATCCAGCCATTAGCACTTTCAGGTATCGTTTCATCTCCAGCTCCCTGGAAAAGCGAGCCACGCAGGGCTCGCTAACACTGTCATACAAACGGAGAATCAGTTGTAGCTGATAGTGAAGTTCGCGCTACCGTCTGCCTTACCGGCAACCACTGTGGTATCAGTCTGGATATAACGAACGCGGAACGGCAGATCGATTTTGCCGGTAGCCGGAATATTCAGGCTGGTGGAACGGGTGAACAGCGGCAGGGTATTGTTGTTGCTGCCATCAACCAGCTGCAGGGCCACGCCTTCGGCAACGTCAGGATCGGTACCGGCGCCGGTCAGCTCCAGTTTTTCATTATCACCGTTGACGTTAGGGCCGGAGAACAGTACCGATGCTTTGGCGACGGTCGTCGGGCAGTTTTCCAGTTTGATCGAGAAATCCTGTTCAGCCGCAGTAGAACCGGTACCGCTAAACGCGGTCTTGGCAATCTGCCCCATATGAACTTCCAGCGGGTTGGTCATGTCGTTAACCACGTCACAGCCAGCATCGATGATTTCGCCGAGAAACTTCACCTGACCGTCATCCGCCAGCGCAGCACCAGAGAACGCCGCGCAACCGGCAACTACAGCAGCAAGTAATGTTTTTTTCATGATTTATCCTTTTCAATGCAGTCAATGCATTAATTTAAAAGCGCAATACTGAGCGCATCCTTTTATTTACGCTTGATATTAATAACGCTTCAAAACATTGACCCATGAATGGATATAATATTTTGAAGTGGTCATTTTGTATCAATTTGACCACTTCAATTAATTGAAATATAAATTGCCAGGGAAGGCATATTTGATTTTATATTTGCCAGGTGAAACCTTAATAAACACGATAAAACACTAAGGGTCGAAAGGAGAGACAACTCATGCATTAAACTAATTTAAATAACCCCAAGAATAAATGACACCAATATATAATTTAAGCATATGAAAAACATAACAAAAAATATTGTTAATCATAAATTGACATTGTTACCACCTGTGGATAGCATAGGAGACAGTTTGATACAAAATGACTATTTCATTTACCAAACCTCTCTAAATCTTGCATCATTACTTGCTGTATAAATGACCGTATGCTGAATATTCCTGTGCCCGAGAAAATCCTGGATTAATCGCGTATCGACACCGTTGTTAGCCAGCGCAAAACCGCAGGCGTGGCGCAGCATATGGGGATGAGCGCTGATCTCCAGCTGGGCGACAAGACTCAGGTTCTTCATCATCTGATATATTCGCTGCCGGGATAAAGGTTGACCATTGCGCGATAAAAAGAGCCAGCCGGAATGATTACCGGGATAATCCTTACGCACGCGCAGCCATTCATTAAGAACTTTCACCTCTTGTTTATATATGGGATGGGTCGTTGAAAAGCCATTTTTTAACCGTCGAATATAAATAACCCCGCTTTGAATATCGATATCCGAGAGCTTCCAGTGACGAATTTCACTCACCCTGCATCCATGATTAAAACACATCCACAATAAACAGACATCGCGTTCCGGGTTAGCCCCCCGCCTGGCTGCATCAACCAAACGCTGAACTTCACCGACAGTCAAATGCTTACGCCTTGTTTTCATTCACTTTCTCCATCTACAGAACACAACAGTGTGCGTATCAATAATAGTACGGAAAATAAGAGGATGAGTGGAAACGTAAAGTGAGATTAATATGATAAAAAGCATGAATAATACGAAAAATAGGCAATATTAAAGAAAATTCCCATCGCTTGCTGGTAGAGATAAAAAAAGGACCGCCGAAGCGGTCCTTGTTCGTTCCCAATCTGCGTGCAGCATTACATCAGCGGCGTCGCCAGCTGTACGATGTTGATGAGCGGTTGCGGCCACACGCCGAGCACCAGCACCAGCAGCGCGGAGATCAGCACGACGATGCCGCCGGCGCTGTACTGCCAGTTAGACGGCGCATCGCGATTCAGTTTCTCCGGCGCGCTGAGGTAGAGGCTCACCGCCACGCGCAGATAGTAGTAGAGGCCAATCGCCGAACCCACGACCACCGCCCCGACCAGCCACCACAGGTGCGCATGCACACCCACCGCCAGCACGTAGAACTTACCGATAAAGCCCAGCGTCATCGGGATACCGGCAAGAGACAGCATCATCACCGTCATCACCGCCGACAGAATAGGTCGGTGCCAGAACAGGCCGCGATAGGAGTAGAGCGAATCCGCATCCGGTCCGCGATACGGGCTGGACATCAGGCTCACCACGCCGAAAGCGCCGAGGCTGCTGAACAGATATCCGGCCAGATAGACGCCCACCGCTTCCATCGACATCTCACCGCTCTGCAGGGCAATCAGCGCCACCAGCAGATAGCCAAGATGGGAAATGGAAGAGTAGCCGAGCAGACGTTTGATGTTGGTCTGGCTCAGGGCCATCAGGTTACCAAAGATAATCGATGCAAAGGCGATCAGACCCAGTACCACCCGCACTGCCTCGCTGTCACCCACCGGCATGTAAAGGAACAGACGCATGACCACACCGAAGATAGCAATCTTGCTGGCGGTGGCCAGAAAGGTCGATACTGGGGCAGGCGCGCCCTGGTAGACGTCCGGCGTCCACAGATGGAACGGCACCAGCGACAGCTTAAAACCAAGACCGACAATCATCAGGCCGAGACCGGCCAGCAGCAGCGGCTCATGCAGCATGCCATCCGTCAGGCTCTTACCGAGCGCCAGGAAGGAGAGGTTACCGGAATTTGCATACACCAGCGCCATACCGAACAGCAGGAACGAAGAGGCAACGGCGGACAGGATCGTATATTTGATACTGGCCTCCAGCGAACGTTTCTGGCGGAAAGCGTAGCCGACCAGGCCAAACAGCGGCAGCGAAATCAGTTCAATGCCGAGGAACAGCGCCGCAAGATGGTTCGCGCCCGCCAGCAGAATGCCGCCCAGCGCGGCAATCAGCACCAGCAGATAGAACTCTTCTTTATTGTCCTTGTAACCCTCAAGCCACGGGTAGGCAAAGGTGCAGGTTGCCAGGCTGGCCAGCAGCACCAGGCCGGTATAGAGCATGGCGTAGCCGTCAACGCGGATCAGCGGCGTGACGTCCATCGCCCCGTTCTGGCCTACGAACCAGAGTGAGATCAGCGCGGCGTTAAGGCCGAGAACCGACAGCGTGGCATTAAGGAAATGATTGCGTCGCCACGCAATGGAGAGCATCACAACCACCACCGTCAAGCCGACGATCAGCAACGGTAGCAGTGCGATCAGTTGTTGTGGAGTTATTGTCATGGCGAATTACGGCCTTGTAGTAGAAACAGAATTAACAAACCACTGCTGAATGTTGCTCATCGCAGAGTGCGAGGTGTCCAGAATCGGCTGCGGGAAGAAGCCCAGCAGCACCAGCAGAACAACCAGCAGCAGGATGATCGACAGTTCACGCAGGGACATTCCCGGCAGCGCTTTGGCGGCGATTTCGCTTTTTGCTTTACCGAAGTACGCGCGATGCAGCATCGACAGCGAGTATACGGAAGCGAACACCAGACCAAAGGTAGAAATAACGGTAATCACCGGCACGGTCTTATAGCTACCGAACAGAATCATAAATTCGCCGACGAAGTTACCGGTGCCCGGCATCCCGAGGGTCGCCACCGCAAAGAACATCGACAGCGCCGGCAGCCACTTAATTTTGCTCCACAGACCGCCCATCTGGCGCATATCGCGCGTATGCAGACGCTCGTAAAGCTGACCGCAAAGGATAAACAGACCGGCTGCTGACAGACCATGAGCGATCATCTGAATCACCGCCCCCTGGTAAGCCAGCTGGCTGCCGGTGTAGATAGCAATCAGCACGAAGCCCATATGGGAGACGGAGGTGTAAGCGATCAGACGCTTAATATCGTACTGGCTGAAGGCCATCCACGCGCCGTAGAAAATACCGATGACGCCAAGCCACATCGCGATCGGCGCAAATTCGGCGGAAGCGTTCGGGAACAGCGGCAGCGCAAAGCGCAGCAGGCCGTAGGCCGCGGTTTTCAACAGGATCCCCGCGAGGTCAACGGAACCCGCGGTCGGCGCCTGAGAGTGCGCATCCGGCAGCCAGCCGTGCAGCGGAACCACCGGCATTTTTACCGCGAAAGCGATAAAGAAGCCCAGCATCAGCAGGTATTCCACGCCGTGCGACATCGGCGTCTTCAGCAGCTCTTCATAGTTGAAGGTCCATACGCCGGTAGCGTTGAAGTGCACAAACGCCAGCGCCAGGATGGATATCAGCATCACCAGACCGCTCGCCTGGGTATAAATGAAGAACTTGGTTGCCGCCGTGATACGCGTTTTACCGTCGGAAGCCTTATGGCCCCACAGCGCGATCAGGAAGTACATCGGCACCAGCATCATTTCCCAGAAGAAGAAGAACAGGAACAGGTCGATAGCCAGGAATACGCCGATCACGCCGCCGAGGATCCACATCAGGTTAAGATGGAAAAACCCCTGATATTTCTCGATTTCGCGCCACGAACAGAGCACCGCCAGCACGCCGAGCAGCCCGGTCAGCACCACCATCAGCAGCGACAGACCGTCGATAGCCAGATGAATGCTAATCCCGAAGCGTGGGATCCACGGCATCACGAATTCCGACTGCCACTGCGGAATACCGGTAGATTGCGTGAGAGAATAGCCGCCCTGCATCCACAACTGCAGGCCAAGCATAAACGTCAATCCCATAGTGATCAGCGCGATCCAGCGCGGCACCTTTACGCCAAAGCGTTCAGTCTGCCAGCACAGGAAGCCGCCGATGAAGGGAATTAATATTAGCCAGGGTAATAACATGGCGATCTTTATTCCTTGTTAAAGTCCCGTTCAGGACCGATTTTCAACGAATTCTCACAGAAAATTCACTTCGGATTGCGGGTGTTATTGCCCGGCAGCGCTATGCTTGCCGGGCCTACTGCTTGTAAGTCGGGTTAACCGACAACGCCCACAATCCTCAAACTCAGCGCAATACCATCAGTAACGCCAGCACCACGACAGCGCCAATGCCCATTGAAGCCACATACCAGCGCAGATAGCCATTCTCGCTTACCACCAGGCCTTTACCTGCGAAGCGGGAAAGGATCGCCGGAATGTTCATCAGCGCATTCAGCGGATCGCTCTTCAGCAGCCACGCCACGCCGAGGAACGGCTTGACGAACACTTTGTCGTACAGCCAGTCAAAGCCCCAGGCGTTGTACCACCAGGTCCCGAGCAGACGACCCGGCGCGCTGTTGGCAATCGATGTGACCAGCGTGCGTTTACCCAGCCACAGCCAGGCGGCAATCAGAATACCGGCGATGGCAATCACTCCGGAGGCAATCTCCAGGGTCATGACGCGTCCATGCTCAAGCTCGGTGGTCTGCGGCAGTACGCCATCCAGCGGCGGCACAATCAGCGCGCCAACGAAGGTTGAGAGCACCAGCAACACAATCAGCGGCAGATGATGGGTAATCCCCTTCCCTGCGTGAGCATGAATTTGTTCTTTGCCGTGGAACACGATGAAAATCATACGGAAGGTGTACAGGGAGGTCATAAATGCCCCGACCAGACCGGCCACCATCAGATTCAGATGACCGTTCGCCATCGCGCCCGCCAGGATCTCATCCTTACTGAAGAAGCCTGCCGTCACCAGCGGCAGTGCGGACAGCGCCGCGCCCCCCACCAGGAAGCAGACGTACACCAGCGGAATAGACTTACGCAGGCCGCCCATCTTGAAGATATTCTGTTCGTGGTGGCAGGCGAGGATCACCGAGCCGGACGACAGGAACAGCAGCGCTTTGAAGAACGCATGGGTCATCAGGTGGAAAATCGCCGCATCCCACGCCTGCACGCCGAGCGCGAGGAACATGTAGCCAATCTGGCTCATGGTGGAATATGCGAGTACGCGTTTGATATCGGTCTGCACCAGCGCGGCGAAGCCTGCCAGCACCAGCGTTACCGCTCCGACGATCCCGACGAGATGCAGAATTTCCGGGGTCATCAGGAACAGGCCATGCGTGCGCGCAATCAGGTAGACGCCGGCGGTCACCATGGTGGCGGCGTGGATCAGCGCGGAGACCGGCGTTGGACCAGCCATCGCGTCCGCAAGCCAGGTCTGCAACGGCAGCTGCGCAGATTTACCCACCGCGCCGCCCAGCAGCATCAGGGTTGCCCACATCAGCATGTTATTACCGGCGGCAAAGTGCGCAGGCGCCAGCTCAACCATTTCGCGGAAGTTCAGGGTGCCCAGTTCGTTGTAGAGAATGAACAGCGCGAACGCCAGGAACACGTCGCCGACGCGGGTCACTACGAACGCTTTCATTGCCGCCGCGCCGTTCTTCGGATCGGTGTAGTAGAAACCGATCAGCAGATAGGAGCAGAGGCCCACGCCTTCCCAGCCGAGGTACATCAGCAGCAGGTTATCAGCGAGCACCAGAACCACCATGCTGGCGATAAACAGGTTGGTATAAGCGAAGAAGCGGGAGTAGCCCTCTTCACCGCGCATATACCAGGAGGCGAACATGTGGATCAGGAAACCGACGCCGGTGACCACGGACAGCATGGTCAGAGAGAGACCGTCCAGCACCAGGTTGAAGCCAACATTGAAGTCGCCCACCGACATCCAGGTCCACAGCGGAACGCTGACCGCCTGTTTGCCGTTGGCAAAGAAGTCGACGCCGACAAACGCCGTCGCCAGCGCCGCCAGACCGACCGAACCCACCCCCACGGTGGCGGATAAATTCTCCGACCAGCGTCCGCGAGAGAAGGCCAGCAAAACAAAGCCAATCAATGGCAAAAGAATGGTTAGGGTAAGCATGTTCATCCGCGCAACTCACTTACTGAATCGATGTTCAGGTTCTGGCGACGACGATGGAGCTGCAGCAGCAGCGCCAGGCCGATACTCGCTTCCGCGGCGGCGAGGGTGATGGCGAGGATATACATTATCTGGCCATCGGTCTGGCCCCAGTAGCTTCCTGCAACCACGAAAGCCAGCGCCGCGGCATTGATCATGATCTCCAGGCTAATCAGCATAAACAGCAGATTGCGGCGGATAACCAGCCCCGTCAGGCCGAGGACAAACAGGACAGAGGCGAGGATCAGTCCATGTGTTAAGGGGATCATGCGTGTTCCTCCGTTTTTCTTTTATCGCTGTCGTTCGGGCGGTTGCTCAGCACTTCCCCGGCGCGCTCTTCGCGGCCGATATGGAAGGCAACAACCAGGCCCGCGAGCAGCAGCATGGAGGCCAGCTCCACCGCCAGAACGTACGGACCAAACAGCGCAATACCGACCTCTTTGGCGTTAATCGCCGCACCGTCAATTCCCTGATCGTTAATACCGAGGATGGCGTAAACGATAACCACCAGCAGTACCGCAGAGAGGATGGCGGGGCCAATCCAGATCCCGGGTTTCAGCCACTGGCGCTCCTGCTCAATTTCGCTGCCGCCCAGATTGAGCATCATCACCACGAACACGAACAGCACCATAATGGCCCCGGCGTAGACGATAATTTCCAGCGCACCGGCAAAGTAAGCCCCTAGCGAGAAGAACACCCCGGCAATCGCCAACAGCGAAATGATCAGGTACAGCAGCGCATGCACCGGATTGGTATGGGTGATCACCCGCAGGGTAGCGAGGATGGCTATCAGGCCACAGATATAAAAAGCGAATTCCATTGCCCTCTCCTTACGGTAACAGGCTCTTGACGTCGATAGGCTTAGCTTCGTTCTCTGCTTCGCCCTTATCTTTGCCGTCGATTGCCATACCCGCCATCCGGTAGAAGTTATATTCCGGGTATTTACCCGGACCGGAAATCAGCAGATCCTCTTTTTCGTACACCAGATCCTGACGTTTGTATTCGCCCAGCTCAAAGTCCGGGGTCAACTGAATCGCCGTCGTCGGGCATGCTTCTTCGCACAGACCGCAGAAAATGCAGCGTGAGAAGTTGATGCGGAAAAACTCCGGATACCAGCGGCCGTCTTTAGTTTCGGCTTTTTGCAGAGAGATACAGCCTACCGGACAAGCTACCGCACACAGGTTACAGGCAACGCAGCGCTCCTCGCCGTCCGGATCGCGCGTCAGCACGATGCGGCCACGGTAGCGCGGCGGCAGATATACCGGCTCTTCCGGGTACATCCGAGTTTCACGTTTGGCAAAGGCGTGCATCCCGATCATGCAGATACTGCGGACCTGGGTGCCAAACCCTACCAATAATTCTTTTAAGGTCATGGTCAATTCACCCCTTATTGCGCCTGCCAGAGAATGACAGCCGCCGTTACCAACAAGTTGATCAGCGTTAACGGCAGGCATACCTTCCAGCCAAAGGACATTACCTGGTCATAGCGCGGACGCGGTAATGATGCGCGGATCAAAATGAACATCATCATAAAGAACGCGGTTTTCAGCGCGAACCAGATGAAAGGAGGTAACCATGGGCCATTCCAGCCGCCGAAGAACAGCGTCACGATCAGCGCCGATACGGTAACAATCCCGATATATTCACCGACGAAGAACAGACCGAACTTCATGCCGGAGTATTCGATGTGGTAACCGTCAGCCAGCTCCTGTTCCGCTTCCGGTTGGTCAAACGGGTGACGGTGACATACCGCCACGCCCGCAATCGCAAAGGTCACGAAACCAAAGAACTGCGGGATGACGTTCCACAGATGCGCCTGGTTATTGACGATATCGGTCATGTTGAATGAACCGGCCTGCGCCACTACGCCCATCAGGGAAAGGCCGAGGAACACTTCGTAGCTCAGGGTCTGGGCAGAAGCACGCATCGCGCCAAGCAGCGAGTATTTGTTGTTGCTCGACCAGCCGGCGAACAGCACCGCATAGACCGCCAGGCCCGCCATCATCAGGAAGAACAGGATACCGATGTTCAGATCGGCCACCACCCACGTCGGGCTGACCGGCACGATGGCGAAGGCCAGCAGCAGCGAAGTAAAGGCGATCACCGGCGCCAGAGTAAAGATCACACGATCCGAGAAGCGCGGAACCCAGTCCTCTTTAAAGAACATTTTGATCATGTCGGCGACAAGCTGCAGCGAACCGCCCCAGCCCACGCGGTTAGGTCCGTAGCGGTTCTGGAACAGGCCCAGCAGACGACGTTCGCCAAAGCTCATAAACGCGCCGCAGGTGACCACCACCAGTAGAATCACTACCGCCTTAAGGATGCCTAACAGAATGTCGATGAGATCGGGAGTTAACCAACTCATGCTTTCGCCTCCTGCAGAGTATCAATACGCGCTCCGGTCAGCACCGGCGCAATCCCTGGCAAGCCCATCGGTAAGCCAACCTGCCCTGCCGTCAGCCCCGCCGAGATTACCAGCGGCAGGCTAAGCGCCTGGCCATCAACGCTGAAGGAAACCATCGCCCCTTCGTTCACGCCAAGCTTCGCGGCATCTGCCGGGTTGAGCTTAACGTACGGCTGCGGCATGCGGCTCTGGAATACCGGAGCACGCTGCGACAGCTCGTCGCTGCCGAACAGATGGTAGTAAGGCGCGATACGCCATTTCCCTTCTTCAGCCTGGAAGCTTGCCGGTACCGCGGTAAAGTACTCAAGACCGCTGGCTGAGGCTTCAATCAGACGCACGCCCGGATCGCCGTGGCGCAGTTTACCGCCCACTTCATCCTGGAACTTGTTCCACGCCTGAGGGGAGTTCCAGCCCGGAGCCCAGGCAAACGGAATTTGCGAACGCGGCGCGGACGGCTGGTTGTTCCCTTCCATAGAGAAGGCGAACATGGTGTCTTTATCCTGCGGCTGACGCGGTTCATGCACGCTGATGTTGGCGCGCATCGCCGTACGTCCGCTGTAGCGGTGCGGTTCACGAGCCAGCTTCTGACCGCGAATGCGGAAGGTCGCATCCGGCGCGGCGTCTTTGATCCCGGCCAGCTGCGGCAGGGCGGCAATGGCGGCGTCAATCACGTGGTCCAGCTGCGTCCAGTCAACCTGACGATTGTTCACTGTGCTGTGCAACGAGTGCAGCCAGCGCCAGCTTTCCAGCATCACGGTTTTCGCATCGTAATAGGCCGGGTCGTAAACCTGGAAGAAGCGCTGGGCGCGACCTTCGTTGTTGACCACGGTGCCATCGCTTTCCGCAAAGCTTGCCGCGGAGAGCACCAGATGCGCTTTTTCCATAATCGCCGTACGCTGATGGTCAACCACCAGCACCAGCGGCGCTTTCGCCAGCGCCGCATCTACGCGGGCGGCTGAAGCGTGGCGGTGCAGATCGTTTTCCAGCACGATAACCGCATCAGCTGCGCCGGTTTCCAGTTCACTCAGCGCCTCTTCAAGCGAGCCGCCGCCGATCATCCCGAGACCAACGCTATTCACTGCCCGGGCGACCATGGTCACGCCAACATCGGCGCCGCGGCCTTTCAGGGCTTTCGCCACGTTCGCTGCAGCCTGAATCACCTCGATGCTGCCGGCGTTAGTTCCGGAAACAATCAGCGGTTTTTTCGCTCCGGCTAACGCCTGAACGATCACCTCGATTTTGCCTTTCAGCTCGCTGCTCAGGCCTTCGACCGCCGGCGCGCTATCGTCCAGCGCGTGGGCAATGGCGAAGCCAAGACGCGCCTGATCTTCCACCGGCGCGCGATAGGTCCATGCCGCAATGTCATCAAGACGGGTGTCGTCGATGTTGGTCACGAACAGCGGATGCTTTGCACGCTGGCCGATGTTAAGGATCGCGGCGATCTGCCAGTCGGCGACCTTCTGCGCCGCCGCCATTTCGCGCGCTTTGCCTTTCACCGCCTGACGCACCGCCAGCGCGATACGCGCGCCGGTCTGGGTAATATCTTCACCGAGGATCAGCACCGCATCGTAAGATTCGATCTCGCGCAGCGCCGGGGTATGAATACCGCCTTCGCGCAGCACTTTCAGCATCATCTGCAGGCGTTCCTGTTCGCCCTTCGCGATGCCGGTATAGAAGTTGTCGGCGCCGACCAGCTCGCGCAGCGCAAAGTTGCTTTCAATGCTGGCGCGCGGGGAGCCGATACCAATCACTTTCTTCGACTGGCGCAGAATATCTGCCGCCCCCTGCATCGCCTGCTCGGCGTTAAGGGTAATCAGATCGTCGCCGCGACGCTGAACCGGCTGACGCGGGCGATCTTTCAGATTCACATAGCCGTAGCCAAAACGTCCGCGGTCGCAGAGGAAGTAACGGTTAACGGTACCGTTATAGCGGTTTTCGATACGACGCAGTTCGCCGTAGCGCTCGCCGGGGCTGATGTTACAGCCGATGGAACACTGTTGGCAGATGCTTGGTGCAAACTGCATATCCCATTTACGGTTATAGCGCTCGGAGTGTGTTTTATCGGTAAAGACGCCGGTCGGACAGACTTCAACCAGGTTGCCGGAGAATTCGCTCTCCAGCACGCCGTCTTCCGGGCGACCGAAGTAGACGTTATCGTGAGCGCCATAGACGCCCAGGTCGGTACCGTCGGCATAGTCTTTATAGTAGCGAACGCAGCGGTAGCAGGCGATGCAGCGGTTCATTTCGTGGGAGATGAACGGCCCCAGATCCTGGTTACGGTGGGTACGCTTGGTAAAGCGGTAGCGACGGAAGCTATGACCGGTCATCACGGTCATATCCTGTAAGTGACAGTTGCCGCCCTCTTCGCACACCGGACAGTCGTGCGGGTGGTTGGTCATCAGCCACTCAACTACGCTTTCGCGAAACTGCTTCGCTTCTGCGTCGTCGATAGAAATAAAAGTGCCGTCGGATGCCGGAGTCATACAGGACATCACCAGGCGGCCACGCGTGTCTTCCGCGTTCTGATATTGCTTCACCGCACACTGGCGGCAAGCACCAACGCTTCCCAGCGCCGGATGCCAGCAAAAGTAAGGAATATCAAGACCCAGAGAGAGACAAGCTTCTAACAGGTTGTCCGCTCCGTTGACCTCGTACTCTTTGCCGTCTACATGAATCGTAGCCATTAGCGTGCTTCCAAAGTAAAAAAATCTTTTCCACTTCTTCATTCAGGCGGCCTCTGCGTTGGCTGCCTTCGTTCACCCCGGTCACTTACTGTAGTAAGTCCTGGGGGTTCACTCAGTTGCCGCCTTGATGCAACCTGAATGATCTTGTGGATACATTACCAGCGCGTCTTAAGCAGGTTCGGCTGAATCCCGTTGATTGCATGGGTATTGCTGAACTGCTGTTTAATGCCAGCTTCGAATTCTTCGCGGAAATATTTAATCGCGCTCTGTAGCGGCTCAACCGCACCCGGCGCGTGCGCGCAGAAGGTTTTACCCGGTCCGAGGAATCGACACAGTTGCTCAAGCGTCTCGATATCCCCCGGCTGCCCTTCGCCGCGCTCGAGAGCGCGCAGAATTTTCACGCTCCACGGCAGACCGTCGCGGCAAGGCGTGCACCAGCCGCAGGACTCGCGGGCGAAAAACTCTTCGAGGTTGCGCACCAGCGATACCATGTTGATCTCGTGGTCAACGGCCATCGCCAGCGACGTCCCCAGGCGGCTTCCCGCTTTACCGATGCTTTCGAACTCCATCGGCAGGTCAAGATGCGCTTCAGTCAGGAAGTCGGTACCCGCGCCGCCCGGCTGCCAGGCCTTGAACTTCAGGCCATCGCGCATGCCGCCGGCGTAATCTTCGAGGATCTCGCGCGCGGTGGTGCCGAACGGCAACTCCCAGACGCCCGGATTTTTCACTCGCCCGGAGAAGCCCATCAGCTTGGTGCCGGCATCTTTACTGGTGGAAATGTTCTGATACCACTCAACGCCGTTAGCCAGAATCGCCGGCACGTTGCACAGGGTTTCAACGTTGTTAACGCAGGTCGGTTTGCCCCATACGCCGGAGCTGGCCGGGAACGGCGGCTTCGAGCGCGGGTTCGCGCGGCGGCCTTCGAGAGAGTTAATCAACGCGGTTTCTTCGCCGCAAATATAGCGCCCTGCCCCGGTATGGACGAACAGCTCGAAGTCAAAACCGGTGCCGAGTATGTTTTTGCCGAGCAGGCCCGCTTCGGTCGCTTCGGCAATCGCCCGGCGCAGATGCTGAGCCGCTTCAACATATTCTCCGCGCAGGAAGATGTAGCCGCGGTAAGCTTTCAGCGCAAAAGCGGAGATCAGCATACCCTCCACCAGCAGGTGCGGCAGCTGCTCCATCAGCAGGCGGTCTTTATAGGTACCCGGCTCCATTTCATCGGCGTTACACAGCAGATAACGGATGTTCATGGATTCGTCTTTCGGCATCAGGCTCCACTTCAAACCGGTGGAAAAGCCCGCGCCGCCGCGCCCTTTCAGGCCAGCGTCTTTTACCGCCGTGACGATTTCATCCGGCGCCATCCCGGAGAGGGCTTTACGCGCCCCGGCGTAGCCATTTTTGCTCTGGTATTCATCCAGCCAGACCGGCTGCTTGTCGTCGCGCAGCCGCCAGGTCAGCGGATGGGTTTCGGCAGTACGAATAATGGTTTTCATTTATACCGCTCCAGGAGGTCAGGAATCGCTTCCGGCGTCAGATAACTGTGAGTGTCCTCATCAATCATCATCGTCGGCCCCTTGTCGCAGTTGCCCAGACAGCAGGTCGGCAGCAGAGTGAAGCGGCCATCAAAGGTCGTTTGACCCGGTTTGATATCCAGCTTCTTCTCGATCGCCGACTGAATGCCCTGGAACCCGGTAATATGGCACACCACGCTATCGCAGTAGCGAATCACGTGACGCCCTACCGGCTGGCGGAAAATCTGGCTATAGAACGTCGCCACACCTTCTACGTCGCTGGCCGGGATCCCCAGCACATCGGCGATAGCGTAGATTGCGCCGTCCGGCACCCAGCCGCGCTGCTTCTGAACGATCTTCAGCGCTTCAATGGACGCCGCACGCGGGTCTTCGTAGTGGTGCTTCTCGTGCTCAATCGCCTCACGCTCTGCCGCACTCAGCTCAAAAGCCTCGGTTTGTGGTTGTTGATTCTCGTGCATAATTAGCGGTCCACGTCTGACATAACAAAATCGATACTACCCAGATAGACAATCAGGTCAGAGACCAGACTGCCGCGAATGGCGGCCGGGATCTGCTGCAGGTGCGCGAAGCTCGGCGTACGCACGCGGGTACGGTAGCTCATGGTGCTGCCGTCGCTGGTCAGGTAGTAACTGTTAATCCCCTTCGTCGCTTCAATCATCTGGAAGGATTCCTGCGCCGGCATCACCGGGCCCCAGGAAACCTGCAGGAAGTGCGTAATCAGGGTTTCGATATGCTGCAGCGTGCGCTCTTTCGGCGGCGGCGTCGTGAGCGGGTGATCCGCCTTGAACGGGCCTTCCGGCATGTTATCGAGGCACTGCTGAAGAATGCGCAGGCTCTGGCGCAGCTCTTCCACTTTCAGCATCACGCGGGTGTAGCAGTCGGAGACGCCACCGCCGGTCGGGATCTCAAAGTCGAAGTTTTCATAGCCAGAATAGGGACGCCATTTACGTACGTCGAAGCCGATGCCGGTGGCGCGCAGGCCCGCGCCGGTGGTGCCCCACTCCAGCGCTTCTTTCGCATTATAGGCGGCAACCCCTTTCGAACGACCGATCAGGATAGTGTTGCGTAGCGCGGCTTTCTCATAGGAATCCAGACGCTTCGGCATCCACTCGAGGAATTCGCGCAGCAGGCGATCCCAGCCGCGAGGCAGGTCGTGCGCGACGCCGCCGATGCGGAACCAGGCCGGGTGCATACGGAAACCAGTAATCGCCTCCACCAGATCGTAGATCTTCTGGCGGTCGGTAAAGGCAAAGAATACCGGCGTCATCGCCCCGACGTCCTGGATAAAGGTGGAGATGTACAGCAGATGGCTGTTGATGCGGAACAGCTCGGAGAGCATCACGCGGATCACGTTGACGCGGTCCGGCACGGTAATACCCGCCAGTTTCTCTACCGCCAGTACGTACGGCATTTCGTTAACGCAGCCGCCAAGATATTCAATACGGTCGGTATAAGGAATGTAGCTATGCCAGGACTGGCGTTCGCCCATCTTCTCCGCGCCGCGGTGGTGGTAACCGATATCGGGCACGCAGTCGATAATCTCTTCGCCATCGAGCTGCAGAATAATACGGAACGCACCGTGCGCTGAAGGGTGGTTCGGGCCGAGGTTAAGGAACATGAAGTCCTCGTTTTCGGTCCCGCGCTTCATGCCCCACTCTTCCGGTTTGAAGGTCAGCGCTTCCATTTCCAGATCCTGTTTGGCTTTGGTCAGCTCAAACGGGTCAAATTCGGTGGCGCGCGCCGGATAGTCTTTACGCAGCGGATGGCCTTCCCATGTCGGCGGCATCATGATGCGCCTGAGGTTCGGGTGGCCGTCGAAGGTCACGCCAAACATCTCCCAGGTTTCACGCTCATACCAGTTAGCGTTAGGGAACAGTTTGGTGAAGGTCGGCAGATGCAGATCGTTTTCAGACAAGGCAACCTTGAGCATGATGTCGCGGTTGCGGTCTATTGAAATCAGGTGATAGAAAACGGAAAAATCCGCGGCGGGTAAACCGTCGCGGTGCGTGCGCAGACGTTCGTCCATGCCGTGCAGATCGAACAGCATCACGTAAGGCTTCGGCAATTTCTTCAGGAAATCACCCACCTCAAGCAGCTGTTCGCGCTTAACCCAAACCACCGGAACGCCGGTGCGGGTAGGCTGAACGGTAAAGGCATCCGGCCCAAAACGGTTGCGCAGTTCGCCGATCACCGGGTCATCAAGGTGATCGCGGGTTTGCCAGGCTGGTGCGGCGTCATGCGCGGTTAAATCGGTCATATTGTTCACCATTGCAAAAGGTCCGTGGTGACTGCTGGCGAGGCTTCGCGCTGTAGTAGATTGATTTGCGAAGTTTTTATCCCGCCCGCAGGCGCAAGTTAAATCTCGTCCGGAGTCCGCAGATTGGTCACTGCAATACGCTCGCCGCGTTTACGCTCGCGTTCCGACTGCATATTGGCGCGGTACACGCCCTGATCGCCTACCACCCACGAGAGCGGACGGCGTTCTTTACCAATGGATTCCTGCAGCAGCATCAGCGCCTGCATGTAAGCTTCCGGACGCGGTGGACAGCCCGGGATGTAAACATCGACCGGAATAAACTTATCCACGCCCTGGACGACGGAGTAAATATCGTACATTCCGCCGGAGTTGGCGCATGCGCCCATCGAGATAACCCACTTCGGCTCCAGCATCTGGTCATAAAGACGCTGAATGACCGGCGCCATTTTGGTGAAGCAGGTCCCCGCAACCACCATCAGGTCAGCCTGACGCGGGGAGGCACGTAATACTTCTGCACCAAAGCGCGCAACGTCATGCACCGCGGTGAATGACGTCACCATTTCCACGTAGCAGCAAGAAAGGCCGAAGTTATAAGGCCAGATTGAGTTCTTACGGCCCCAGTTCACCATGTCATGCAAGGCGTGTTCGAGTTTCCCCATATACACGCTTTTATTGACTTCTTGCTCCAGGGGGTCGGTTACGATCTCCTGTTTTTGCAGGGGGTAACGGTCGTTCTCACCGTTAGGATCGATGCGGGTGAGCGTATAATCCATCTTATTGCCTCGCTTTTACTGCGTATGACGGTTAGTGGGACTGTCTGTTTCCGGGTTAACCAGCGTGCGACGGGAGCGCGCAGGCGTCCAGTCCAGTGCGCCGATACGAACGAGGTAAACCAGACCAGCCAGTAGCACTAAAATGAAAATTGCGGCTTCCACAAAGCCGACCCAGCCGCTTTCACGGATAGAGGCCGACCATGCGTAGAGATACAGGGCTTCCACGTCGAAAATCACGAAGAACATGGCTACCAGATAAAACTTCGCAGAAAGACGTAAGCGAGCCGAACCGACGGAGTCGATCCCGGATTCAAACGGCGTGTTCTTGCTACGCGCGCGCGCGCGTCCGCCAAGATACCAGCCGCCGACAAGCATCAGGCAGCACAGGCCGATAGCGATGATGAGAAATATAGCGAATGCCCAATGATGAGCGATGACTTCAGTGGATGTTGACATACGCATTGCTTAACCAAAAAAGTGTAGCGCTAAAACCCTCTGCTCTTACTGGCAGATGAACGCCACAGCGTTTCACGGGGAGGAATAAAAAAAATGCCGTGCAAAAAAGCGTCCCTGGGTGATGTGGAAGGCCAGTTGCGGTGGCTTTTTACTCCTTTCATTAACCTTTTGTCAACTTTAACAAAAGTTTTCACAACATTAATTTACATTGGATTTTTTTCATTAACATTAAATGCCCTTTCATGCGGAATAACCTTGCATACTGTTCGGCTTTAGTGTTGTTGAATCGTGTCCGTTTCCGCCGTAAATCAAAATTACCCGTCTATTTTGACAGGATTCAGACACGATTCCTCCCCCTAAGGAGGGGTATTTTCTTGATCTGCGACACGCTTTTGTTAATTCAACCAAGAAAACAGCAACAAACCAGATGGTTTTTTAACATTAGCAGGAAGTATTGAAAGTGCAGAGAAAAGTGGAGAAATGAGAGGAAGAGCAGAACTAAGCCACTGATTTAGATGCAAAGAAACCAACAAAACATTTAATTCATCAATAAAATTTGAAAAAAACGAACCACAGTGGCGATTTTGCAGGTCTGTGGTTCGTTTTTGCACTTACATTTTGTTACCAGTTTTTGTGATGTTTGTTAGCTTTTTCCCTTCAGGAAACAAGGGAATTATCTCCCCCTTCAGGGGTATAAATGCGCTGGCTAGACCATGGCTGGTACTCCGTGCTCAATGACTGGAAAATCGCCTGAGTGAGCTCGCTTGCCTTCTGAGGGTTACAGTTCAACATGTAGTGGGTATCCGGCAGCACCGGTAACCCGTCGCTTCTGCCCGGCACGCGAAACTCCGGGCTCATCATCTCTACCGGCTGCGCGGTTACGCCAAGTCCGGCTTTCACCGCCGCTTTGACCCCAGCCATTGATGACGCCGTATGGGACAGATGCCAGGGAACCCGGGCAACATCGAGTACCGTAGTGATATCTTCGCGAAACGGATCTGCGGCATCCAGCAATACAAGCGGGACCGACTCGCCCTGCGGGAGAACGTAATCCGCCGCGCAGTACCACAGGGTTGGCGAAGTGCGCAGCGTCAGCATTTCCGAACCCTTCGTTGGTCGGGTCGTTAGCGCGAGATCGATCGCCACATTGTTCAGCATATCTACTATATCGGGATGATTGAGGACTTTAATTTCAAGGGTCAGCTTGGGATAAAAACTGCCGATCCGATTTAATAAGAACGGTAAAATGGTATCCGCTGTCTCATCAGAAGCACCCACTGTCAGCGTCCCCTGGAGGCTGCCGAACATGAGCGACATACAGGCTTCATCGTTAAAACGCAGAATCTTCCGCGCATAGCCTAACAGCTGAATACCCTGTTCTGTCAGGATTTTATTGCGCCCGTGGCGAGCAAAAAGTTCTTTGCCGACCAACTGCTCCAGCCGCTGCATCTGCTGGCTTACCGCTGACTGAGTCCGGCACACCGCAACGGCGGCAGCGGCAAATGTACTGAGATCGGCGACGGCAACAAAGGTTCTCAAGAGGTCGAGGTCTAAATTTAGTATCGAACGATTTTCATTTATCATATTTGCTTCACTTTCAGGCGGCTAATGCTTACCTGCCTTGTTGATGCTGTGCTCCAGGCTTCCGGCTAATCCTTCAGCTTCGCGTTATCCGCCAGGAGAGAGGCGAATGAACAACTGGACGAACGTTATTGCATTAGAAAGCACTCATCCGCAGCAAATGTGCGGAATTTCTGAGTAATATTTTGTTCGTAGGCCTAAGCGCTTTTAATTACGACGCGCTGGCTTTTTGTGATGTGACGCAAAAAAACAGCCAGCGATGGCCATCTTCGGCATCCTCACGGGCGACAAACTTGCCATAGCCCTCAGGAAGATAACAAAAACCTGCAATAACAATGTATTAATAAAAAGACTAGCTACCGGGTATAGCTCTACGTCCGTATTAACGGCGATATTCTAACCGAAAACCACAATATTTATAAGAGTTAATCAGTATTAACTCAGCTAATTTTAAACGCTTTTCAGAACCTTAATTAAATTAACAAATCTAAGAATATTCCTTATGTAAAATAAAACTCATTTATCGATTAAATACTTTCATTAAAAATAGCGCGTCAAGTTGTTACAACCTGCTGTGTATTGTGAAATAAACGTTCTCATTTAAGAGACGCTTTATTGCGCAAAAAATAATCCGCTCATCCTCCAAGCAGAAAAAACCATATAAACGTTCGCAAAAACACGACATCACACAATATAAGACCAATTATAAAACCAGAGAAGGCATAATGTATAAACAAAATCGCCTGACGCCAGGGAAATTGATTAAACCAAAAAAACATGAATAGCAAAATCTTCTCCTGTTAACCCTTCAAAACAGCGGGGATGCGGAGTACATTGTTCCGTGCTGACTTCCACGGCAGGGAGTGGCGATAACAGCTAAAAGGTCAAGGTTCATGTCCCCCATCGAAAAATCCAGCAAGTTAGATAACGTCTGTTACGACATCCGCGGCCCGGTTCTGAAAGAGGCGAAACGCCTTGAAGAAGAAGGCAATAAAGTCCTGAAGCTGAACATCGGCAACCCAGCGCCGTTCGGCTTTGACGCACCTGACGAAATCCTCGTTGACGTCATCCGCAATCTCCCCACCTCCCAGGGCTATAGCGATTCAAAAGGTCTTTATTCCGCGCGTAAGGCCATCATGCAGCACTATCAGGCCCGCGGTATGCGCGATGTGACGGTCGAAGACATCTATATCGGTAACGGCGTTTCCGAGCTTATCGTCCAGGCCATGCAGGCCCTGCTGAACAGCGGTGATGAAATGCTGGTTCCGGCGCCGGATTATCCGCTCTGGACCGCCGCAGTCGCGCTTTCCAGCGGTAAAGCGGTGCATTATCTTTGCGATGAATCGTCCGACTGGTTCCCGGATCTCGACGATATTCGCGCCAAAATCACCCCGCGCACCCGCGGCATTGTGATTATCAACCCGAATAACCCAACCGGGGCGGTATACTCAAAAGAGCTGCTGATGGAGATCGTTGAGATCGCCCGGCAGAATAACCTGATTATTTTCGCCGACGAGATCTACGATAAGATCCTCTACGATGATGCGCAGCACCATTCTATAGCCCCGCTGGCCCCGGATCTGCTCACCGTAACCTTTAATGGTCTGTCAAAAACCTACCGCGTCGCCGGCTTCCGCCAGGGCTGGATGGTGCTTAACGGCCCGAAGAAACACGCTAAAGGCTACATCGAAGGCCTGGAGATGCTGGCTTCCATGCGCCTGTGCGCCAACGTTCCGGCCCAGCATGCAATTCAAACGGCCCTCGGCGGTTATCAGAGCATCAGCGAGTTTATCGTTCCCGGCGGCCGTTTATATGAACAGCGTAATCGCGCCTGGGAGCTGATTAACGAAATCCCCGGCGTCTCGTGCACTAAGCCGAAAGGCGCGCTGTATATGTTCCCGAAAATCGACGCTAAACGCTTTAATATTCACGATGATCAAAAAATGGTGCTCGATTTTCTGCTGCAGGAGAAAGTCCTGCTGGTTCAGGGAACCGCCTTTAACTGGCCGTGGCCGGATCACGTACGTATTGTGACCCTCCCGCGCGAAGACGATCTTGAAATGGCGATTACCCGCTTCGGACGCTTCCTTTCCGGCTACCATCAGCTCTGATTTAGCCTGTCCAGCCGCCGGTATTTGCATCCGGCGGCGATCCCTGCGCACAATGGCACCCGACGTCGTAACTGATTAAGGGTTCCTATGAGTCAGAGTCATTTCTTTGCCCACCTCTCCCGCCTGAAACTGATCAACCGCTGGCCGCTGATGCGCAATGTCCGCACAGAAAACGTCTCCGAACACAGCTTACAGGTCGCCATGGTTGCCCATGCGCTGGCGGCGATTAAAAATCGCAAATTTGGCGGCCAGGTTAACGCTGAGCGAATCGCGCTGCTGGCGATGTATCATGATGCTTCAGAAGTGCTGACCGGCGATCTGCCGACGCCGGTGAAGTATTTCAATTCGCAAATTGCGCAAGAGTACAAAGCCATCGAGAAAATCGCCCAGCAGAAGCTGGTCGATATGGTTCCTGACGAGCTGCGCGACATTTTTGCGCCACTCATTGACGAACATCACTATAGCGAAGAGGAAAAATCCATTGTCAAACAGGCCGATGCGCTTTGCGCCTACCTGAAGTGTCTGGAAGAGCTATCGGCGGGTAACAATGAATTTCTGCTGGCCAAGGGCCGCCTGGAGAAAACGCTGGAATCGCGCCGCAGTCCAGAGATGGACTACTTTATGCGGGTATTTGTACCGAGCTTCCATCTTTCCCTTGATGAAATTAGCCAGGATTCTCCTTTATAAATCACTTCCCGGCCGGCGCGCGCCTGACCGGGAATTTTTACAGCGCTATCAAAACGGGAACAGTACCGGGATTAGCAGTACGCACACCACCATCACCATGATGGTAAACGGTACGCCAATTTTGACAAAATCGCTAAATGAGTACTTACCCGGCCCCAGCACCAGCGTGTTCACCGGTGATGATACCGGCGTCATAAACGCCGCAGAAGCCGCCATAGCCACGACCATCGCAAAGGGATATGGCGATACGCCCATCGACTTCGCCGCAGCCAGCGCAATCGGCGCCATCAGCACCGCGGTAGCGGTATTGGAAATAAACAGGCCGATAGCCGCGCACATCACGAACAGGCAGCCCAGCATCAGATAGGGCCCTTTACTCCCCGCCACGTCCATCAGGCCTTTCACAACCAGATCCACCCCGCCGGTTTTCTGCAGCGCCAGGGCAAAAGGCATCATTCCGACGATCAAAATAATGCTCGGCCAGTGGATGGCTTTATAGGCGCTTTCCGCGTTGATGCAGCGGAATTTACCCATCAGCAGGCAGGCAATGATGGCCGCTATAGGGTTAGGTATTTCGTCAGTCAGCATCAGCGCCACCATCAGCACCAGACAGAAAATGGCGTGCGGCGCCTGGCTGTGCGCCGGCGAGGCGTCATTGACCTCAATGGGCATATTCAGCACCACGAAGTCCCGCCCCCGCTTGGCCAGCAGGGCTATCTGCCGCCAGTTGCCAACCACCAGCATGATATCGCCAAGCTGCAGGGGTTCATCGGTGACTGCGCCGTCAATGGCTTTGCCATCGCGCTTCAGGCCCACGATGTTCAAATCAAAACGGGTACGAAAAGCGATTTCGCGCACCGACTTGCCAATCAGTTCTGAATCCGGGATCAGAGAGACTTCCGCCATCCCTACGTCCAGCGCCTGATCGGAAAAATATTCACCGCGCAGCACCATCGGCTCAAGCATCTGCTCGCCGCAAAACTGGCGTAAATCAACGTCCGAAGCCGACATATCGATCAGCAAAACGTCACGGGCGCGGAATTCTGATACCCCATTAACGTTCACGATAACCCGCCGAAAGCGCCGCCAGCGCTCAACGCCGATGACGTTCGCCCCATAGCGCTCGCGTAGTTTCAGGTCGTCCAGGCGCTGGCCAATCATCGGCGAGCCGGGGCGAATAGCCAGGCGACGCGCCCTGCCGGTCAGATGATAATCTTTGATGAGATCGCGAAAGGTGCTGCGTTTACGCCCATCTCTGACCTGTTCGCTTTCATCTCCCTTAAGCATAAAGCGCATCACCAGCATATAGAAAACGCCCAGAACCAGCACCACCAGGCCTATCGGCGTGACGCTAAAAAAGCTGAATCCTTGCAGCCCTTCGCGTAATAGTTCGCTGTTGACGACCAGGTTGGGCGGCGTGGCGACAAGCGTCATCATCCCGCTGATAAGCCCGGCAAAACTGAGCGGCATCATTAACCGCGAAGGCGAGGTGTTCATGCGCATTGATACGCTGAGCACCACCGGAATAAAAATGGCCACCACGCCCGTCGAGCTCATAAAAGCGCCCAGTCCGGCAACGGTCAGCATCAAAAAAACCAGCATTTTGGTTTCGCTGTTACCGGCAACCTTCACCAGCCAGGAACCCATTTTAGTGGCAACCCCGGTACGCACCAGCCCATCGCCAATAATGAAAAGCGCGGCAATAAGGATAACGTTGGGATCGCTAAAACCGGAGAAGGCCTCGCTGAGCGTCAAGGTGTCGCTGAGGACAAACGCGACAATCACCAGCAAAGCGATAGCGTCCATGCGCACTTTTCCGGTGGCAAAGAGCACGACGGCTACGGCAAGAAGAGATAACACCCAAATCAATTCACCGTTCACAACTTATCCTTGTCAGAAGATGGAGTTGGAAGTTTGGCATAAAAAAGCCCCGCCAACGCGGGGCTAAATCATGAGATTAGTTTTTAAGGCTAACATTCACCTTGCCGTCAGGCAGACGCTCAACCTGCAGGCTTTCCAGCGTCGTTAATACTAAATCCGCTTCATCAAGACGCGGTGCATCGGCGGGCACGTTGACCGCGATGGTCCGACAGCCGGCATTCAGGCCGGAAAGCAGACCGGCAGGGGCATCCTCCACGACGGCGCAATCCGCCGGGGCCAGGCCCAACAGTTCGGCCCCCAGCAGATAGGCATCCGGAGCGGGTTTCCCGTGCTTTACGCGCTCGGCAGTGACGAACACCTCAGCTTCAGGCAGACCTGCGGCACGGTGACGAGCGTGGGCCACGGGTATCGAACCCGACGTCACAATCGCCCAGGGGATCCCGGCTTCATCCAGGGTTTTGAGCAACGCAACCGCACCCGGCAGCGCCGTAACGCCATCGGTATCCGTCGCTTCTACCGTTTCCAGCAGGGTGAATTCAGCCTGAATCTCTTCTTCGCTGCGGCCGGGGAGAAAGTGACGCAACGAGGTGATTGCCTGCTTGCCATGAATGAAGTTCAGCACTTCATCATGAGGGATACTGAATCGATCCGCCCATTTACACCACGAACGCTCCACCACCGGCAACGAATCGACTAATGTCCCGTCAAGATCAAACAGGAAACCTTTACACTGCACGGGAACCTCCATCAGGCGTTGATAATTTGATTAATTTCGTTACTGCTCAGATGATACTGACGCGGGCAGGCGTGCCAGGTGCTCAGCATACGCTGGTATTTTTCCCACATCGGGGTCTGGGAGTTAAAGCCGTGAGTCCCGGCGTCAAAGTGGCTGTAGCGTCCCTCAACGTTGACCATAAAGCGAACGTAGCCGAGATAGCGAGCTTCAGTGGCAACGTCAAAACCGAGGAATGTGACCCGACGCTCGTCGATTCCGCTGGCGTCCTTCAGGTTGGTCCAGGAGACATGCAGCGCATGATACATCTCCATGATATCAATGATGGTACGACACGTTTCCTCGGTAAGCTGGCCAAACTCGCGGTCCAGCTCGCGCATCTGCAGCCCGTATCCACGCTCAATGATGGTCTGTAGACGGCGATAGCGTTCGGCGTTGTCCGGGTCGAGCATCGTCATCATCTTGTACTGATTCGACAGAATCAGACGTTGCGCATTGGTCATTTCCATTTTTGACTCCTGTTGCACTTTTTACGGCGTGAAAAAAGAAGGCGCATGAATTATGCGCCTTCTTTTATATGCGTTTTCCTGATGCAATTACAAATCATCCAGGAAAGTTTTATCCAGTTGTTTGAAGGCGCGCTTAAGCGTGTCAGCTAAAGCCTGATAATCAGGCTTACCGTCGACCGGCGTTAATGCTTGTCCGGCCTCCTGCAATTTACCGCGCACTTCATAAAACCAGTTTAAAATCGACGGCGGCAGCGGCGTCACCGAGCGCTTGCCCAACCACCATAATCCCTGCATCGGCAGGCTCAGCGCAAACAGCGCGGTAGCCACGGCCGGGCCAAGCTGGCCGCCAAGGGCGATTTGCCAGCACAGCGTGAAAATCGCTACGGGCGGCATGATACGAATCGCATAGCGCGTGGCGCGAATAATACGGTTTTCGATAAACACCGGGGCGAGGCGCTTATCCAGAGGCCAGGTCTTTGCATAATGCTGCCCGTGGCGAAACAAGCCGAAAAAACTTACAGGGCGATTTTCTGGACCAGACATGGCTTACCTCAACTTTACATATAAAACTTAAAAAATTTGTGCAAAACACCAACTGTGTATGACAACGTTCAAAAGATTTTGGCAATGGCGGCCTCAATCAGGTATTCTGTGCGCACCTGAGGGGCGGTTAGACCCTTTTACCAGGTTAGTCAAATTATCGCATATTCTGCCACTGGCTGAAAATTATGCAAAATGACATAAAATCAAATGTACTTCTCCCATCGTGCCGAAAACAGTGCAAGGCATGATGTTAATCATAAATGTCGATGTCATCCTGCGCTACGCTTTGTGACACACTGACGTTTTTTTAGCCACGTATCATAAAAGGTACTTCCATGTCGAGTAAGTTAGTACTGGTTCTGAACTGCGGTAGCTCCTCTCTGAAATTCGCTATCCTTGATGCCGTCAACGGTGACGAATACCTGTCCGGTTTAGCAGAATGTTTCCATCTTCCAGAAGCCCGTATCAAATGGAAAATGGATGGCAGCAAACAAGAAGCCGAGCTAGGCGCTGGCGCTGCTCACAGTGAAGCGCTGAACTTTATCGTTAACACTATTCTGGCACAAAAACCAGAACTGTCTGCTCAGCTGACCGCAATCGGCCATCGTATCGTTCACGGCGGTGAGAAATACACCAGCTCCGTTGTTATCGATGACTCCGTCATTCAGGGCATTAAAGATTCCGCATCTTTCGCTCCGCTGCACAACCCTGCGCACCTGATCGGTATCGCTGAAGCGCTGAAATCCTTCCCGCATCTGAAAGATAAGAACGTTGCCGTGTTCGACACCGCGTTCCACCAGACCATGCCGGAAGAATCTTACCTCTATGCCCTGCCGTACAGCCTGTACAAAGAACACGGCGTACGTCGCTACGGCGCGCACGGTACCAGCCACTTCTATGTGACTCAGGAAGCTGCGAAAGTTCTGAACAAACCGGTTGAAGAGCTGAACATCATCACCTGCCATCTGGGCAACGGTGGTTCCGTTTCCGCTATCCGTAACGGTAAATGCGTTGACACCTCTATGGGTCTGACTCCGCTGGAAGGCCTGGTTATGGGTACGCGTTCTGGCGATATCGACCCGGCAATCATTTTCCATCTGCACGATGCCCTGGGCATGAGCGTAGACGCCATCAACAAAATGCTGACCAAAGAGTCCGGTCTGCTCGGCCTGACCGAAGTGACCAGCGACTGCCGCTATGTTGAAGACAACTACCAGGACAAAGCGGATGCTAAACGCGCTATGGACGTTTACTGCCACCGCCTGGCAAAATACATCGGTTCCTACACCGCGCTGATGGATGGCCGTCTGGACGCGGTTATTTTCACCGGCGGTATCGGTGAGAACGCGGCGATGGTTCGCGAACTGTCTCTGGGCAAACTGGGCGTACTGGGCTTTGAAGTTGATCACGAGCGCAACCTGGCTGCCCGTTTCGGCAAGTCTGGCTTCATCAACAAAGAAGGCACTCGCCCGGCTATCGTCATTCCGACCAACGAAGAGCTGGTCATCGCGCAAGACGCCAACCGTCTGACCGCCTGATTCCACACCGCCAGCCATAACCCTAAATAATTCGAGTTGCAGGAAGGCGGCGACGCAGCGAATCCCCAGGAGCGTATGAGGAGTACGTGACTGGGGTGAGCAAGTAAAGCCAACGCACATGCAACTTGAAGTATGACGGGAAGCTGGTGGTGCAGTTTTGTATCCCGCCTGATACTGGCGGTAACGAAAGAGGATATATCGTGTCCCGTACAATTATGCTGATCCCTACCGGAACCAGCGTAGGCCTGACCAGCGTCAGCCTCGGTGTTGTCCGTGCTATGGAACGTAAAGGCGTGCGCCTGAGCGTCTTTAAACCAATCGCTCAACCACGCGCCGGTGGCGATGCGCCAGACCAGACGACGACCATCATTCGCGCGAACTCCGACCTTCCGGCCGCAGAACCGTTGAAGATGAGCCACGTTGAGTCGCTGCTCTCCAGCAACCAGAAAGACGTGCTGATGGAAGAGATCATCGCCAACTACCACGCCAACGCTCAGGATGCTGAAGTGGTGCTGGTTGAAGGTCTGGTCCCGACCCGCAAACATCAGTTTGCCCAGTCGCTGAACTACGAAATCGCCAAAACGCTGAACGCTGAAATCGTCTTCGTCATGTCCCAGGGTACCGATACTCCGGAACAGCTGAAAGAACGCGTTGAGCTGACTCGCAGCAGCTTCGGCGGCGCGAAAAACACCAGCATTACCGGCGTAATCGTCAACAAGCTGAATGCGCCAGTTGACGAACAGGGCCGTACTCGCCCTGACCTGTCAGAAATCTTCGACGACTCTTCCAAAGCGAAAGTCGTGAAGATCGATCCGGCTCAGCTGCAGAACGGTAGCCCATTACCGGTTCTGGGCGCGGTGCCGTGGAGCTTCGATCTGATCGCCACCCGCGCGATCGATATGGCGCGTCACCTGAACGCCACCATCATCAACGAAGGCGACATTAATACCCGCCGCGTGAAGTCCGTGACCTTCTGCGCACGCAGCATTCCACACATGCTGGAGCACTTCCGCGCAGGATCGCTGCTGGTCACTTCCGCAGACCGTCCCGACGTTCTGGTCGCCGCCTGCCTGGCCGCGATGAACGGCGTGGAAATCGGCGCCATCCTGCTGACCGGCGGCTACGAAATGGACGAGCGCATCAGCAAGCTGTGCGAACGCGCATTCGCGACCGGCCTGCCGGTATTTATGGTCAACACCAATACCTGGCAGACCTCCCTGAGCCTGCAGAGCTTCAACCTGGAAGTTCCGGTTGACGATCACGAGCGCATCGAGAAAGTTCAGGAATACGTGGCTAACTACATTAACGCTGACTGGATCGAGTCGCTCACCGCGACTTCCGAGCGTAGCCGTCGCCTCTCTCCGCCAGCCTTCCGCTATCAGCTCACCGAGCTGGCGCGTAAAGCAGGCAAGCGCGTTGTTCTGCCGGAAGGTAACGAACCGCGTACCGTTAAAGCCGCCGCTATCTGCGCCGAGCGCGGTATCGCCACCTGCGTCCTGCTGGGCAACCCGGAAGAAATCACCCGCGTTGCCGCGTCTCAGGGCGTAGAGCTGGGCGCCGGGATTGAAATCGTCGATCCGGAAGTGGTTCGCGAAAGCTACGTAGCTCGCCTGGTCGAGCTGCGTAAGAGCAAGGGTATGACCGAAGCGGTTGCTCGCGAGCAGCTGGAAGACAACGTGGTTCTTGGCACCCTGATGCTGGAGCAAGACGAAGTTGACGGTCTGGTCTCCGGCGCGGTTCACACCACCGCCAACACCATCCGTCCGCCACTGCAGCTGATCAAAACGGCCCCTGGTAGCTCTCTGGTCTCCTCCGTATTCTTCATGCTGCTGCCGGAACAGGTTTACGTTTACGGCGACTGCGCGATCAACCCGGATCCGACCGCTGAGCAGCTGGCTGAAATCGCCATTCAGTCTGCTGAATCCGCAATTGCCTTTGGCATCGAGCCGCGCGTGGCCATGCTCTCCTACTCCACCGGCACTTCAGGCGCAGGCAGCGATGTAGAGAAAGTTCGCGAAGCGACTCGTCTGGCGCAGGAAAAACGTCCTGACCTGATGATCGACGGCCCGCTGCAGTATGATGCTGCGGTAATGGCTGACGTTGCGAAATCCAAAGCGCCGAACTCCCCGGTTGCCGGACGCGCTACCGTGTTCATCTTCCCGGATCTGAACACCGGTAACACCACTTACAAAGCCGTACAGCGTTCCGCCGACCTGATCTCCATCGGGCCGATGCTGCAAGGCATGCGTAAGCCGGTGAACGACCTGTCCCGCGGCGCGCTGGTTGACGATATCGTCTATACCATCGCCCTGACCGCTATTCAGTCGTCCCAGCAGCAAGCATAATCTGCCCGCTGCATGAAAAAAGGCGACCGGATGGTCGCCTTTTTTATTTACAGCAGCTCGCGCGCCGCTGAGACAATATCATGCGCCGTCAGGCCATACTCCTTCTGCAAGAACTCCTGCGTTCCCACCTGACCGTAGCGCTCTTTCACTCCTACGCGCCGCATCGGTACCGGACAGGTTTCCACCAGCACCTCCGCCACCGCCGAACCCAGTCCATTGTGAATACTGTGGTTTTCGCAGGTCACGATGCGCCCGGTTTTTTCGGCGTAATTTTTCACCAGCATGCGGTCAATGGGCTTCAGGGTAAACATATCAATCACCGCCGCGCTAACGCCTTCCTGCTCAAGCTGGCGCGCCGCCTCCAGCGCTTCCGCTACCATAATCCCATTGGCAATCAGCGTGATATCTTCACCTTCGCGCAGCACATTCCCTTTGCCAATGGTGAACGTTGAACCCGGCGCGTACACGCTCGGCGCCTGTTTGCGAATGGTGCGAACCCAGTAGAAGCCGTCGAGATCGATAAGCTGACGCAGAATCTCATCGAACATCACCGCATCGGTCACTTCCAGCACGACCGAATGCGCCAGGCCGCGCACAATCCCCATATCTTCAAACGACATATGGGTTCCGCCGTTATGGCAGGCGGTCACCCCCGCATCGGAAGCAATTACTTTGACGTTATTCCGCTGATAATCGAGCGACATAAACAGCTGGTCGAAACAGCGGCGGCTGGCAAAAGCGGTAAAGGTGTGCACAAACGGCTTGCGTCCGGTCAATGATAGCCCGGCGGCAGTGCCTATCACGTTGGCTTCCATGATGCCGCAGTTGATGACGTGCTGCGGATGTTCCCGCGCGACGCCGTCCATCGCCATGGAACTCATCAAATCCGCTTCCAGCGCGATAATTGGGCTCTTGTCTGCAATCTGCTCTGCGACGAACCCGGCATAAACCTTACGCATCTCTACGGCATCTTTTTGCCCTGCTGGTGCAAGCTTAATCATGTTCGGCCTCCAGTTGGCGAATTGCCTCGTTTAGCGTCTCTTTCATTTCGCCCGTCAGGCGCAAATGGTGGTTGTTGCTGAGATTTTCGAGATACGGCACGCCCTGGCCTTTCACGCTATCGAGAATGACTACCCGCGGTCGCGCATCGACAGGCGGAACGGGCTGTACCGCAGCCAGCAGTCCGGGAACGTCATCGCCTTTAACGGTCACGACATCAAAACCAAAGGCGCGGAATTTATCTTCCAGATTAAAAGCGCGAATGATCTCATCCAGCCTGCCGTCAAGCTGTAGCTTGTTCCAGTCAACAAATACGGTCAGGTTATTCAGGCGATGATGGGCGATAAACTGGAATGCTTCCCAGCACTGGCCTTCATTCAGTTCCCCGTCGCCAACGATACAGAACACACGATTCGTCCGTCCCGCCAGCTTATGCGACAGCGCCATCCCGCCAGCGATGGAAATCCCCTGCCCCAGCGACCCCGTTGTGGCGTCTACGCCGCGCGTTTTTAGCCGATCCGGATGGCTTGGCAGCCGCGTACCGTTCTGGTTCAGCGTGCTTAGTTCCTCCATCGGGAAATATCCCTTTATCGCCAGCGTACTGTACAGCGCCGGGCCGGCATGGCCTTTCGATAACACAAAGTAGTCGCGCTCGGGCCAGTCCGGATCGGCGGGATCAATTTTCATCACCGCGCCGTACAGTACCGCCAGCGTTTCCACGACCGACATACTGCCGCCGTAGTGGCCAAAACCGAGATCCGTCAGCGATTTAAGGGTTGCGACGCGAATGTCTCGCGCCAGTTTAGTCACTTCTTGCACATTCATGATTTCGCTCCGCTGTTCTCCTGCGCGCCGCGGCCCACAGATTTCTTTTTCGCAAAAACGTTGTACGCCACCAGCAGTACGAACAACGCCACAACCAGGCCAGTTATCGCAAACGGCGACAGATAGCGGGCCAGATTACCCAGCACGATGCCGACGACGCCGAAATCAGCATCCGAGAAAGTGGTGTTGGCAAAACCAATCGCCCCCAGTACAGGCAGGAGCAGCACCGGCAGGAAGGTGATCAGCAGACCATTGGCAAACGCGCCGATCATTGCCCCGCGCCGCCCGCCGGTCGCGTTGCCAAACACGCCAGCGGTCGCGCCGGTAAAGAAATGCGGCACCACGCCGGGCAGAATCAACACCCACTTAAATTGCCCGCAGAGGAACAACCCGACCAGCCCGCCGAGGAAGCTAAACAGGAAGCCAATCAGTACCGCATTGGGCGCATAGGGATAAACAACCGGACAGTCCAGCGCCGGACGGGCATTGGGCACCAGCTTTTCCGAAAACCCGGTAAAGGCCGGTACGATTTCCGCCAGAATCAGGCGTACCCCTTGCAGGATGATGAACACCCCGGCAGCGAAGGTGATCGCCATAATGATGGCGTAGACCAGGTAGTTCTGGCCGCCGCTGAAGGTGCTTTCAACGTATTCACGCCCTGCGCTCACCGCCATAATCAGATAGATGATCATCATGGTCAGCGAAATAGAGATGGAGCTGTCGCGCAGGAAGCTCAGGTTTTTCGGCAGGTTCATCTCTTCTGTTGAACGCGAGCCTTTACCGCAAACGCTACCGATCCACCCCGACAGTACGTAGCCCAGAGTGCCGAAGTGGCCGAAAGCAATGTCATCGGTTCCGGTAATACGCTTCATATAGCGCTGGGCCAACGCCGGGAAGAATGCCATGACCAGACCAAGGATCAGCGAACCGGTAAATACCAGCCCGACCCCCTCAAAACCCGCCACGGTGAGAATCACGCCAATCATGCAGGCCATATAGAAGGTGTGGTGCCCGGTGAGAAAAATGTACTTCAGGCGCGTAAACCGGGCGACCACAATATTTGCCACCATCCCAAACGCCATAATCAGCGCGGTTGAAGCACCATATTTTTCCAGTGCAATAGAAACTATCGCCTCATTATTAGGGATAATTCCCTGAATATTAAATGCGTGTTCAAACATCCCCCCCAATGGATTCAGCGAGCCGACTAATACCGTCGCGCCACCGCCGAGAACGATAAAGCCCAGAATAGTTTTAATTGTTCCCTTCACGACGTCGGAGAAAGATTTTTTTTGCGCCACCAGACCAATTAACGCAATTAAACCGACCAGTACTGAAGGGACTTTAAGAATATCAACAACAAAATTCAGCGTTTCAAGGATAAACATATCCACCTCGCTATAAATAGTTATTGTCTGGCGAACCACGCGCGCAGCTGCGCTTCGAGTTCATTAATATCGATGATGTTAGTAATCACCACCAGCTGGCTTTCCGGTACGCTGGCGCTGGCAGCAATATCTTTAGCCATCACAAACAGATCCGCCGCGCCAGGAGTTGCCGACGACAGATCGGAGTGCTCTACCTCGGCCTCGATTTCGAGCTTTTTAAGCACTTTTTTAATATTCATTTCAACCATAAAACTGCTGCCCAGGCCAGAACCGCAAATTGCCATAATTTTCATTGTTATCACCTTTTTTGGGTAGAGTAGGTCCGCATCACGCAGGCGCGTAATGTCCGATAAGTCGGATGTTTAAATTAACTCAGAAGCGTGCGATGATTTTTTTAATCTCCTCAAGGCCGGTTGCCTGATGTAATTGATGCATATCTTCATCGCTGGAAAATAATTCCGCCAGAGCCGCGATCATTTCGAGATGGCTATGTTTATCCGGTGCCGCAAGCATAATGATAATATCAACCGGGTCGAACTCCTCTGAGCCAAACGATACGCCCTGTTCCAGTTTCAACAGCGATAGTCCTAAGCCCTTTGCCCCCTCCTCTGGCCGCGCATGCGGCATCGCCAGTCCCGGCGCCAGCACGTAATACGGCCCCAGCCTGCGATGCTGCTCCACGATCGCCTTCACGTAAGCAGGTTCGATAACGCCGGCCTCGAGCAGCGGCCGGGCGCAGATATCCAGCGCCTCGGGCCAGCTGTCTACGTTCTGCCGCAGCGCAATGGTGGCATCAGAGAGCCATGTGTTGAGCATTTTATCCCCCGTCTTTTAGCAAAAGATGGGCAAACTTTATGCAAGCAGGGAAGAGTTATCTGCGAGAACGATCACAAAGATAGCGCTACCAAAAAGGAACATTCAGATTTGTGATAGCGCTATCAATTCACAATCATCCTGTGAAAACGCAGCAAAAAGCCCCGGTTAAGGCGTATACTCCCTGACACGTGAAGTAATGGATGAAAATAAAAAACGTCTGTTTAGCAGGAATATGTATGTCTCTAACCCGAAAACGGCGTAGTACCGGTAAAGTGACGATCGCCGATGTTGCTCAGCTGGCAGGTGTGGGAACCATGACCGTATCCCGCGCGCTTCGCACGCCGGAACAAGTTTCCGATAAACTCCGTGAAAAAATCGAAGCGGCGGTGCAAGAACTCGGGTATATGCCTAACCTCGCCGCCAGCGCCCTGGCATCAGCCTCTTCAAGAACTATCGCGATGGTGGTCCCCAATCTGGCGGAGGCGGGCTGCTCAGCGATGTTTGCCGGGCTTCAGCAGGTACTACAGCCGGCGGGTTATCAAATCATGCTCGCGGAATCGCAGCACCGTCTTGAGCAGGAAGAAAAGTTGCTGGAAACGCTGCTGGCTTCGAATATCGCCGCCGCCATTCTGCTTAGCGTTGAACATAGCGATACCGTACGCCACTGGCTGCAAAACGCCTCGATTCCGGTGGTGGAAATGGGAGCGATGCGCGCCGATCCTATCGACATGAATATCGGCATTGATAACGTAGCGGCGATGTTCGAGCTGACGGAGATGCTCATTCACCGCGGCTATCAGAATATCGGTCTGCTGTGCGCCAATCAGGAACAGTGGATTTTTCAGCAGCATTTGCAGGGGTGGTACAAGGCCATGCTGCGCCATCATATGTCGCCTAACCGGGTGATTAACGCTGCGCTACCGGCCAACTTTTCCACCGGCGCTTCGCAGCTGCCGGAGTTTTTGCTGGCATGGCCAGAACTCGATGCGCTGGTCTGCGTTTCCGATGAGCTGGCATGCGGGGCGCTGTATGAGTGCCAGCGTCGGCGTATCAAGGTGCCTGATGATTTAGCCGTCGTCGGCTTTGGCGACAGTGACGTGAGTCGGGTGTGCCAGCCGCCGTTAACGACCATGGCTGTGCCGCACCACAAGATTGGTATAGAAGCCGGGCGAGCCCTTCTGGAGCGTTTTAATGAGGGAAACTGGAGCGACAGGAAACCCATCGCGTCCAGTTTATGCATGCGGGATAGCTGCTAAAGGCTATTCCGCCTCTTCCTGTTTTTCGGCTTTTGTTGGCTCATTGTTGGCATTGCGGGTCATCCACAGCGCCAGCGCTTTTAATGAATCCGGAGTGAATTCATCGCAGCGGGCGGTGATCTCTTCCGGCGTCAGCCAGCACACTTCGCTCACTTCTTCTTCTTGCAGCGCGAACGGTCCGTGCGATACGCAGCTAAACAGACCGCCCCAGACGCGGCAGTGCTTATCTTCGTAGTAGAACTGCCCGTGGTCAGCGAAGGGCACGCCGGCAATGCCGAGCTCTTCTTCCGCCTCGCGGCGCGCGGACTCCAGCATTTGCTCATCAGCCTGCACCACGCCACCGGCGGTGGCGTCCAGCATGCCCGGCTGGAAATCTTTCGTTTCGGTACGACGCTGCACCAGGATTTTGCCCATCCCATCATGAACAACAATGTAGGTCGCGCGATGACGCAGACACTCCGCGCGCATTTGTTCGCGGCTGGATTGTGCTATCACCTCGTTGTTTTCATTAACAATATCGACCCATTCTGTGCTTGCCAAATGATTCTGTTCCGCCATCAGGAAACCTTACTTTTTAAAGCGCTCTCGCGGCGCGTCTATACGATTGAGGGGTAAATTACGGGTAAATTGCGACCTCTGCAATAACCTGATGATCATCGAGTGCTAAAACCTGCAATCGCCCCTCGTTCAGAAGACCGTAGCTGGCGGTAAATCCCCCTTTAGGGATGCTGACCGAGCCGGGATTGAAGAGAAAAATCTCGCCGCGTTTCTCGGCTACCGGAATATGAGTATGGCCGTAAGCCAGCACATCGCCAGCGGCGAGTGGAGGCAAATTATCGGGGCTGTACAGATGTCCGTGAGTGAGAAACAGGCGGGTTCGCTCGCTCAAAACCTGCTGCCAGGGGGCGGTTATGGGGAAATGGAGCAGCATCTGATCGACTTCGCTGTCGCAGTTGCCGCGAACGGCAATCACCCGCTCCGCTACGCGGTTTAACGCCTCTGCGACCTGGGCCGGGGCATAACCTTCAGGAAGCGCGTTACGCGGTCCGTGATTCAGCACATCACCGAGAATAACCAGCCACTGCGCCCCGCTTCGCGCGAACAGCTCAAGCACGCGTTCGGCTGCAGGTAGAGAGCCATGGATATCCGAGGCAAACATCAGCTTCATACAATTCATCTCCACGCATTACGATGCCGCTATGATAACGGAACCGCTGACGCTTATCAGCCCGCTCGTTTGGCTGAGAGTGCGACGTAGCGCTGGACTGACGCTCGCTGCCACTGGAAGGTGGCATAATCAGCCAGCGCGGTCGGAACCTCATCGCCGTTCAGAACCAGACGATTGAGCATCAGCGCAAGATCGGTATCGGCTATAGACCATTCGCCAAATAAATTCTGCCCGCCATGGGATAGCAGAACGCCAGCCGTTTCAAACAGCTTGCCGGCGCTTTTTTTCCCGGCTTCGCTGAGCGGCGGTTTCTTTTCTCCGGCAAAAACCACGGCCGTCGAGCGTTCTTCACGAATCGGCATTAAATCGCTACGCAGCCAGGCCTGCACTTGACGCGCCCGCGCGCGCTTTTGCAGGTCATGCGGATACAGCCTCTCCCACTCCGGAGGCGCGAAGCGTTCATCGAGATATTCGGTAATCGCGGAGGATTCGCTCAGGAAGAACTCACCGACCTCCAGCAGCGGTACGCGCCGCGTCACGCTGTAGCCTTTCCAGCCGCTTTGCAGATGCTCGCCGCTGTCGAGATCGACGGTTTTTAGAGTAAAAGGCAGGCTCTTTTCCTGCAGGGCAACGTACACGGACATCACATAGGGCGAGAAAAAATCGGCGTCGGACCACAGGGTAATCGCGGACTGGCTCATAGCATCCTCAATGGCTAATGTAATGGGGCGATAAGCCAACATAGCCTGTCTTTCAGAAGATGTCACTGACCGTCGCCTTGAGGATCTTACATACTTAATTGCGGTGAACTTGCCTGGCAAAAATCATCCCGGATTCGGTTAGCCTGCCGAATAACGTCAGTTCACCTATACTCGAAAAGTTTGCGACCCGTAACGGCGAGGGATTTTCATGATCGATCTTTACTACGCACCCACTCCCAATGGCCACAAAATCACGCTCTTCCTCGAAGAAGCTCAGTTGGCCTATCGTCTCATCCGGGTGGATATCGGCAAAGGGGAGCAGTTCCAACCCTCCTACCTTGCGATTTCGCCAAATAACAAGATCCCGGCGATCGTTGACCATGAACCCGCCGACGGCGGTGGCCCGTTAAACCTGTTTGAGTCCGGAGCAATCCTGCTCTACCTTGCAGAAAAAAGCGGCAAGTTACTGAGCGGTGAGCTCCGCGAGCGCCACGCTACGCTCCAGTGGTTATTCTGGCAGGTCGGCGGTTTAGGGCCGATGCTCGGGCAAAACCACCACTTTAACCACTGCGCCCCGCAGGCGGTACCCTATGCCATCGAGCGCTATCAGGTTGAAACTCAGCGGCTGTACGGCGTGCTCAACCGGCGCCTTGGCGAGAGCCCCTGGCTGGGCGGCAACCACTACAGTATCGCCGATATCGCCTGCTGGCCGTGGGTGAATGCCCATCAGCGCCAGCGCATCGACCTCGCCAGTTTTCCGGCGGTTCACAACTGGTTTGAACGCATTCGTCATCGCCCGGCGACCGTTGAGGCGCTTCTGAAAACAGAAGCCTGGTAACCCCCTGCTCGGCCGGGAAGCTTTGATGTATGATGGCGGAAATTACTACCCGGAGGAAGCCTGCAATGTCTCAACCAGACGCCATTATTCGAATTAAGAACCTGCGCCTGCGTACTTTTATCGGAATTAAAGAGGAAGAGATCGCCAACCGCCAGGATGTGGTGGTCAACGTCGCTATCCACTATCCGGCGGAGAAATCACGCAACAGCGAAGATATTAACGATGCGCTGAACTACCGCACCATTACTAAGCGCATTATTAGTCATATCGAAAATAACCGCTTTTCTCTACTGGAAAAATTAACTCAGGATGTGCTCGACATCGCACGCGAACATCACTGGGTCACATATGCTGAAGTAGAGATCGACAAACTGCATGCACTGCGCTACGCCGATTCCGTCTCCATGACGATGAGCTGGCGGCGCTAGATGCATCTTCGGGAGGCGCTATGAACGTTCTGCTTACTGGCGGTACCGGCCTGATTGGCCGGCATCTGATACCCCGGCTGCTGGAGCTGGGGCATCGCGTAACGGTTTCAACCCGCAGCCCTGAAAAGGCGAAAAACCGCCTCGATTCTCGCGTCACTCTGTGGCGCGATTTTGAGCATCAGGTGAATCTTAACGGTTTTGATGCCGTCATCAATCTGGCAGGCGAACCTATCGCCGATAAACGCTGGACGGCGGAGCAGAAGCAGCGCCTCTGCCACAGCCGTTGGGATATCACCCAAAAGCTGGTCACCCTAATCAACGCCAGCGACGCGCCGCCCGCGGTGCTGATTAGCGGTTCAGCCGCCGGCTATTATGGCGATCTCGGCGAAGTTGTCGTCACCGAAGAAGAGCCGCCGCATAATGAGTTTACCCACAAGCTTTGCGCCCGCTGGGAGCAGATTGCCTGCGAAGCGCAGAGCGATCGCACCCGCGTATGCCTGCTGCGTACCGGGGTGGTGCTGGCGCCGCGAGGCGGCATTCTGGCCAAAATGGCGCCCGCCTTTAAGCTTGGCCTCGGCGGCCCTATCGGCAGCGGCAGACAGTATCTGGCCTGGATCCACATCGACGATATGGTCAACGGTATACTGTGGCTGCTTGATAACGACCTGCGCGGGCCGTTTAATATGGTTTCCCCTTACCCGGTTCGTAACGAGCAGTTCGCTCATGCGCTGGGCCATGCGCTAAACCGTCCGGCGATTTTCCGCGTCCCGGCGGCGGCTATTCGTCTGCTGATGGGAGAATCTTCCGTTCTGGTACTCGGCGGCCAGCGCGCGCTGCCTAAACGCCTGGAAGCGGCCGGATTTGGCTTTCGTTGGTACGATCTGGAAGAGGCGCTGGCCGACGTGCTGCGGTAGTCCAGGTCTCTCAGGGAGAGTATCGCTCTCCCTGATTAATTAATTTGTTGAACCCGCCTCGCAGCGCGCAAAAATCACCATTCCTCTGTCGCCTTAACTGTGAATCTTATTCCAGTGATATGTCTTTCACTCTGCCATAACCCCTGTGTGTAATTTAACACCACCACACCGTTGACATTCGTCAACAACTTATTCAACATTACCAGGATGAATTGATGAAGGAACATCCGGATAAACATATCAGAGCAGCTATTGACTACTCGCTGGCACGGGGCTGGATTTTTATCACTGGCGGCAAAAGCGTTCACTGTTTTGGCAGGTTGATGTGTGGGACGGCCCGGCACCGGGAACATATGATGAGCATCTGGTCAACGCCTGCGGTACCCATTAACCACGCCAGGCAAATTATCAGAATGGTCGACCGCTGCCAGCCGCCTGCCTCGGGTCAGCTTAACCACAAGAAGGATTAAACAATGGCGCTGTATAATTTTACGCTCACCCTCTCCGGCGTAACTTCTCGTACCGTGGGTCTGGAAGATGCACTGCATGCCGCAGGCTGCGCTGACGCCCTGGTCTGTTTTTACGGAACGGCGGTCTATCTGGAGTTCGATCGCGAAAGAGACTCTCTTGAGCAGGCTATTCTGTCAGCCATTGCTGATATCGAATCCGCTCCGGCTCTGAATGCGCGAGTCGAATCCGTCGATTCCGCGCTGGTAGGATTAAGCGATATTGCCGAACTCACCGGCCTGACGCGACAGGCCGTCGCCTTATTGAAAGATGGCGCGCGAGGCTCGGGCCAGTTTCCGGGACCGGTGCAGCGCGTTAAAGGCAATTCGCCGCTATGGCGCTGGAAAACCATCGTTGGCTGGCTGGTAACGGAGGGACGACTTGCTGAAGACTCAGCGCTGGTCGCCCACGCCGAGGTGCTGGACGATCTCAATCTGGCGCTGCAGCTGAGGGCTACGCGGGAGAGCAAAACCGTGTTGCACTATCTTAGCGGGCTGGAAAGTCAGCGCCAGGCTTCACCGACGGTTGCTTAAAGGCATAAACATTCCGCGGCTTTATGGTGTTAAGGTGGCGGAAGAATCCACTTGTATGGACTGCTTTATGATAACACTCACCACTCCGCGCCTGCGTCTCTCTGGGTTTAACGCATCCGACTGGCCTTTTTTTCTGCGCTTACGGCGAGATCCAGAAGTGATGCGCTATATGGGAGAGCTTCTTGAGGAGCCGGCGCTGCGGACGCTGTTTGAGTCCCGCTGCGCAGACCCTGGCGTATTCGTTTTACGTGATGCCAGCGGCGCGGCAATTGGCGATATCGGGCTGCGCATCAGCAGTAAAAACCCGCACGAAGCGGATGTCGGATACGCACTCCTGCCCGAAGCTCAGGGGAAAGGGTACGCCAGCGAAGCGCTAAAAGCGATTTGCGACTACGGTTTTCAGCAGCTCGGCGTTCACGCCATCAATGCCTGGGTGCTGGGCAGTAACGCTGGTTCCTCTCGTCTGCTGGAAAAACACGGTTTTATCCGCATTCAGGTGCTCGAAAAAGCCTATCGCCTGAACGGAATTGATTACGACGACTGGGTATATCGGCTGGAGCGTTAGCCGCCCCGACGGAGAGTATTCCGCCGGGGGCAGGACAGGGATTACTTTAAAGAGCCTTTCAGGAACTGCTGCAAGCGCTGGCTTTTCGGATTACCGAAGACTTCGTCAGGGTGCCCCTCTTCTTCTATCTTGCCCTGATGCAGGAAGATTACGTGAGAGGAGACGTGGCGCGCAAAGCCCATCTCATGGGTGACCACGACCATGGTTTTCCCCTCTTCAGCCAGCTGCTGCATAATGCGCAACACTTCACCCACCAGTTCAGGATCAAGCGCCGACGTCGGTTCATCAAACAGCAGCACATCGGGTTCCATCGCCAGCGCGCGGGCGATGGACACGCGCTGCTGCTGGCCGCCGGAGAGATGCACCGGATATTTAATCTGCTGGCGTTCGTCAATCCCCACCTTCGCCAGATATTTCACCGCCCGCTCGCGCGCTTCCTGTTTGCTCAGGCCCAGAACCTGAATCGGCGCTTCCATCACGTTTTCCAGCACCGTCATATGGCTCCAGAGATTGAAATGCTGGAACACCATCGTCAGGCGAGTCCGCAGCAGACGCAGTTGGTTCTTATCCGACACCTTGAGCTGACCGTCTTTATCACGAACCAGACCAATGTTCTGCCCGTTAACCACAATCGTCCCTTCGCTGGGCTTTTCAAGAAAGTTAATGCAGCGCAGAAAGGTGCTTTTACCGGAACCGGATGAGCCAATAATACTGATCACGTCCCCGGCTTTCGCCCGCAGCGAAACGCCTTTCAGCACCTCGTGTTCGCCGTAACGTTTATGCAGATCGATTACATTTAATTTATTGTCGGACATGGCGTTCTCAATGCGTCGAAGAAGGTTTGATATGCTGCAGCCAGCGCTTTTCCGCCCTGCGGAATAAGCTAATCAGCACATAGGAGATAATTAAATACAGAACTGCGGCAATGCCAAAAGCGGTAAACGGCTGGTAGGTTGCCGAGTTGATATCACGGGCAATTTTCAGCAGATCCGGCACCGTGGCGGTAAAGGCCAGCGCGGTGGAATGCAGCATCAGGATCACTTCGTTGCTGTAGGCAGGCAGAGCAATACGCAGCGCGGAAGGCAAAATAATGCAGCGATACATTTTGACCGCAGAAAAACCGTACGCGCGGGCGGCTTCGATCTCTCCCGCCGGCACTGAACGAATCGCTCCGGCAAAAATCTCCGTGGTATAAGCGCAGGTATTCAGCGTCAACGCCAGTACCGTACAGTTCAGACCGCTACGAAAGAAGGCGTTCAGCAGTTCTGTACCTTTGACGATCTCCAGCGTGTACATACCGGAATAGAACACCAGCAGCTGCACATACAGCGGGGTACCGCGAAAGATATAGGTGAAAAGCCAGATTGGGAACTGGATAAATTTGTTGCTCGATACCCGGCCTATGGCAAGAAAAACCGCGAGTATGCCGCCCATCACGACTGAAGAGATCAGCAGCCAGAGCGTAATCGCTACGCCGGTGAAGCGATAGCCGTCGGTCCACAGCAGAGATTTCCAGTACTCCTGAATAATATCAATCACAGGTCAGCCCTCTTCACGCCAACAGAATAACGGCGTTCGAGCATCAGCAGCACACCATTGGAAACCGTGGTAAACACCAGATAAATCAGGCCGCAGACGATAGCGAAGTAGAAAGGCTCCCAGGTGCTTTTACCCGCCAGCTGAGTTGCCTTAACCACATCTTCCAGCCCCAGCAATGAGACCAGTGCAGTCGCTTTGAGGATCACCTGCCAGTTATTGCCAATTCCGGGCAGCGCATAGCGCATCATTGCCGGAAACAGAATGCGGCGAAAGGTCTGCCCGCCGCTGAAGCCGAAGGCCGTTGCCGCTTCAATATGTCCCTTCGGTACCGCCAGGAAGGCGCCGCGAAAGGTTTCGGTGAAGTAAGCGCCGTAAATAAAGCCCAGAGTGATAATCCCCGCGACCATGGGGTCGATATCAAACTGCGCGAGGCCAAGCGCATCGGTCAGCGCGTTGAGCGCGATCTGCAACCCGTAGAAAATCAGCAGCATCAGCACCAGATCGGGTACGCCGCGAATTAAGGTGGTATAGCCTTCAAAAATCAGCGCCAGCGGACGATTACTGGAAAGCTTCGCCCCCGCGCCTGCCAGGCCGATAAGCACTGCCAGAACGACCGAGCTTAACGCCAGCTCAAGGGTGACCAGCGCGCCCTGAAAAATAACCTGAGAAAAACCGTACAGCATGCTGTCTGCCCTGTCTGTCATCAACCATCGCGCGCTAAGTCACGCGCGATGGGGTACGCGGGATGGTTAGTCGCCGTACACGTTAAAATCGAAATATTTCTTCGCCAGCTTGTCGTAGGTGCCGTCCTGGCGCATCTCGGCAAAGGCTTTATTTAATGCTTCACGCAGCTCATTATCCTCTTTGCGCAGCCCCATTCCGGTGCCGACGCCAAACAGCTTCTCGTCTTTAATCGACGGGCCGCCGAACTGATAATCTTTGCCAACAGGCTGTTTGAGGAAGCCTTCGCTGGCGGCAACTTCATCCTGGAACGCCGCGTCAATACGTCCGGCGGTCAAATCGGAATAGATATTGTCCTGACCCTGATAGGAAACGATTTCAATACCTTTCGGCGCCCAGTGTTCATTGCCATAGGTTTCTTGTGTGGTGCCCTGGAGAACGCCAATGCGCTTACCTTTCAGCTTCGCAAGGTCTGGCGTGATATCGCTGCCTTTTTTGACGACCAGGCGAGAATCAGCCGCGTAAAGTTTGTCGGTGAAAGCAATTTCCTGCTGGCGTTTTTCGGTGATCGAAAGCGAAGACATAATGGCGTCGATCTTCTTCGCTTTTAAAGAAGGGATCAGCGCGTCCAGCGGGTTCTCAATGAAGGTACATTGCGTATTGATGCGCTTACACAGCTCTTTTGCCAGATCGATGTCAAAACCAACCAATTCACCCTGTGCATTCTTTGATTCGAACGGGGCATAAGTAGGATCGGTGCCAATGCGGACTTTTTGCGGAATTGCTGCGAATACGGTGGAAACGCTGGAAAGGGCCAGCGCTAAGGAGAGAGACAACGCCAGTTTTTTCATAACTATCCTCAACAGACTGTCATTCTAATGGATTTATTAGAAGTACTTACGGCAGTTATCGTGCCATTATTCGCCCCGGTAAGGCAAAGCATTCTGCGCCGGAAAGCAAATTTTTTCGCATCGGAAACGCTTAACTATGCACTTTTTAACATAGAGTGCGCAATTTCCTGCACCAAATTGATCGGCTTAAAGCACCGTTGTACCAATATCAGACAGAAATAGATACTCGTGGCCCGGAATCCGGGCCAGCGGGCGACTTAATCACCGTAAACGTTGAAGTCGAAGTATTTCTTCGCCATTTTGTCGTAGGTGCCGTCTTTGCGAAGCTCAGCCAGGGCTTTATCAAAAGCGGCCTTCAGTTCGCTATCGTCCTTACGCAGGCCAATACCGGTGCCATCTCCGAAGAATTTTTTGTCTTTAACAGAAGGTCCGGCAAAGGCAAAATCTTTACCGGCTGGTTGCTTGAGGAAGCCTTCGCTGGCGGCGACCTCATCCTGCAAGGCGGCATCCAGGCGGCCCGCAGCGAGGTCTGAGTAGATTAAGTCCTGATTCTGATAAGCCACGACGTCTACCCCGTGGCTGCGCCAGCGTTCATTGCCGTAGGCCTCCTGGGTGGAGCCCTGCAGAACGCCGACGTGCTTGCCTTTCAGAGATTCCAGCGTCGGTTGAATCGGTGAGCCTTTGGCGGCAATCAGGCGAGAGTCCGCCGCATAGAGCTTGTCAGAGAACGCGATTTCCTGCTGGCGTTTTTCGGTGATCGATAACGAAGAGATGATGGCGTCGATTTTCTTCGCCTTCAGCGATGGGATCAGGGAGTCGAAATCGCTGCCAACCCAGGTACATTTTACTTTGATGCGCGAACAGAGCTCATTACCCAAATCAATGTCAAAACCCACGAAATCCCCTTTCGCATCCTTAGAAGAAAAAGGCGCGTAGGTGGCATCGGTGCCAATGCGAATACTCTGCGGCAGCGCGGCGAAGGCGCTGGAAGCGCTGCAAATGCCCATCATTAAAGAGAAAGCCAGGACCGTCTTCTTCATAGGTTACCCTTAAGTGTCGTGATGTTGTTATGTCATGCGTTGTCTTGTTATTGGTGCTGCCGACAAATCTTGCACGTTTTATGCCATTCTCTCAGTGCGTGCTGGAAACGGCGTTAAATTTGTTAAATAAAGGTTGCAAGTTTGTCTTGAAAGGGAAGATACCAGCAATAATGGATAAACCGCAGCGCCGTAGCGCAAAAAAACAAATTAAATGTTGAGGATTTGATCGAGGCGACAAAATTGCACTGCAGGAGCGCAGAGGTGAAGAAAGCGCACTATGTTAGTGCGCCCTACGCGCCCTGCCAGCGGGTAAAGAGGTCTGCAGGAAGAGAGATATCAAACTGATCGATAACGCGATTGACCGTTTGATTGATCACATCGTCAAGGCTTTCAGGACGATGATAGAACGCCGGAACCGGCGGCATAATCACTGCGCCCATTTCCGCCGCCTGGACCAGCAGACGCAGATGACCGAGGTGGAACGGCGTTTCCCGAACGCACAGCACCAGCGGGCGACGCTCTTTAAGCACCACGTCCGCCGCTCTGGTCAGCAGCCCATCGGTATAGCTATGAACAATGCCGGAAAGCGTTTTCATTGAACATGGCAAAATCACCATCCCGGCGGTTTTAAAAGAGCCGGAAGAGATACTGGCGGCGATATCACGGGCATCGTGCACTACGTCGGCCAACGCCTGCACCTCGCGCAGGGAGAAGTCCGTCTCCAGCGCCAGCGTCTGACGGGCGGCCTGGCTTAAAATAAGATGGGTTTCGACATCAGACACCTCGCGCAAAACCTGGAGCAGGCGTACGCCGTAAATTGCGCCGCTGGCGCCAGAGATACCGATAATGAGTCGCTTCACGATGATTGCCCCTTTCACACGATGGCGCAGACTTTGCCGGATTATGCCTGCGGACGCAACCGCAATGAACTCTCACGAACCACTAACCGCACCGGCAACAACAGGTTTCTGTCACCCTCGTCGCTGAGTAAAAGACGGAACGCATCGCGGCCAAGCTCACGCTTATCAATGGCCACCGTGGTTAACGGCGGCCAGGCCCATGCAGCAGCTTCAATATCATCGAAACCGACGATCGCAATCTCATCCGGCACCTTGATGCCCTTCCGCGCGCAAACTCTCATCGCCACCAGCGCCGCCATATCGTTATAAGCAAAGATAGCATCCGGCGGCTGCGGTAGCGCCAGCAGTTTCTCCATGCCTTTTACCAGCGGTTTTTCTATCTCCTTGACCGGGGGGACTTCGACTCGATACTCCTCGGCCAGAGAAATTCCGGCATCAAACAGCGCCTGCAGATAGCCTTCAGTACGCTGACGGATGCTGTAATGGTGCTGCGAATGGCCGAGTAAGGCAATACGCTTTCTTCCCTGTTCAAGCAGGTGGCGGGTGGCGATAAATCCGCCGTGATAGTTGTCAGGATTGGCACAGGGAAAATCCGCCGCCCACAAATCAACCAGGGCAACGGGGAGCGCCGTTTTTTTCAATTCCGCCAGTATCTCTGCTTCAAGATAACCCGCGCAGATCAACGCGTCAGGCTGATGGAGATTAATCAACTCGCCAACTGAATCTCCCGGACCAATGGGCTGGAAGCTCATGGCAATTTCATTTTCTCTACAAGCGTCAGCAACGCCAAGCATGACGGTCGAATAGAACGGCAGAGCGCTGGCAATATTGTGTTCCCTGTGCATTAAAAACAGCAGCCGCTTGATGCGACCGTTGCGCAAGCGGCTAAAATCATAGCCTTCGGCTTCCGCTATCGACAGGATCCGCTGACGAGTCTCCTCGCTAAGCCCCGGCTGCCCTTTTAGCGCTCTTGATACTGCGGCAATCGACACGCCGCAGGCCGCCGCAATATCTTTAATTCTGGTCTTTTTTACCATTCCGTTCGTTTTCACCTGTTTTACGGGGTTTACGCTGATTATCCCTGCAGCGCCTGCTCTCCAGCCCAAGCTGCGCCGCGTACGCCGCTGCTGTCGCCATGCTTTGCCGGCAGAACCGGCGTCACGCAGCGTCCACCGAATATGTACTTTGCCATTTCAGCCGATAAATCGCTATACAGCTCATCGACGCCCGACAGCCCCCCACCTATCACTATCACATCCGGATCGAGCGTATTCACGACGTTTGCGAAGGCGCGCGCCAGCTGATTACGGAATTGCCGCCACAGCGCCAGCGCTTGAGGGTGTCCTTCACGCATCTTCAACACCAGTTCTTCAGCGGTTCCGCGTCCTTCATTATGTAAGCGAAACTGTCGGGCCAGCCCGCTGCCAGAGATAAACGATTCTACGCAGTTATGCTGACCGCAATAGCACAAGTGCGAAGGCCCATCGTGTTCCGGGGAATAGTGCGGCAAAGGATTATGCCCCCATTCACCGCTGCAGGCATTCGGCCCGGTCAGCAAACGCTGATGCACCACCACACCGCCGCCGCATCCGGTACCAAGGATCGCCCCAAACACCACTTCATGACCGGCGCCGCAGCCATCTATCGCTTCCGACAGCGCGAAACAGTTAGCATCGTTTGCGACAGCCACCGGCTGGGAAAAATAGTCGCTAAGGATATCATGCAGCGGATGCCCATTGACCACCTGAATATTTGAATTTTTTACTAAACAAGTAGCGGTGTCAATCGCGCCGGGCAAACCGAATCCCAGGCTTAGCTTTTCGCCTGCCCAATCCTGCGCGGCATGGACTTCTCCAATGATACCCTGTAAGAACTGCTCAATACTGGCTTTCGGTGTCGCAATGCGCTGCTGCCAGACCAGTTTTCCCTTGTCATCCAGCACGACAGTCTCAACTTTGGTCCCACCGATATCCATTCCTAAATGCATTTAATTCGACCTTTTCTCGTAAAAATGATGCTCAGCTTAGCGAATAACGCAAAAAATCCCGGCATCCTTCACGGATAAATGTGATCAAGATCGGCATTAAAAATAATTTATAGTAAAAATCAAGATCAATATCACAAGCACAAAAGTCAAAAATGTACGAAAAGAGAAGATTAGATCTATGCTCGGCAGCGTATGAAGTTTACTAAAAATATAAAAACAGATCGTAATGACCTGTGTACCCTCACACTCTGCTTAGCAAATAAGGATTGGTTATGGCTACAGTCGATAATCTGGACACGAATGTGCAGATGGTTGATGCGGGCGAAACGCTCTCCACCCGCGAAAAAATAGGCTATGGGCTGGGAGATGCCGGTGGACACTGCATCTCTGACTTAATCAGCGGCTTCCTGCTTTTTTTCTACACCGATGTGTTCGGCCTCAGCCCGGCCATCGTCGGGGCAATGTTCTTTACCCTGAGAATTTTTGATGCGGTATCAGACCCGGTTATGGGCGTTATTGCTGACAGAACCCGCAGCCGCTGGGGCCGCTTTCGCCCGTGGCAGCTCTGGACTGCCGTGCCGCTTGCGGTTATCGGCATCCTGACGTTTACCGTGCCAGACATGAGCCCAAACATGAAAATTGCCTGGGCGTTCGGGACCTATTTTTTGCTCTCTATTGGCTATACCGCCAATAACGTCCCCTACTGCGCCCTGATAAACGCCATGACCAACCGTCACGATCAGGTAATGTCCTGCCAGTCCTGGCGCTTTGTCTTAAGCGGTATCGCCGGCTTCCTGGTCTCCGTCGGGCTGCCATGGATGGTCGAGCTTTTTGGCCAGGGCAATCTGGCTAAAGGCTACCAGTACGGCGTGGCCGTGCTGTGCGCCGTTGGTATGATCATGTTTTTACTTTGCTTTTTCTGGGTCAAAGAGCGGGTTCCGCTGTCGCTGGCCGGAAAATTCACGCTGCGCCAGCATCTGCAAGGGCTGCGTAAGAACGACCAATTACTGCTGATGCTGGTGATGTCCTTCCTGCTGGTGAATATTCTGTGCATTCGCGGCGGCGGCTACATGTACTTTATCTCCTACGCGCTGCAGGGCAGCGCCGGCTTTATGTCGCTGTTTTTTGCCATCGTCACCGTGGCTGCGATTATTGGCGCGGTGATCGTCAACCCGCTTTCACGCCGCGTCGACATGGTTACGCTGTACTTCCGCACTAACCTGGTGCTGGTTATTTTCGGCGTGGCGATGTGGTTCCTGCCCACCGGCCCGCAGCATCAGACACTATGGCTGGTCTGTATCCTGATCAACAACGTTGTGCTTGGTTTCACCCTGCCGCTGCACTTCTCGATTATGGCCTTCGCCGATGATTACGGTGAATGGAAGAATGGCGTGCGTTCCTCCGGTATGAACTTCGCCTTTAACCTCTTTTTTATCAAGCTCTCCTGGGCCTCATCCGGCGGCATTATCAGCCTGTTGCTGATTCTGGTCGCGTACCGTCCAGGCCTGGAAAATCAAACTGCCGCGTCTATTCAGGGCATCACCCTGCTGCAAACCGTAATACCGGCAATTTTCCATCTGGTGCTGGCCCTGTGTCTGCTGAAGTGCCGGCTGGACGGCCCAATGATGAAACGTATCTCCACCGATCTTAACCAAATACATAGCCAAATTTCCTGAGGTAAACATGATGCAGTCCGATGTAATTGAAGCCGACCTGAACAGAATTACCGTTACCGATCCTTTCCTGGGAGAGTATCAGCGTTTGATTCGTGATGTCGTCATTCCTTATCAGTGGCAAGCGCTGAACGACAATATTCCCGATGCGGAGCCCAGCCACGCGCTGGCCAACTATCGCATTGCCGCGGGACAAGAGGATGGCCAATTTTACGGAATGGTTTTTCAGGATAGCGACGTCACCAAATGGCTTGAGGCGGTCGCCTGGTCGTTAAGCCAAAAACCTGACGCGACGCTCGAACAAACCGCTGACGAAGTGATCGAACTGCTGGCGCAAGCGCAGTGTGAAGACGGCTATCTCAATACCTGGTATACCGTAAAAGAACCGGGTCAGCGCTGGACTAACCTGGCAGAGTGTCATGAACTGTACTGTGCCGGGCATCTTTTTGAAGCGGCTGTCGCTTTTTATCGCGCCACCGGTAAACGTCGTCTGTTGGAAATCTCCTGCCGCTTTGCCGACCACATTGATACCGTCTTCGGGCCTAACCCCGGACAGCTTCGCGGCTATCCGGGACATCCGGAAATCGAACTGGCGCTGATGCGCCTGTATGAAGTCACCCGGGAACCTCGCTATCAGGCGTTGGCCTGCTTCTTCGTCGAAGAACGTGGGAAGCAGCCCTACTATTACGATATCGAGTTCGAAAAACGCGGCGGTACCCGGCACTGGATCGGTTGGGGCGACGCCTGGCCAGGAATGATCAAAGACAAAACTTACACCCATGCGCACAAACCGCTCGCTGAACAGAACGAAGCGGTCGGCCACGCCGTACGTTCGGTCTATCTGATGACCGGCCTGGCGCATATCGCCCGTATGACAAATGACGAAGAGAAACGTCAGACCTGCCTGCGGATCTGGAACAACATGGTGCAGCGTCGGATGTATATCACCGGTGGAATCGGCTCTCAGGGGATCGGCGAAGCTTTTACCAGCGACTACGATCTGCCCAACGATACCGCCTACGGCGAAAGCTGCGCTTCAATTGGCCTGATGATGTTCGCCCGTCGGATGCTGGAAATGGAAGGCGATGCGCACTATGCCGACGTGATGGAACGCGCTTTTTACAATACGGTACTCGGCGGGATGGCGCTGGACGGTAAACACTTCTTTTATGTTAACCCGCTGGAAACCTATCCGAAAAGCATTCCGCATAACCATATTTACGACCATATCAAACCGGTTCGCCAGCGCTGGTTTGGCTGCGCCTGCTGCCCGCCAAATATCGCCCGCACGTTGGTGGCTATCGGGCACTACCTGTTCACGCCGCGCCGGGATGCGCTGTTTATCAATTTCTACGCCGGAAGCGAAGCGCAGTTCACCATTAATGACCAGCCGCTGGCGCTAAAAATCAGCGGTAACTATCCATGGGATGAGGAGGTCAACATCACTTTCAGCCACCCGCAGGCCGTTCAGCATACGCTGGCGCTGCGCCTGCCGGAATGGTGTGAAGCGCCGCAGGTGCTCATCAACGGCGAAGCCGCGCAGGGCGAACAACTGAAAGGCTATCTGCATATTACGCGCCAATGGCAGCAGGGGGATATCATTACGCTGCGCCTGCCGATGACCCTCCGCCGGGTCTACGCCAACCCACTGGTTCGCCATAACGCCGGTAAAGTCGCCATTCAGCGCGGACCGCTGGTTTACTGCCTGGAAGAGGTTGATAACAGCGCCGAACTGCACAACCTGTCGCTGCCCAAAGCGAGTCAGATACGCGAGATTCCAGGGACCGGGGTGCTAAAAGGAAAAATCGTGCTGCAGGCGGAGGGGCTTCGGGTACTGACCGCCCAGGAGGATAAACCGCTCTACAGCTTCGACCATCGCCAGACGGCGGTAGAGAAACAGACCTTAACCTTTATTCCATGGTTTAGCTGGGCCAATCGTGGCGAAGGCGAGATGCGAATTTGGATCAACGAGGCCTGACCTCTAAAAACAAAAAGCCCGCAGTCTTCGGACCGCGGGCTTCCAGCGAATCAAGGCATTACCCTTCGTTGTGCATCTCCAGGTTTTCCACTTCGTTCTGCAGCTGAACCGCTTTTGCGTCGTCGTTGCGCAGAGAGTCAAGGAAATCCAGATAGGTCTGATCAACATCTTTAGTGACGTAGATACCGTTGAAGACCGAACATTCAAACTGCTGGATATCCGGATTCTCAGCGCGCACCGCGTCAATCAGATCGTCCAGATCCTGGAAAATCAGGCCATCCGCACCGATGATCTGGCGAATCTCATCCACTTCACGCCCGTGAGCAATCAGCTCATTGGCGGTCGGCATATCGATGCCATACACGTTCGGGAAACGAATTTCCGGCGCAGCGGAAGCCAGGTAGACTTTCTTCGCCCCGGCTTCGCGCGCCATCTCAATAATCTGCTCAGAGGTGGTGCCGCGCACGATGGAATCATCCACCAACAGCACGTTCTTATCGCGGAACTCGGCGCGGTTGGCGTTAAGCTTACGCCGCACCGATTTCCGGCGCAGCTGCTGGCCCGGCATGATGAAGGTTCGGCCTACGTAGCGGTTTTTAACAAACCCCTGGCGGTACGGCTTGTCGAGGATGCGGGCGATTTCCAGTGCGATATCGCAGGAGGTTTCCGGAATGGGAATGACCACATCGATATCCAGATCTTCCCACTCGCGGGCAATTTTCTCGCCCAGCTTCGTGCCCATATTGACGCGGGCGCTGTAAACGGAAATTTTGTCGATGAAGGAGTCCGGACGCGCAAAGTACACGTACTCGAACAGGCACGGGTTGCTGACCGGGTTTTCCGCGCACTGGCGAGTAAACAGCTGGCCTTTTTCGGTGATATACACCGCTTCGCCAGGCGCCACGTCGCGCAGGAACTCAAAGCCCAGCGTATCGAGCGCCACGCTTTCCGAAGCGACCATATACTCGGTACGGCTATCGCCAATATCGCGCTTGCCCAGCACCAGCGGACGGATGCCGTTCGGGTCGCGGAAGGCCACCATGCCGTGACCGATAATCATCGCCACGCAGGCGTAAGCGCCGCGAATCTGGCGGTTGGTGGCGGCAATCGCCGCAAAAATATTGTCGGCTTCCAGCGGGTAGTGGCGGAAGTTGTCCAGCTCGCTGGCAAAGATATTGAGCAGGATTTCGGAATCGGAGGTGGTGTTGATGTGGCGGCGTTTTTCTTCAAACAGCTTTTTACGCAGCTCGTGAGCGTTGGTCAGGTTACCGTTGTGCGCCAACGTAATACCATACGGTGAGTTGACGTAGAAAGGCTGAGCCTCAGAGGCGCTGGAGCTGCCAGCCGTCGGGTAACGAACGTGACCAATCCCCATATTGCCCTGCATACGCTGCATATGGCGAGCTTCAAAAACATCGCTCACCAGTCCGTTCGCCTTACGCAAACGGAAACAGTTGTTCGCATCAATGGTGATGATGCCTGCGGCATCCTGGCCACGATGCTGAAGCACCGTTAACGCGTCATAAATCGACTGGTTTACCGGCATGACACCGGCGATACCGACAATACCGCACATACGTCTTTTCCTCGTTAAGCTACATCCCAACGCTTATGCTTTGGGCAAGAAACTTGACGAGCTCTGCAGATAGTCAAAAAACCATCTGATAACGAAACTGAACTGCGGGATAAGCTCAGACTTTTGCCAGTCTTCGCTTTTCGCCATACCGGTAAAGCTATCGAGAAAGAACAGAATCGCTGAGACGATTAGCACACCGCGCAGGGCGCCAAAGCAGATCCCTAAGACCCTGTCGGTGCCCGACAGGCCGGTTTTCTCCACCAGCTGACCTATCACAAAGTTTACGATAGCGCCGACGATAAGCGTTGCGATAAACAGTATCGCGATAGCAATCCCATTTCGGACCAGTTCGTCTTCAAAGCCCGTGAACCAGACAGCCAGGTAAGTGTAGTAATGACTGGCAACAAAGAAAGCACATCCCCAGGTTACCAGCGATAAAGCTTCACGAACAAAGCCGCGGATCAGGCTAACCAGTGAGGAAAAACCAATCACCGCAATTATGGCGTAATCAATCCAGACCATATACGTCCCACGATTTTACGCCCTGTCGTCCGGTTCGGGGCGCATTCTAACAGAAAAAGAAAACGTTTGCGTAGGGATTTCCGTGCCCTACATAAATAAAAATGGCGCTGAAAAAACATTCAACGCCATACTGCCTTTCGCCTCTTCAGGGCACGTCAGACAGGGGTTTCAGCTCGCTACTCTTTTAAAAAAGAGAGAGTTAGTTCGGGCTGTAGCCCATGACCACGCCGCTGAGTCCTGAAAGCTGCTTCAGTTCTCCAAGCTGGCCTTTAAGCTTATCCTTTGAGGTGTCCGGCCCCACAAGAATACGGGTAATTTTACCCTGCACCGGTGTCGAAGGCGATGTGTAAACCTTAAAACCGGAAGCGCGCAGCTTGCCCACAATTTCGTTGACCTTATCGGCGTTCTTCAGCGCGCCCAGCTGCACTACGTATGCTTTACCGGTCGGCGCCGGGATTTCAGCCTGCTGCTGTGGCTTAGGCGGCGGCGTCTGCGCCGCAACCTGCTGCTGCTGTGGTTTCTCTACCGGCTTCGGCTGAGGTTTCGGCTGCGCCTGCGGTTTTGGCGCGACAACCGGCTCCTGAACCACATCAAAACTGTTGTTGTTCACCGGTATGCGCGACGGATCCAACGATGGCGCCGCGGCGTCACCGGCTCTCACCTCTTCCGCCGCCCCTTCCGGAGGCTGCGAAGGCAGCGCCTGAGTCGCCGCTGGCAACATATCCGGCTCATCGCGGTCCCCTGGTTTGGGCACCAGAGGAATGGCGGCAAACTCATCCTGATAATGTTTTTTCTGACCATCCAGTAGCCCTGGCAGGATAATCACCCCCAGCGCTACCAGCACAATCGTCCCGACTAAACGGTTCTGAAACTTACTTGCCACCGGTTCTCCCCGCGTCTATTTCTTCCATTACATGCGCCACCGTGTGGAATGAACCACAGACCAGCACCGTATCTTCAGGTCTGGCATCCGCCATCGCCGCATGCCACGCTTGCGCAACGCTGGTATAGACTTTACCTGCGCGTAAATGTTCCAGCAGCTGCTCCGCCGTGGCTCCGCGCGGTCCTTCCAGCGGCGCGCAGTACCAGTCGTCAACTTCCGCCTGCAAATTCGCCAGCGTACCTGCGATATCCTTATCATGCAGCATACCAACAACCGCCAGTACGCGCCCCGTTTTCGATAAGGTTTTGAGACGCCCGGCGAGATAGGCCGCCGCGTGCGGGTTATGAGCAACGTCAAGGATCGTCCGCGGCGCTTCGCTGATTATCTGGAAACGCCCAGGCAGCATCGCGTTTTGAATGCCGTCGCGCATCGCCTGCTCCTTCACCTTAAGCCCGCTGGCGCGCAGGGCCGCGAGCGCGGTTGCCGCATTCGGCAGCGGTACCTGCGGCAGCGGCAGATCGTTTAACGCCCCCTGCCGATCGCGGAAGGACCAGCCTTGTTCACTGGCGTCGTACTGCCAGTCAACGCCACGGCGCAGGAGCAGCGCCCCTTTTTCGCTCGCCACCTCTGCGATGGTCAACGGCATATCGGGTTCGCCGACGATGGCCGGTTTGCCTGAGCGGAAAATCCCCGCCTTTTCACGACCGATACTTTCGCGATCGGGCCCCAGCCAGTCAGTATGATCGAGGGCAATACTGGTGACCACCGCCACGTCAGCATCGACGATATTGGTAGCATCAAGGCGGCCGCCCAGGCCCACCTCAAGAATCACCACATCCAGTCGCGCCTGCTGAAACAACCACAGCGCAGAGAGAGTACCGAACTCGAAATAGCTCAGGGAAATATCGCCGCGCGCGGCTTCAATTTCGGCAAAAGAGGTCGTATGCGCGAGTTCCGGCAGCTCTTCGCCCTGCACGCGCACCCGCTCGGTGTAGCGCACCAGATGCGGCGAACTGTATACGCCAACCTTGTAGCCCGCCGCCATCAGCACCGATTCCAGGGTACGGCAGGTGGTGCCTTTGCCGTTGGTCCCCGCGACCGTAAAGACAAACGGCACAGGTTTTATTACCGCCATCCGCTGCGCGACCTCGCTGACGCGCGCCAGCCCAAGATCGATAGTTTTGCTGTGCAGATGTTCCAGATAAGAAAGCCACGTAGCCAGGGGCGACGTGGCCTGAGGAATAGGTTGTTTTTCCATGATGTCCGGCAAGAGTTAGGATAACTACGCGTATAAAAAAGGGCAGCGCCGTCAGGCCTGCCCTCTGCATTATCAGGCCTCTGGTTCCTGATCCGGCACCGGTGGCACCACCTCACCTTCGTGAGCGGGTTCCGGATTTGGCGCCGGAAGATTCATTAGCTTCGCCAGAATGCTGGCCAGCTTCAGACGCATTTCCGGGCGGCGAACGATCATGTCGATCGCCCCTTTCTCAATCAGGAACTCACTGCGCTGGAATCCTGCCGGCAGCTTCTCGCGAACGGTCTGCTCGATAACGCGGGGACCGGCAAAGCCGATCAGCGCTTTCGGCTCGGCGATATTCAGATCGCCCAGCATCGCAAAGCTCGCCGAGACACCGCCCATGGTGGGGTCAGTCAGCACGGAGATATACGGCAATCCGCGCTCCTGCATTTTCGCCAGCGCAGCGGAGGTTTTCGCCATCTGCATCAGCGACATCAGCGCTTCCTGCATACGCGCGCCGCCGGATGCGGAGAAGCAAATCAGCGGGCAGTTGTCTTCCAGAGCCTGCTCAACCGCGCGGACAAAGCGCGCGCCGACCACAGAGCCCATTGACCCGCCCATAAAGGAGAATTCGAAAGCTGCGGCAACAACCGGCATAGCATGCAGAGTGCCTTTCATGACCACCAGCGCGTCTTTTTCGCCAGTCTCTTTCTGGGCTGAGGCCAGACGGTCTTTATACTTTTTCGAATCGCGGAACTTCAGCACATCTTTCGGCTCGAGCTCGCTTCCCAGCTCCACGAGGGAACCTTCGTCCAGCAAGCTATGCAGGCGGTTGCGCGCCGACATACGCATGTGGTGATCGCACTTAGGGCAAACCTCCAGGTTGCGCTCCAGCTCTGCGCGGTACAATACCTGACCGCAGCTGTCGCACTTGGTCCATACACCTTCAGGGATACTTGCCTTACGGGTGGGGGTTATATTGCTTTTAATTCGTTCAATCCAGCTCATTGATAACCTTTCTACCTGAACCTGGTCGATGCCAGTTTTGTCGCAAGGGGCGCATAATGCCATTTTTGCCCCTCACAGACCATGAATGTTGCACATTAAATCATAACATCCCGTAACATGGGATAAAAAAGTGGTCGAACCGCTCACACTTCACTCTTCGGACGGCGGCATACCGTCCGAAGATCGTCGCCGCGTTATTTCGTCTGTTTCGCCGCCGCCCGCTTGTGGCGGATGACTTCAATGACGCCAGGCAGTACGGACAGAACAATAATCGCGACGATCAGCAGCTTAAGGTTTTCCTGTACGATCGGCAAATCGCCAAACAGATAACCCGCATAGGTAAATAACAGTACCCAAAGCAGCGCGCCAACGACGTTATACATCGCAAAATGACGATAGGACATATGCCCCATTCCCGCAACAAACGGCGCAAACGTTCTGACAATCGGCACGAAACGGGCCAGGATGATGGTTTTGCCGCCGTGGCGTTCGTAGAAGCTATGGGTCTTATCCAGATAGCTGCGGCGGAAAATTTTCGAATCGGGGTTGCTGAAAAGCTTTTCACCGAACAGCCGGCCAATCGTGTAGTTCAGCGCATCGCCAACAATCGCCGCAATCACCATCAGCAGCACCATTAAATGCACGTTGAGATCGTTAGTCGGCAGCGCGGAGAGCGCTCCTGCCACAAACAGCAGAGAATCCCCCGGCAGAAACGGCGTGACCACCAGGCCGGTTTCGCAGAACAGAATCAAAAACAAAATCGCGTATACCCAAATACCGTACTCCGCGACCAGCTCAGCCAGATGCACATCAATGTGCAGGATAAAATCGATTAAAAAGTGAATCAGATCCATAATTTGCGTTAGCCCTTAATGACCAGGTTAGTCCGCCAAAAACAGCGGGCCCATCGGCATGACAGGGAGGTCGTAGCGCGCCGGGTAATCCACCGCCACCAGATACAATCCTTCCGCCTTTGCCGTTGCGGCGGCAAGCGTCCTGTCTTTTGCCGCCAGAAGTTCTGCAATCCAGCTCTCTGGCTGGTTACCGGCACCTACTTCCATCAGACTGCCGACAATATTCCTTACCATATGATGTACAAAGGCATTCGCTTTGATGTCCACCACCACATATGCACCATAACGAGTGACGTTAATGTGCATCACGTTCCGCCACGGCGTGCGCGACTGGCACTGCACCGCACGAAACGAGGTGAAATCATTCTCTCCCAGCAGGCACTGAGCGGCGCGCTGCATCCGTTCTGCATCCAGCGGGTGATAATAATGGGTTACGCCGCGGCTCAATACCGCCGGCCGCAGACGATGATTATAGATAACATAACGATAGCGGCGCGCGGTGGCGCTGAAGCGGGCGTGAAAATCCTCAGGAACCCGCTTCACCCAGCGAACCGCGATATCGCCGGGTAAATTGGCATTGACGCCCAGGGTCCATGCGGCATCCTGACGCTGCGAGCGCGTTTCAAAATGCACGACCTGGCCGGTTCCGTGAACGCCGGCATCCGTACGGCCCGCGCAAAAAACGTTAACAGGCTCGTTCGCTACCTGCGAGAGCGCCTTTTCCAGCTTCTCCTGTACGCTGCGGACTTCGTTCTGCCGCTGCCAGCCGTAGTACTTGCTGCCATCGTATTCGATGCCCAGCGCGATTTTGTAGACCGGCGGCTGCTCCATCTCAGACATCAGTACAAATACTCCTGAACCAGCTTCTCAGCGATTTTCACCGCCATCAGCGCGCCGCCAAAACGAACGTTATCGGCGACTGACCAGAACTGCACCTGTTCAGGCATACCATAGTCGTTATGCACGCAGCCGACGGAAAGGCGGGCGTTGCCGGAAGCATCCCCGACCTGCGTCGGGAATTCGCCCTCTTCGGACAGCTCGATATCTTCCCCGCGGCTAAAGGCATCGCGCGCCTCTTCGGCCGCCAGCGGACGCTGCGCTTCAAAGCTCACCATCTGCGCGTGGCCATAGAACACCGGCGACTGCACGACGTTAGCGGAGATCATCAGACCGTCATCCTGCAGTATCTTGCGGGCTTCATCGACGATACGTCGCTCTTCGCGCACGCTTCCTTCACGATCGGGCAGCAGCGGCAGCATATTGAACGCCAGCTGGCGGCCGAAGAAATCATCGTCATCGATTGGCATACCATTGAGTAATTTAGCGCTCTGGCCCGCCAGCGCATCAACCGCTTTTTTACCGTGAGCGGAAGCAGAAAGCAGGCTGGTTACGCTTATACGCGACAGACCGCCCTGATCGATCAACGGTTTTAACGCCGACAGCAGCTGGCTTGTCAGGCTATTCGCTACCGCGATAACGTTACGGTTGCGGTAATCCGCCAGTACGAACGGGTTAACATCCGGCACCACCAGCGGCACATCCGGCTCCAGAGCAAACAGACCGCTTAAGTCAATCACCAGGCAGCCCGCGTTCGTGGCCTCTTCGACATACGCTGCGGTCGCTTCTACACCCGCGGCAAAAAATGCCAGCTGGGCCTGGGTCCAGTCGAACTCCGCCGCATCCTGTACGAGAACCGACTTGCCCGCAAAACGCAGATGTTCACCGGCGCTGTCGCTACGCGCAAGGGCATAAATATCCCCCACCGGGAACTGACGATCGGCAAGAGTTTCGAGCAGGGCTTCGCCTACGGCGCCCGTTGCGCCCAGTATGGCAATATTCCAGCCTTCAGACATGGTGGTGTACTCCAGAAAAAAAGCGGCCCTGCCGGATTATCCAGCAGGAGCATTAAGATGATATTAACGAACAGGATGATGTACGGCGTTAAAGCCAAGCTGGCGCAGCAGCGTCGCCGCCTGGGCATCACTACACTGCACGTACAGCGAAGACCATTCGCGACGTTCCTGGTAATTCTTGCGCAGCTTATCGAACTCGCCCGCAACGCCCGCGACTTTTCGCAGCGGCGCATCATCGCGGCGCACATCATACACCAAATGCGCCAGCCGTTTTAGCGTTGCCTGATCGAGCGGCCCGTGCAGCGTAATGCGGCCAAACTCCGGCGCCGGTAGCAGCGTGTCCAGCGCCACCTGCTGCGGGTGGCCAATAAACGCGCTGTAGGCCTCAAAAACCTGGGTCGTACCGCGCGCTTTTCCTTCAAGGGTGTAGCCGGCAATATGCGGCGTACCAATATCCACCCGCTTGAGCAGCTCGATATTGAGGTCCGGCTCCGGCTCCCAGACATCCAGCACCACGCTTAACGGCTGATTTTCCTGTAGTCGTTTAAGCAGCGCAGCGTTATCCACCACTGCCCCACGGCAGGCGTTGATTAATATCGTCCCCGGCTTCAGGCGGCGAATCAGCGCCTCATCCGCCAGATGCAGCGTTTTATACTGCCCTTCCTTATAGAGCGGCGTATGGAAAGTCAGAATATCGGCTTCCTGCACCAGCTCGTCAAGAGGACGGAAGTCGCCCTCATCGCCGCGATCGGCGCGCGGGGGATCGCAAAGCAGCGTTTTAATTCCCAGCGCCTCGAGACGTTTGTGCAGGCGCCCGCCCACGTTGCCGACGCCTACGATCCCGACGGTACGGTCGCGCAGCGCAAAGCCATCGCGTTCAGCCAGCATGAGCAGCGCTGAAAAGACATATTCCACCACCGCGATAGCGTTACAGCCCGGCGCCGCGGAAAAACCGATTCCCGCCCGCTGCAGCCACGCCTGATCGACATGGTCGGTGCCTGCCGTTGCGGTGCCAACAAATTTGATAGCCTTGCCGGAGAGCAGCGCTTCGTTAACTTTGGTGACGGATCGCACCATCAGCGCATCAGCGTCATTGAGCGCTTCGACCGGAACGGGACGACCCGCAACGGCCTTCACTTCCCCCAGGCGGCTAAAAAGCTCACGCGCATAGGGCATATTTTCATCAACGAGGATTTTCACGGTTCAGTACCTGTCTGAGAGCGAGAGTAAACCGGGGAAGTGTGCCATAATCTGCCCGCCAGGAACATCACCACCCGGCCCTGAGTACAGTAATTTAGTACAGCACTACGCAAAGGATTAATCATGACGCATCCCGTTTCAGGTATGTCCGATCGCCCTCCGGGGACAGGCGAACCTCCGCTCACTACCCAGCAGCGCACCGCGCTTGAGCGGCTCATTACGCGCCTGGTGGCGTTAACATCGCAGCAAAGTGCGGAAGTGTGGGCCTGCGTAAAGCACGATCTGAGCCTGAAAAACGACGCCCCGCTGTTGGCAAGCCATTTTGCGGCCGCCGAACACAGCCTGAACCAGCGCTTAATCCTTGCCCAACAGAATCACCACCGCCGGCAAATCCTGGCGCAGCTGAGCGAACTGCTGAACCAGGGTAATAATCGTCAGGCGGTCAGCGATTATATTCGTCAGCATGACGGTCAAACCGCGCTGCATGCGCTCACTCAGCCGCAGCTGGAGAATGTTTTGCAACTGCTGCAAAGCGGCCAGCTCTCGATTCCTCAGCCGCAGCAGCGCCCGCCAACTCATCGTCCACTGCTGCCAGCGGAACACAATACGCTCAATCAACAGGTGACCAAACTGGCAGCAGCTACCGGGGAGTCCAGCAAGCTCATCTGGCAGTCGATGCTGGAGCTAAGCGGCGTCAAAAGCGGGGAACTGATCCCGGCGACCCACTTCACTCCCCTCTCTTACTGGCTCCATGCGCGGCAAACGCTCAGCACGCAGGCTACGCCGACGCTGATGTCATTGCAGGCCTCCTTGAAGCAGCCGCTTGAAGCCGCGGAGTGGCAAAGAGTGATGGATTTTGCGCAAACCAGCTGGCACGCAACGGCGCAAACGCCGCTAAGCGCAGCCCAGCTGCTGACGCTGCTGAACAAAATTTTCGTGCTCAGGGTCGCCAGAGCGCAAGAGACGCTGGCGATCCCGCCGGTTCAGGCGCCGCCTTCATCGCCGTGGCTGGCGTTTAAAAAGCCCTGGGCTATCGCGTTGACGCTGCTCGCGGGGCTTATTTTGCTGTGGTTGGTGATTTAACCGCCTGTTCGGCCCGTATACCGGGCCGAACAAAAGGCCTATTTACGCAGCGATACCAGCGTAATGAGGATCCCCAGCACGGCGCATATTGCCGCCGCCAGGAAGACGGAAGAATAGCCTAAAGAAGTCGCAAGCAATCCGGTAAGCGGGCCGGTGACGCCGTAGGAGATATCCTGAAACGCGGCGTAGCCGCCAAGCGCCGTTCCTCGAACCTGCGGCGGTACCCGCTTCACAACCTCTACGCCCAGCGCCGGGAAGATAAGCGAGCAACCGCAGCCGGTTAGCGCCGCGCCCGCCAGCGCGACCCAGGCATTGGGCGCCTGCCAGAGCAGCGCCAGGCCTACCGCCTCAATCAACAGCGAAACGATGGCCACTTTCACCCCACCGAAGCGGTCCGGCATCCAACCAAACAGCACGCGCATCAGCACAAATGCTCCACCAAACGCGGTTAAGGTAAAACCGGCCATCGCCCAGCCGTTGCTGGCGAAATAGAGGGAGACGAACGTGCCTATCACCGCGAAACCGACGCCCTGCAGTCCAAGACCGATACCGGGCCGCCAGATCATTCCCACCACGCTCCACAGCGACGGACGCTCGCCGCCGTGGGCGGGAATTTTACGCACCGTGCCGTTAATTGCCCACGCCACCAGCGGCAGCACCATGGTGACGCCGGCCAGCGCTGCAACGCCGTAATGGCTGTAGATCAGCAGCCCCAGCGGAGCTCCGGCCGCCAGCGAGCCGTATATCGCCATGCCGTTCCACGACATCACTTTACCTGAGCGCATCGGGCCCACCAGCCCCATTCCCCAGCTTAAATTGCCGGTGAGCAGCTGGCTTTCACCAAACCCCAGGATCAGACGGCCCAGCACCAGCAGGCCAAACTTCGCCATTACGGGGACCGGCAGCAGCGCGGCGCATAGCCAGGCACCTCCAGCCAGCGCACAGGCCAGCATCCCCTGTAGCACAGAGCGTTTCGCGCCGTACTGGTCCGCCAGGCGACCTGCATAGCCGCGGGTTAATACGGTCGCCAGAAACTGGATACCAACGGCGATACCAACCATGGTGTTGCCGAAGCCCAGTTCCTGATGAACGAACAAGGGGATAACCGGCAGCGGCAGGCCAACGGTCATATAGGTAAGAAAAACGGCGAAAGTGATCCGAAACAGCGAACCATTCGCTGAAGGCATTTTTTTTGTTTCAGTGACTGCGGACATGCTTTACTCCAGTTCGCAGAGTAAGGCGAGGTGATGGCCACGCCCTCTCCACCTGATTATCAGGTTTAAGGCGCGTTGGATGACGTTAAACGCTTACGCATTATCTGAGAGAATAATGTTGTGGCAGGAGTTTGCCTTTACACCCAGGGGTCTGTCAAGAATACAAAAAAGGGGAGCCGGCAGGCTCCCCTTGCAAAGCGTGCTCGTTATGCGCTGTATTTACGCATCACCAGCGTGGCGTTAGTACCGCCAAAGCCGAAGCTGTTAGACATTACGGTAGTCAGCGCACGCTCGGTCGGCTCGGTCACAATGTTCAGACCAGCTGCCTGTTCGTCCATCTCTTCAATGTTGATGCTCGGGGCAATAAAGCCGTGTTCCAGCATCAGCAGAGAGTAGATAGCCTCCTGTACGCCAGCGGCGCCCAGGGAGTGACCGGTCATCGCTTTGGTCGCGGAGATAGCCGGGCTGTTATCGCCGAAGACTTCGCGAATCGCCCCCAGCTCTTTCACATCGCCTACCGGCGTAGAGGTACCGTGGGAGTTCAGATAGTCAATTGGCGTATCTACGCCTTCCATCGCCATCTTCATGCAGCGAACCGCACCTTCACCGGACGGGGCAACCATATCTGCGCCATCGGAAGTTGCGCCGTAGCCAACGATTTCAGCATAGATGTGCGCGCCGCGCGCCAGAGCATGTTCCAGCTCTTCAACCACAACCATACCGCCGCCGCCAGCAATAACGAAACCATCACGGTGGGTATCATAAGTACGGGAAGCTTTATCCGGCGTTTCGTTATATTTGGTGGACAGCGCGCCCATCGCGTCGAACTCACACGCCATCTCCCAGCACAGCTCTTCGCCGCCACCGGCAAACACGATATCCTGTTTGCCCAGCTGGATTTGTTCCACAGCATTACCGATGCAGTGCGCAGACGTTGCGCAGGCGGAGCTGATGGAGTAGTTCACACCGTAAATTTTGAAAGGTGTTGCAAGGCAAGCGGAGACCGCGGATGCCATCGCCTTGGTCACCACATAAGGACCTACAGCTTTCAGGCCGCGCGGGCTGCGCATGGCATCAGCGCCAAAAACCTGAGACTTAGAAGAACCGCCAGAACCGGCAATCAGGCCCACGCGCGGGTTTTGCTGATAGACCTCATCTTTCAGGCCTGCATCTTCAATCGCCTGCTGCATGGAGAGATAGGAATAGATAGAGGCATCGTTCATGAAACGAACCACTTTACGGTCGATCAAACCGGTTGTATCCAGTTTAACGTTGCCCCATACGTGGCTGCGCATTCCCGAATCTTTAAACTCTTCAGAGAAAGTGATCCCGGAGCGTCCTTCACGCAGAGATGCCAGGACTTCCTGCTGGTTATTACCAATACTGGAAACGATGCCCAGGCCAGTAATCACTGCACGTTTCATTCAATACCTCTGTAAGTCGCACTATATTAAGTTTCGAGTCGCACAATAGCGTACACTTGTACGCCGAACAAGTCCGATCAGCCAATTTGTGTATAAATTTGCGCCCTCAGGCACACATCGTTAAGATCGTTCTACGCCTTGTGATTCGAGTAACTTACGTGAAACAAAACGCCATACAACCTGCCAACCTGGAATTCAACGCTGAGGGTACACCTGTTTCCCGAGATTTCGACGATGTCTACTTTTCCAATGACAACGGTCTGGAAGAGACGCGCTACGTTTTCCTCGACGGCAACCGGCTCAACGAACGCTTTTCAACACATTCACGTCCGTTATTTGTGGTTGCCGAAAGCGGGTTCGGTACCGGCCTTAACTTTCTGACGCTGTGGCAGGCGTTTGACGTTTTTCGCCGCGATAACCCTCAGGCTACCCTGCAAAGATTACACTTCATCAGTTTCGAAAAATTCCCGCTGCGCGCGGACGATCTGCGCCTCGCTCACCAGCACTGGCCGGAGCTTGCGCCCTGGGCCGAGCAGCTGCAGGCCCGTTGGCCACTGCCGTTTGCCGGCTGTCATCGACTGCTGCTGGACGAGGGCCGCATCACGCTGGATTTATGGTTTGGCGATATTAACCAGCTGACCAACGAGCTGGACGACTCGCTCAATCAGCAGGTAGACGCCTGGTTTCTGGATGGCTTTGCGCCCGCCAAAAACCCGGACATGTGGACGGCGGAACTCTTTGCGGCAATGGCTCGCCTGGCGAGACCCGGCGGCACTCTGGCCACCTTTACCTCCGCAGGTTTTGTGCGCCGCGGGCTGGAGGAAGCCGGTTTCAGCATGCAGAAACGCAAGGGCTTTGGCCGCAAGCGAGAAATGCTCATCGGGGAAATGAATCAACGACTCAACTTTCCCGCGCGTGCGCCGTGGTTTGCCCGCAGCGGCACCGAACAGCGCGATGCGGCGATTGTTGGCGGAGGGATCGCCAGCGCCCTGCTCGCTCTGGCGCTGCTGCGGCGCGGGTGGCAGGTGACACTATACTGCGCCGATGACGCTCCGGCACAAGGCGCATCCGGCAATCGCCAGGGAGCGCTCTATCCGCTGCTCAGCCAGCACGACCCCGCCCTGGCCCGCTTTTTCCCCGCTGCATTTACTTTCGCTCGCCGCCTCTACGACGATCTGCCGGTCATGTTCGATCATGACTGGTGCGGGGTGACGCAGCTGGGCTGGGATGAAAAAAGCGCGCATAAAATTGCCCAGATGGTTGAGCTTAATCTGCCGCCGGAAATCGCCCTCGCCGTTAATGCGCAGAGCGCTGCGGAACAAGCAGGAGTGGAAACCGGCTGCGGAGGAATAACCTATCCCGCCGGAGGCTGGCTGTGCCCCCAGCAGTTAACCGCAGAACTGTTGGCGCTCGCCGCCACTCGCGGATTACGGGTTCACTACCGCTATCCCGTAGAGACTATCAGCGCGGACAATACCGGCTGGCAATTAAACGATCGTCAGTTTCATGAAGTCGTGGTGCTGGCCAATGGCCATCAGGTAACCCGCTTCAGCCAGACGGAGCATCTTCCGATGTATCCCGTCGCCGGCCAGGTCAGCCATATACCAACAACGCCAGGGCTATCGTCTTTACGCCAGGTGCTGTGCTACAACGGCTACCTGACGCCGCAAAACCCGCACAACCAGCAGCACTGCATCGGCGCCAGCTATCATCGTGGACAGACGGATACCGCGTTTAGCGCCGACGATCAGCAGCAGAATCGACAGCGTCTGATAGACTGTTTCCCGCAGGCGCAATGGACGCGGGAGGTTGACGTAAGCGCGAATGAGTCCCGCAGCGGCGTGCGCTGTGCGACGCGCGATCATTTGCCGATGGTCGGCAGCGTGCCTGATTATGACGCGACCTTAAGTGAATATGCCTCGCTGGCTGAACATCAGGATAAGGCCGAAGCAGCGCCGGTTTACCGCAATCTTTATATGCTGGGAGCGCTGGGTTCGCGCGGCCTCTGCTCCGCCCCGCTCGCGGCAGAGATCCTCGCGGCGCAAATGAGCAATGAGCCATTACCGATGGATCAAGAGACGCTAGCTGCGCTGAATCCGAACCGGCTATGGGTAAGAAAACTGCTGAAAGGGAGAGCGGTGAAATAATAGCGGAGGAACCGTGCCCGGCGGGATGAACGCCGGGCGTCGGCTTAAGTAAGCGCTACAGAACTACGCCTGCATCGCCTTCTGATACAAACTGTCCCACATTCCCTGCACCAGTATCTGATCCGGCGGCGACAGTTCGCCCGCGCTGATGGCTTTTTCCAGGCTTTGGGTCACTTTATCATGCACCGCCTGCGCAGTATGCTCCCCTTCTCCTTCCAGCTCGGCCACCGCCAGCGTCAGGTGGCCGCGCAGATAACCGCCGGCAAACAGTTCATCATCACTGGCGTGGTCTACCATATTGTCAATTAACGCCAGAATGCGTGATTCAAACTCCGCGATCATCTTCTTTCCTCATATTATGTAAAGCGTGGCCTTAGTGCAGGTCTTCCGGCCACGGGAACTGTTCTGCCGTCAAAGGCGGCGTTTGGTAATATTCTTGCAGCGCCTTGATAAAACGCGCGGGACGCTCAGGGATCCCTTGCTCCAGGTAGATCATGACCTGGGCATGTACCCGCCGCTGAAAAGCGATCCGATCGGGTTCAAAATCCCCTTCCAGATTGTCGCAGCTGACGTTAAACGGATATCCCGCTGCCACGCAAAACAGCCAGTCGAACGCCTGAGGTTTCACCTCGACGTCTTCAAATTTTGACTGGGTCATCGCGTCGCGCCCGTCCGGGCAGTACCAGTAACCGAAATCAACCAGCTCGCGGCGCGCCTTTCCGGCAATGCACCAGTGCGAAATCTCGTGCAGCGCGCTGGCATAAAAGCCGTGGGCAAAGACGATGCGGTTGTAGGGCACCTCTTCATCTGCTGGAAGATAGATCGGTTCGTCATCGCCTTTAATCAGACGGGTATTAAAATCAACGGCAAAACAGCCGTCGAAGATTTCGATCAGCTGTTCGTATTTATGCGTACTGTTCATTAGTTCATCCCCAACCAGCGGAGGAGCTCCTGTCCATGGCTATCATAAAGAAGTTTCGCGCTCATCACCGCCGACACCACAACGATCATTGGCCGAATCAGTGACTGTCCTTTGCTCAGCACCAGTCGCGATCCCGCGCGAGCGCCGATAAACTGCCCGGCCATCATCACAAAGCCGGTCGCCCAAATCACCTTACCGCCAATAATAAACAGCAGCAGGCCGCCAACGTTGGACGTCGCGTTAAGCAATTTTGCATGCGCGGTCGATTTCGCCAGATTGAACCCCGCCAGGGTGACGAAAGCCAGCGCGTAAAAGGATCCGGCGCCCGGGCCAAAGAAACCATCGTAAAAACCGACGCAGCCGCCAGCCACCAGGGCAAACGGCAGACCGTACAGACGTCGCTGCCGGTCCTCTTCGCCGAGTTTCGGCATCAGCAGAAAATAGAGGCCAATGCCGATAACCAGGATTGGCAGTATCTGTTTGAGAACATCAGACTGGACGTGCTGGACCAGCAGCGCGCCGCCGGTCGAGCCGAGAAAGGTCATCAGAATATTGAGCTTCTGGTCGGCCAGATTCACTACCTTGCGGCGGATGAAATAAAGCGAAGCGGACAGCGACCCGCCGCAGGCCTGCAGCTTATTCGTTGCCAGCGCCTGCGCTGGAGGAAGACCCGCCGCCATCAGGGCCGGGACGGTTAATAGCCCGCCACCGCCCGCCAGGGAGTCAATAAATCCCGCCAGAATGGCCACGAAAAACAGCACCACCATTACCGTCGGCGACACCATAAAAAGATCGATAAAACTATCCATTAAAGAACATGCTCATCCAGTAGCGCCTGGCAGGAAGGCGGCAGCGGAGGCGGCGTCTTCTTCACAGGTGGGGTTGATCCTGGTTTAGGGGGTTCAAACCAGCTTTGCAATTCCGCACCGCAGCCATCGCCGGCCGGTGGCGGAGCCTGATCTTCGCACTCAAGGCTGCCTGCCGGACAGCGCAGGCGCACGTGCATATGCGCCCGGTGCTGGAACCATGGGCGAACTTTGCGTAGCCAGTCGCGATCGTTACCGGCATCCAGGCACAACTGCTGCTTAATTGCCGGGTTGACGAAAATACGCGTGACGTCGCTATCTTCCGCCGCCATCTTAATCAACTGGCTAATTTGCGGGCTCCACAACGACGGCACGACGCGCTTACCATCGCGGGCCACCAGATCCAGCGCCTGCGGCTTCAGCAGCTGAGCTGAACTCCAGCGCGCCTGCGGAAGCTGCAGAAAAATATCGACGTCAAGCCCGGACTGATGGCTGGCATGACCGCCGTTGAAACGCCCCCCGGCTGGCATCCCCATATCGCCAATCAGTACCGTTCCCATACCTCTGTTATACGCCTGGTTGCTTAGACGCTGAATAAACTGCACGAGATCCGGATGGCCGAAGTAGCGGCGCTGATCGGTACGCATCACCTGATAGCCGGTGGCGTTTAACGGCAGCGCCTGCGCGCCAACGATGCAGCCATTGGCAAATGCACCGATCGACTGCGGGCTGCCGCTGATGGGCTGGGTGATTTTCTGCCACGGCGTTGCCGCCAGGCTGGTACCGCTGGCGAGAAGCGCCAGCAGTGCGATAACGGTTTTTTTCATCTATTACCAGCGTGGAATTGATGTCGTCACGTCGCCATTTTGCGCGCGCTGACGCATAAAGTGATCCATAAGCACGATCGCCAGCATCGCTTCGGCAATCGGTACCGCACGAATGCCAACGCAGGGATCGTGACGCCCTTTGGTGATCATCTCGACTTCTTCGCCAGAGCGATTAATCGTATGTCCCGGAACGGTAATACTGGAGGTAGGCTTCAGCGCAATGTTCGCCACGATCTGCTGACCGCTGCTGATACCACCGAGAATGCCGCCCGCGTGGTTGCTCTGGAAACCCGCTTTGGTAATTTCATCGCGGTTTTCGCTGCCGCGAAGCTTCACCACCTCAAAACCATCGCCAATTTCCACGCCCTTCACCGCATTAATGCTCATCAGCGCGTGCGCAATGTCCGCATCGAGGCGGTCAAATACCGGCTCACCGAGCCCCGGCGGAACGCCATCGGCCACCACGGTTACTTTCGCTCCGATGGAGTCGCCCTCTTTTTTCAGGCCGCGCATCAGTTCATCGAGCGCTTCAATTTTCTCTGGATCCGGACAGAAGAACGGGTTTTGTTCAACCTGTTCCCAATCTTTGATAGCCAGAGGAATATCCCCCATCTGGGTCAGGCAGCCGCGAATCACAATCCCGAATTTCGCGGCGAGGAATTTCTTGGCAATCGCTCCGGCAGCCACGCGCATAGCGGTTTCACGGGCAGAGGAACGACCGCCGCCGCGATAGTCGCGCAGGCCATATTTCTGTTCGTAGGTGTAGTCAGCGTGACCCGGGCGGAAAACGTCTTTAATCGCGCCGTAATCCTGAGAACGCTGATCGGTATTCTCAATCAGCAGACCAATGCTGGTCCCGGTAGTCACCCCCTCGAATACGCCGGAGAGGATTTTAACCTGGTCCGGTTCGCGGCGCTGGGTAGTATAGCGCGATGTTCCCGGACGTCGGCGATCGAGATCGTGCTGCAGATCGGCTTCGGTTAGCGGAATGCCGGGCGGTACGCCGTCGACGATACAGCCCAGCGCCAGGCCGTGCGATTCGCCAAACGTCGTGACGCGAAAGAGTTGTCCAATTGTGTTTCCTGCCATCACGGCTCCGTTCTTGTCGTTATGTTTGCGTGTTGTTTTAGTCTTTATAGATGCCGAAATGCGCGCGGGCGGCAATCAGCTGCGGTTTAGTCAGCATAAAGACGCCATCGCCGCCGTTTTCAAACTCCAGCCAGGTAAATGGAACGTCAGGATACTGTTCCATCAGATGTACCATGCTGTTGCCGACTTCACAAATCAGGATACCGTCATCGCTGAGATAATCCGGCGCGCAGGCCAGGATCCGCCGAGTTAGCTTCAGGCCATCGCTACCGGACGCCAGGCCGAGAACCGGTTCATGACGATATTCACCCGGCAGGTCGGACATATCTTCTTCATCGACGTACGGCGGATTAGTGACGATCAGATCGTATTGCACCTTCGGCAGGTCGCGGAACAGATCGGAGCGAATTGGCGTCACGTGGTGAATTAAGCCATGGTCTTCTACGTTCTGCTCGGTAACGGCCAGCGCATCAGGGGAAATATCGACCGCATCGACTTCCGCTTCCGGAAAAGCGTAAGCGCAGGCGATAGCGATACAGCCGCTGCCGGTGCACATATCGAGGATGTGCTGCGGATAGTGGTCAATCAGGCCGGAAAAATGGTTATTAATGAGTTCGCCAATCGGCGAGCGCGGCACCAGCACGCGCTCATCGACGTAAAACTCATGTCCGCAGAACCAGGCTTTGTTGGTCAGATAAGCGACCGGAATGCGTTCGTTAATGCGGCGAATCACGCGCTCAACGATGCGGTGTTTCTCACTGGAAGTCAGGCGCGCGGTGCGCATATCTTCCGGAATATCGAGCGGCAGATACAGCGACGGCATCACCAGCTGCACCGCTTCGTCCCACGGGTTGTCGGTACCGTGTCCGTACCAGATATTTGCAGCGCTGAAGCGACTAACCGCCCAACGCAGCATGTCCTGAATGGTATGAAGCTCATTAACGGCTTCATCAACAAAAATTTTATCCACGCTATCCCCCAGGGCACGCTCTGCTATAAATTCGGCGGCTAGTTTGCCACGAAGACGGGGATAAATCAGCATTCTTACATCACGCTGAGGGGGAAAAAGAGGTTTTCCTTGCCTGGATGCGTGGCGAGTCGGGTAAACTACCGGCAAAGAAAAAATGAGACCAGGTAATGAAAAAGAAAACAACGCTAAGCGAGGAGGATCAGGCATTGTTCCGGCAGCTAATGACCGGCACTCGTCAGATTAAGCAGGACACCATTGTTCACCGTCCGCAGCGCAAAAAAATCGCTGAAGTACCGCCCAAGCGGCTGCTCCAGGAGCAGGCCGATAACAGCCACTACTTTTCCGATGAGTTTCAGCCGTTGCTGAATACCGAAGGATCGGTGAAGTATGTGCGTGCGGACGTCAGCCACTTTGAGCTGAAAAAACTGCGTCGGGGTGATTATTCGCCGGAGCTGTTTCTCGATCTGCACGGTTTGACCCAGCAGCAGGCCAAGCAGGAGCTGGGGGCGTTGATTGCCGCCTGCCGTCGCGAGCACGTATTTTGCGCCTGCGTAATGCACGGGCATGGGAAGCATATTCTCAAACAGCAAACGCCGCTATGGCTGGCTCAGCACCCGCATATCATGGCGTTTCATCAGGCACCAAAAGAGTACGGCGGTGACGCCGCACTGCTGGTACTGATTGAAGTTGAAGAGTGGCAACCGCCGGAGCTTCCGTAAAACGTCGGCTCCGGAGGAAATCAGATAGCTTTCGCCATCTTCAAATTGCAGGGGCTCATTTGCCAGTTGAACTCGCCTTTGCCGCTGGCATCAAGCGTAACGCAGGCAATCGCCGAAGTGGTGAACATCGGGGGAGTTTCCCCCGGGCACAGCTCTGAGACGAGGTACCCCACCAGAGGGAGGTGGGACACGACCAGCGCCGTCGCCACACCTTCATTCGCCAACGCCTGGAGATAAGCGCTGACCATGCCAACATCGCCGCACGGCGTGAGTTCCGGCATCACGTCGACATCTTTTGGCAGATTCATGCACTCCCCAACGATTTCCAGCGTCTGTTCTGCACGCAGGTAGGGACTGACAAGAACTCGCTCAATATCCACTTTTTGACCTTTCAGCCAGGTTGCCATCTGACGAGACTCATCGCAACCGCAGACGGTTAATGGACGAACCGAGTCACTGGCTGCATCGAGGGCAGCGTCGCCGTGACGCATGATAAAAACTTGCATATTGCACCGCTTTTGTTAACCAGAAGCACCGCGGTCTTACCCACGTAGACGATACGCAGGTGACCCGGTGGCCGGGCATTGTGCCTGATCCATTCAACGAATGAAACGCTGTTTTTTACCTCAATGGCGTAAGTATAGTCAACTATCGCTTACAAAATCGCCAAAGCACTGCGCCATTCACAAACGGATTTACCTTCTTTGACCACAACTTAGGTCGTACGTTCATCAGCGGGCCAAAAGGCCGCCCCCTGCTCGGCCATGTGTAACAAAGTGTCACATGGTGTAAAACGCGGGCCGTATTGTGCGGCCAGACGCTGCAAAATCGCTGCGACTTCCCCCGCACCCAATCTATCCATATAGCGGAACGGGCCGCCAAGGAACGGCGGAAAGCCAATGCCAAACACGGCGCCGATATCGCCATCGCGAGCGTTGCGAATAACCTGCTCATCGAAGCAGCGCGCCGCTTCATTGAGCATCATCATGACGCAGCGTTCCGCCACCTGCTGCGCGGACAAGCGCGCCTGTGGAGAAGCGATACCCAGCAGGTTGTAAATCGCCGGGTCGGGCCGTTTTTTGCTTTTACGCCCTTTTACCGCATAAAGATAGAAACCCCGGTTATTTTTTCTCCCTTTGCGATCGTCATTCAGAATTGCGCTAATGATGTTTGCAGGCGGGCTAAAACGCTCTCCCCATGCCGCCTCCAGAACGGGAATAATTTTAGTGCCGGTATCGATCCCCACTTCATCAAGAAGCTGAATTGGCCCTACCGGAAAGCCAAATTGAATCAACGACTTATCAATGTGATCGATCGGCTCCCCTTCTATTAACAGGCGCATGGCTTCATTAATATAGGGCGCGAGAATTCGGTTAACATAAAATCCGGCTTTATCCGCGACGACAATCGGCGTTTTCCCCTGCAGCTTCGCCAGCTTTACCACCGTGGCAATAGTCTGCCGATCGGTACCACGATGTGGAATCACTTCGACCAGCGGCATTTTTTCTACCGGGCTGAAAAAGTGCAGGCCGATAACCCGCTGCGGTCTGCTCGCTTGCGCCGCGATCTCTGCGATCGGTAAAGACGACGTATTAGAGGCAAAGATCGTCTCCGGGTGGCAGTGTTGTTCCACTTCGCTGACCATTTTCTGCTTGAGTGCCAGATCTTCAAATACCGCTTCGATCACCACATCGCGATGGGCAAAGCCCTGGTAATCCAGCGAACCGGTAATCAACCCCATCTGGCGATCGCGCTCGCTGGCGCGCAGATAGCGGCGGCGCACCTGTTTATCGAGCAGATCCCAACTGTATTTCAATGCATGATTTATCCCGCGCGGCTGAATGTCCTTAATGCGGACCGGCAATTCTCCTTTGCATGCGGTGACGTAGGCGATGCCGCCCCCCATCAGTCCTCCGCCAAGAATGCCCACGCTACGCAGCGCGACGGGCTGCGCATCCGCACCGCGATCTTTTTTAAGATCGGTGCTGGCGAAAAAAATCGATCGTAGCGCCTGCGATTGCGGCGTCATCGCCAGCTCGCCAAAAGCGCGGGCTTCTTCTGCGTATCCGCTGCTGCAGCCCTGCGCCAGTCCGGTTTCAATCACCTGCAGAATGCGCTCAGTTGCCGGGTAGTTGCCCTGGGTTTTGTGATGCGTCTTTTTCGCTACCAGACGAAACAGCAGGCTGCGGGCGAGAGGTCCTGCGAGAATACGTTCGCGCGCCGGGACGGTACGGCTTGCCGGACGACCTTTAAGAGCCCGTTCAACTGCGGTTTGTAGCAGGATGGTCTGTGGCACCACTTCATCGACCAGTCCCGCCTTCAGAGCCTGGCGCGGGCGAAGCTGTTTGCCGGTCAGGATCATCTCCAGCGCGCTGCTGACGCCAATTAATCGCGGTAAACGCTGGGTGCCGCCAGAACCTGGCAGCAGGCCCAACTGAACTTCCGGCAGGCCAAGCCGGGTTTTATTATCATCGCTGCATACCCGCCCGTGGCAGGCCAGCGCCAGTTCCAGGCCTCCGCCCAGGCATGCGCCGTGAATTGCGGCGATCACTGGAATGGGGAGCCCGTGGATCTCGGCCATGATTTGCTGCCCCTGACGGGCCAGCGCCTCCGCTTCCTGAGCGGAATGACAGCGGGCAATCATGTTGATATCGGCCCCGGCGATAAAGTTATCCGCTTTTGCGGAAATAAATACCGCGCCGCGCAGTTCTTTATTGTCGCGGAGCTGACGGATAATTCCCCGCACCTCGCTGGCGAACTCAGCTTTCAGGGTGTTCATTTTTTCACCTGGCGCGTCAATGGTGATGACAGCGATATTGTCCGGGCGAACCTCAAGCGTAAATGCCGACACGGTTTCCATCATTCGGCCTCCAGAACCATAGCTGAACCCAACCCACCCGCCGCGCAGGCGGTAACCAGCCCAAACCCTCCGCCGCGACGCTGCAGTTCATGCAGCGTTTGGGTAATCATTCGCGCGCCGGTGGCGGCAAAGGGATGGCCGTAGGCAATCGAACCGCCAAGCACGTTGAATTTGCTCTCATCGACTTCGCCGATAGCCTGCGAGCGGCCAAGCACCTCACGGGCAAATCGATCGCTGGCCATGCATTGCAAATTCGCCAGCGTTTGCGCAGCAAAGGCTTCATGCATATCAATCAGGGTTAAATCGGCCAGCGTCAGCCCGGCTCTTTCCAGCGCCAGCGGCGTCGACCACGCCGGACCCAGCAGCATATCCTGACGAACATCAATCGCGGTAAAAGCGTAGCTGCGCAGGTAGCCCAGCGGTATTAACCTAAGCGCTTTAGCCCGGGATTCGGTCATCAGGATCACCGCCGCCGCCCCATCGGTTAACGGCGTACTGTTAGCGGCGGTCACGCTACCGTGTTTGCGATCGAAGGCCGGACGTAACTTTTGGTAATCTGCCAGCGTTGAATTCTTACGGATGTTGTTATCCTGTTCCAGAGGTTCACGGAACGGCGGCGAGTAGGCAGTCATGACTTCTGCCGTTAATTTCCCTTCCTCCCAGGCCCTCGCCGCAAGCTGGTGCGAACGAAGCGCCAGCGCATCCTGCCGCTCACGCGTGATACCCCACGTTTTCGCCATCTGCTCAGCGGTATCGCCCATCCGCAGACCGGTGGAATATTCGGCAACAGCTGGTGGCACAGGGAGAAGATCGCGGAAACGCAGCCGGGAAAAGAGCTTCAGGCGCTGTCCCAAAGTGCGGGCTTTGTTGGCATCAACAAGCGTTCTGGCAAGTTTTTTGCTCACGCCAATGGGCAATACGGAAGAGGAGTCGGCCCCGCCGGCGATGCCTGCATGAATGGTTCCCGCCATCAGGCTCTCCGCGACGTTGGCCACCGCCTGAAAGCTGGTCGCACAGGCGCGACTGACGCTATAGGCATCAGTATGTACGCTCATACCGGTACCCAGCACAATTTCCCGCGCGATGTTCGGTGCTTCCGGCATCTGTACCACCTGACCAAATACCAGCAGGTCTATTATATCCGCGGGGATATTGCTGCGAGCCAGCATTTCGCCGACCACCAGCTTACCTAAATCAACGGCTGGAACGCCGTGGAAAGCCGTCGCCTGCCGGGCAAACGGCGTACGTAAACCGCTGACGATGGCGATACGATCGCCCTGACGGGTGACTAGCGGTAATGCCTGACTCATAACGCTCCCCTGTTAACCGATAAAACAAAGTGGTCTGACCTGATAACAGTTTTAACTAATATTTTACATTAAGCCAATCGGGGAACAGAAAAAGTGCGAACCAAAACACATTGATTAGAAAAGATAACGCCCCTGCGAGGAGGAGCGTTTGGGAAGGGATTAACGCAGGCCGAGCTGGAAAATCAGGGTTTCAGCTTCGCAGCTGAACACGAAATCGATATCCAGCTTCACGCCGCCATCAACTTCAGTAAAGGTCGGGGTGATTTTGCACGGCTCCGATTCAACGTTACGCGCTCTTTCACTCAATGCGGCAAGCATTTCTTCCGCTTCGGCGCGGTTCGCAAACACGCGGCTATAAGATGCGGTGCAATCGGTGTTGTCCATGATGGTACCAACATCCATACAGCAGCAAACCGGGGTTTCATCAGCACTGCATTTACTCATCGTAGATTTCCTCTGTATATGCACTCAGGGTGCCAGACAAATAATGTGCTTATTTTACGCCCGGGGCATGCCTGCCTCCAGTCGTTAATGGCGACAAAGGAGATAAGTGACCGAAATCACACTTAAAAATGATCCAAAACAAAAAGTGCCTACTTTGGATTGCGGGTACCCCGGCAAATTTGCCAACTGGATCGCGTTTCTTAGATCACAATTGAAAAAACTTATAAACAAACTTGCAACATATCATCTGGTCAGACCTATACTCAGCGCACTGGTCTGATTTCTCTGTCGTAAAGCAGACCCTACACTTCGCGCTCCTGTTACAGCATGTAACATTGTTTAAATAAAAATAACTCTATGAGGTTATGGGCATGAGCCAGAAAACCCGCCTTACCCAATCTGCCCTTGCAGTGGCTGTAGCACTTGTTTCAAGCCAGGCCTGGTCGGCAGGCTTTCAGTTAAACGAATTCTCTTCATCGGGCCTTGGTCGCGCCTATTCAGGTGAAGGAGCTATTGCTGACGATGCTGGAAACGTCAGCCGTAACCCGGCATTGATTATGATGTTCGACCGTCCGACTTTCTCGGGCGGCGCTATTTTTGTCGATCCTGATGTCAACGTCACCGGCAGTTCAGTTATCGGTAATGACGCCAGCCAGGACAATATCGCACCAACCGCATGGGTACCCAATCTGCACTTTGTGGCGCCGATTAACGACCAGTTTGGCTGGGGGGCTTCTCTGACGTCTAACTATGGTTTAGCCACCGAGTTCAACAATGATTTTGCCGCGGGCTCAATGGGCGGTACAACCGACCTCGAAACCCTCAACCTCAATCTGAGCGGCGCCTATCGTCTCAACGATCACTGGAGCTTTGGTTTAGGCTTTGACGCCGTCTATGCCAGAGCTAAACTAGAGCGCTACGCGGGCGATTTACCGGATATTATCGGCGCACAGCTACCGGGAATGGTGAAAGCAGGCAAACTCTCTCCGGCCCAGGCCGCGGCAATTGGTCAACAGGCTGGCGGTATCAGCCGCGATACGCAAATCGCTCGTCTGAAGGGTGATGAGTGGGGCTTCGGCTGGAATGCAGGCATTTTATATGAAGTCGATAAAAACAACCGCTACGGCTTAACCTACCGCTCTGAAGTCAAAGTTGATTTTGACGGAGATTATAAGAGCAGTCTGCCGTCATCCCTCAACCCTATTAACTCTGCCCTCGGTCTGGGACTGCCTTACGGCACTGGTGGTTCGACAATCGGCGGTTCTCTGACGTTGAATCTGCCCGAAATGTGGGAAATCTCAGGTTATAACCGCGTAGCGCCAAAATGGGCCGTTCACTACAGCCTGGCTTATACCAGCTGGAGCCAGTTCCAGGAGCTGAAAGCCACCAAAACCAGCGGCGGCGAAACGCTGTTCTATAAAGACGAAGGTTTTAAAGATTCCTATCGTATCGCTCTGGGTACCACCTATTACCATGACGATAACTGGACCTTCCGTACCGGTATCGCCTTTGATGATAGCCCGGTTCCGGCTTCCAATCGTTCCATCTCTATCCCGGATCAGGATCGCCTGTGGCTCAGCGCCGGTACGACTTACGCCTTTAATAAAGACGCTTCCGTCGACGTCGGTGTGTCCTATATGCACGGTCAGCACGTCGAGTTTACAGAAGGGCCGTATACCTTTAAATCAGAAGGTAAAGCCTGGCTGTACGGCGCGAACTTTAACTACCGTTTCTAATCAACAGCAGCAACAAAAAAGGGTGAACATCATGTTCACCCTTTTTACTTTCAACCCGACGGTTACTGTGAATCGATATCTTTGAGATCGCCTTCAATCGCCTGAGCGTTGGGGTTCTCATTCGGAGAAAGTTTACCGCCGTTGGCGATAAAATCATGACGCTGGAAGTAAGCTTCACGCATCAGGATATACGGATCGGAGGACTGACGGAGCAAGCCATCGGAATCCAGCAGCTGCGCGCGGGTTTCGACTCCCTCTACCATCCATTTACCAATAGACATCGGCCATGTCAGCCAGGAAAGAACCGGATACAAGTCATCAGCCATATCACCGCCCTCATCACGCAGCGTAAAGCTGCCGTAGAAAGGCAACTGCACATAGGGGCCGTATCCCACGCCATAGTGACCCAGGGTGCTACCGAAGCGAGCAGGCTCAACGCGCTGCAGTTTTGGATTCGCCATTCCCGCTACATCAACCAGCCCACCCATCCCGAGGAGAGTGTTCAGGAAGAAACGCGTAAAGTGCACCATACCTTTATAGGGATCGCCCTTCAGGAAGGAGTTCACCATTACCGCAGGTTCTTCAAGGTTGCTGGTAAAATTGCTCAGACCATTACGCGCCGGCTGCGGTACATAATCTCGCCACGCCACGGCAACAGGCCGAAGAACATAAGGATCGACAACATTGTAGTTGAAGTTGAACATGGTTCGGTTAAAACCTTCAAGCGGATCTGAACGCCCCTGCGGTAGATCGCCAGAACCAGAACTGGCGCACCCCACCAGCAATGTGGCGCCAAGCGCAAGCGCCGACAGGCGAAAATTCATAGGTATCTCCCTGTTAATTTTAGCTATCGCTGGGGGTTATCCGAGGACAGCCGCCTCCATTAAGATATCGCCCGTAAGCATGTGCCTGCTTTCAGCATAGCCTTTTTTGGCATCGTTGTTGATGCCCCCGATTCTATACACATTTTGCAATTTCCGTATTGCTAATCTTGTCATTACAAAGAATTTAGGAGCTTATCCACTCCAAATAACCGAAACCGCTCTACGATTATAATAAAGACCAGCCGTTGAGGAAAAGTTATGAAGCCGCAAACTCACCATGATAGTGAAGATGTTGAGGTTGAAAGTGAAGAAAAACAGAATGGTGAAGAAATTGAGGTGGATGAAGAACGCCTGCCTTCACAGGCGATGGCTACGCATGAAGTGATTCGCCAGGAAGGAGAGAAAGAGCTTGAGCGCGATGCCATGGCGCTCCTCTGGTCAGCGATTGCAGCAGGACTCTCAATGGGGGCTTCGCTGGTTGCCAAAGGCATATTCCATGTCCATCTCAGCGAGCTGCCCGGCGGTTTTTTGCTGGAAAATCTCGGCTACACCTTTGGCTTTGTTATCGTCATTCTCGCTCGGCAACAGCTGTTCACCGAGAATACCGTCACCGCCGTCCTGCCGATTATGCATAAACCCACGCTCAGCAATATCGGCCTGCTGTTACGTTTATGGGGTGTTGTACTGGCGGGTAACTTAATTGGAACCGCTATCGCAGCATGGGCGTTCGATGTCATGCCCGTGTTCGATGAACCGACTCGCGAAGCCTTTCTTAAAATCAGCCTGAAGGTGATGCAAAACCCTCCGCTGGAGATGTTTGCCAATGCGATTATCTCCGGTTGGCTGGTCGCAACCATGGTGTGGATGTTTCCCGCCGCAGGCTCCGCGAAAATTATCGTCATCATCCTGATGACCTGGCTTATCGCCCTGGCGGACACTACGCATATTGTGGTGGGCAGCGTCGAGATTTTCTACCTGGTGTTCAACGGCACGCTGCCGTGGCAGGAATTCATCTGGCCGTTCGCGCTCCCGACCCTTGCCGGAAACATCTGCGGTGGGACCTTTATTTTCGCGTTATTAAGCCATGCTCAGATCCGTAATGATATGAGCCACGAGAAGAAAGCCCGTGCGGCTGAAGAGAGAAAAAAGCGCTAAATGGCTATAGATTAAGCAGTTGGGCCGCGCAAGCTTAACGTGCGCCGAAAATAACGCTATAATCCCGGCGCCATGTCCCCTTAGTTAAATGGATATAATTATAAAACAATTTAATAGATTGTTTTATAAAGATAAATATCAAAATAAGTCACTTTCATTGTACTCGTTTATGTACACACAATCCGTTGACTTTATATGACAGGACATTCGTCATCATTAGGCCAAGCTCGATTGATGACGAATGTCACCACCCCGACAACTGTAACATCATCCAAAGCCTCGCCTTCCAGAGCCTCCCCGTCTCTTGTAATAAATGCCCGGCCCATAATTTTTGCAAAATCAGTGCCGCCGCCGTATTGAATTAAAACGGTATCTCCTTGCTTTGGTTTACCGGAGACATCGATTACGGTGTAACCAGTTTCTGTCTGAACGAGCCTAGTATTTGGGCCGGTACCGCAGAGTTTATCGACGGTCAGTCGTACTTCTACATAGTCTGCAGCTGGCGACGGAAATCCCACGTTATAGCCCTCCGTTCGGGTTGTATAACTGGAACGTGCGCTCATCGCCTTCCTGCGTTGAGACATCCCGGAATGTCGTCACATAGTGCTCTATCCACTGGTTAGCCTGGCGTGGCGACCAGTGCCAGTTATATCTCTCCAGTTCCTGCAGAAATCGCCTGGTGGTGAGGATGCGCTTTCCGTTAGGCAGGATATCTATTGCGTTCCGGCAAGCTGTCTCGATTTCGTATAAACGCGGCATACTTCCCCCTATCAAATGTACTGTATACAAATACAGTAAATGCATGTATGCAGCAGATCAATATTGGCAGTGGCTATCAATTATCTGCACAGACGTAACGTATTGATGCCTCAACCGATGACATCTGCTATCTGCTGGCGGGTTGCTCCAGCAATTAACATTCCTTCCGCCCTGTTGATGATTGTGCGGGTCATGATTTTACGACGACCGCCTATCCTGCCGCGTTCTCGTGCTGCAGCCAGTCAGGCTAAGGGCCCATCCGTAATCAGTTCTCGCTCTATCTCCGTAAGAGTACTCATGGAAATAAGATTGCAGTTAACACACACAGCAACTAACATCATAAAAGTATCGGCATTTAATTTAAAAGGTTAACTTATGGAATTATGTCATTACACTACTTTAGATAGCCTTCTTGGTATAATTGAAGGAAATGCTATTTGGGCTTCTCACCTTAGATATTTAAACGATAGCACCGAACTACTGCATGGTATTAATTGCGTTAAACAGTCGCTCGATAAATTGAGAGAAGAATCCAATTTAGATTCAAGATGGATAGATGAAATTGAGAAGCAAGTCAACTTGCAAATAACCCCAGGAATGGAAGATATATACGTAACGTGCTTTTATGCAGGCATATACGCAGATGGAAAATACAGGGATGCATCTGATTTATTAAGCCAGTGGAGAGGTTACAGCAAACCGAAACAAGGTATTTGTATCGTTTTTGATAGTGAAAAACTGATTGACTTTATCTATTCAGCCCAACAATATAAACATGAATACAAAGGTGAATCCTGTCACTCAACTTCATTTGATGTAGTACATGGTCTTGTTAACTACGTATCACCAAAGAATCACAAAGGTGCGAAAAAAATTTACGACATTATAACCAGTGAACTTGAGATGTTCGGTTCACTTTCTGAAATTTTTCTCTCTTCGGAATTAGGGAAATCAGGAGTAATAGGTTCACTTCTAATTAGAACGCTGCCATTTTTTAAAGATAGTGGTTTTTCTGAGGAGAATGAATTTAGAATAGCAATTAACACTGTAACTAACAGGTCATTAGTGAATTTTAGAAACAATCAAGAGCTTCTAACGCCATATATATCAATCGGGACAAATGAAAGAACCAACACCTATAAGTTCATACCAATCAAGAAGATTGTTGTTGGTCCTGGACCCAATTCACAAATCAATGCCATTAGTATTTCTAACATAATTAGTGAGCGCAATCTTAACATTAAAGTCGACGTATCTAAAATACCCTATAAGGGTTAGGTAATAGCAATATTTACGGCAGCTAATTTCCTGATTAGCTGCCGCCCAATTTTAAAATTGTAGATTTATTGTGAAAATTCTGCCATGTCCATAATCTGTATTTCAGCCTGCTCTGCCCAGGATTTTGATGATGAGGTATCCAGCGAAATAGGGTAATCACCTACGATGACCTTTGCATTGTCATCATAACGCACTGACAATGTTGCTTTTACCTGACCAGTGTCATCCTGACGGACGCTTTCAACTGCATAAATTAAATCTATTTCAACATCCTTGTCGCAGAGATATCCACCGAGATAATGAATCTGGACTGTTTTTAATACTGACAATTTAAATGACATAATGATTCCTTACGCAGGTAAGTAGTATTTTTCGCCGTAAATCAGTTTGCACAGACTAAATGCCGCTGCATCTGCGCCAGCCTTGTAACTGACGGTATAGCCGAGGTCATTCGGGTGGTTGTAGTTCGTACCGTCGAACAGCGCCGCCCAACCATGCGCTTCAACGCCATCCCGGAACCACGGTATTTCACATTCCATCAGGAATACCGCTTTGTCCCTCGCCACAGACCGGAACATGCTGTTGACCATGCCGAACCGCGCTGCGCCGACTGTTTTGATGCCGCTTCCAGACCAGTCCCGCTCGACAAATGACCGTGATGGTGGTGGGTCGAGCACCTCCTCTTTCATGCTGTTAAGCCCGATATGGCGGATGGTCGTTTTCATAAGACCCGAAGCGGGGAAAGATTCGGCCACAGTGATGGTATTCCTGTCCTCAGAGATGGCTGCGATGGTGTAATCACCAGCGTTGTCGCCACTCAATATACGGAGCGTATGCCCTACCCGCAGAATCTGGCCGCCCCAGCTGGTAGCGGCGTTGCCTGTCCCGTAGGAGAATGCCCCACCATTGATGGTTCGCGCTGCCGCATCAAAGGTATAGTTTGTGTCAACGTTGAACGTCCTGACAGGCCACGAAACGTTCAGGCTGCCTAAGTCCATAGCCGTAACAGACGTGCTTAATGGGTTGTGGTGCGGGCTGGTAGCAACAATCACTACCGCGCCTTTGGCTTTACACTCATCTATCAGAGCTTCAAGTTTTCCTTGTTGCTCAGGGAACGTTAGTCCGTTGTTAAAGTTCCCGACGGGTGCGTCATTCATGCCGCCAACAATGAGTATAAAATCAGGCCAGTCTTCTTCGTTTGTGCTGGTGAAGTATGGCGAGTTCTGAAGTTGCGCGGAAAACTGCTGGAGCGCCTGAGTGGGAATGCACTGGTTATCATCGATAAACTCAAAATTCCCGTACCCAGCTAATTGCGCTTTCATGGCCTCGACGAACAGCGTGTTCGGCGCGAATGGCGCACCTGCAACACCGCCACCGGTGGAACCCGCCCCAACACCGACTGACGAGCCGACTGAGGTGAATATCAACCGTTTTTTAACGGTGGTTCTTACCCCGGCTGTGAACGATATCGAACCAAACGGCCCGGTATTTGCAGTCGTACCATCGCCGATAAGTTTTTTCGCCAGCTTCACATACGGGTCGGTGAAGGAGGTTTTGAGAGCCTCCACATCCGACTGGAGTTTTGCCACGGGAGTGGACAAATCGCCGGACGAAATGATTTTGAAGTTGTTTTGCGGTGCTCCGCGATACATCAGCAAAACTGGCTCTGCGTACTTTATCTCCCCACCTGTCAGCGGCGCGTTTGCGCCCTTAAACACACTGCGCACAATCTGATTGCCGTACCTGTCAACAACAGTAACAGCCACCGCGCCAGTGTTCGTTGCTGGTGGTTCCAATACTACCAACGTGCCATTGTCGATATAACCATCGACCGTGACAGACAAATCATTCGGCGTACTGGCATCGCTGGTCATGGTTGCGCGAAGAACCGTCCCGTAAATTTTTGTTCGCTCATCGGCATACGTCATTACCCGAAACTGATTAGCCCCTGCATGCCAGTGCAGCAGATGCGCCCGGCCTGATGCCAGGTCTCCGGCAGCAACCTGCCCGCCGTCAATTCGGGTAATGTTATAGGCACCCCACGCATTGAGTTTCAGCTTGGGGGTGCGTGTTGTATTTGCGGATGGTGGCGTAAACAGGAACAGTCGCCCATTCTGTAGCTCGCCATTGGTGATAGAAGATGTTGCCGTGTAAATGTCATCGGCAACGCTGCTAACTGTCACCGGGAAAGGCACCTGATTTTTCAGGGTGGCGGTCAGGGCATCATTAGTGGTCTTGTATGCGGTAAGGCTGGCTGCTACCTCCGACGCCGTAGCCCCGGACGCTATCAACATGAAATTATCAGTTGGTGCGCCACGGTAAACCATTAGCACTGGGTTATATTGAATCAGCTCACCACCAACCAGGACGGCGTTAGCCCTTCTTAGCACAGAGCGAGTCACGCTATTGCCTTTCGAGTCCGTCACGGTAACGCTAACAGCCGCCGTATTCAAAATAGGAGACAGGAAATAAATCAAACTGCCATCCACTAATAATCCGGGGATAGTGATAGCAATGGTATTAGCCGCACCGCTACTCACAGCTGTAGCAGACTGGTAACCCATTGGCATTGCGGATGGCATTTTTCGCCCGGTAGGCTGCAGCGTCCCGCCAACGTTCATGACTTCGATTGCGAGCGCGCTGTCGTCCGGGCTGCGGTAATACGTCGTAGAGCCCACCGGAATATTCGCGATATCCGCCTGCGCCTCAGCTAATGTCATGTACTGTTTGCTCAGAGGGATGATGTTCTGCCTGACCTCATCGTTTTTCGCCATCATTCCGCGCCAGGAGTCCAGGTCAACACCTGCACGATCAGGCACGGTCAGTTCGTCCGAGTTCACCAGTTTATCCAGACGAGTAGCGTTATCCAGCAGCACCGCCGGTGTATTGCTTCCCAGTGCCGGGTCAAATCCAGCCATATTATTTGCTCCAAAAAAAATAGCCCTCAAGGGATTGAGGGCTTATGCGAAATAAAGTTGAAAGGGGTTTTAGTGAGTGTTACGCGGCGTCGCCGGGGTATGTGGCGTCGTCGTACTGGTA